>CAZENI010000319.1:0-9650 GCA_964513055.1 uncultured Opitutus sp.
CAGACCCTCGGGCTGCGGCTTGTGAAGAAGACCGTCAACCAGGACGACGTGTCGGCGTATCATCTTTTCTATGCCGACGGGCTCGCCTCGCCCGGCACGGATATCACGTTCTTCGACTGGCCGGTCGGGCGCGAGCGCCGCGGGACCCACAGCATCGTCCGCACGGGACTGCGCGTCGCCACGTCCGCCGCGCTGGCGTGGTGGGAGCGGCGCTTTGCGGACCTCGGGATCGCAAGCGGGAAGATCGCGACGCGGGACGGTCGCGCGACGCTGGACTTCGAGGATTTCGAGGGGCAGCGGCTGAGTCTCGTGGTCGACGACACGCCCGGCGAGGCGCACCCGTGGGCGAAGAGTCCCGTGCCGCCCGAGCACCAGATCCGCGGCCTCGGGCCGATCACGATCAGCGTGCCGGATGTCCGGCCCACCGACGCCGTCCTCACGGGGGTGATGGCCATGAAGCAGGTGCGCGGCTACTCGCTGGCGACGGACGGCCCGGCCGGCGCGGAGCGCGACGTGCACGTCTACCAGATGGGCGGGGCGGGGCCGCAGGCGGAGCTGCACGTGCTGGTCGAGCCCGGCGCCCGTCCAGCGTCGCCCGGCGCGGGCGGCGTGCACCACGTGGCCTTCCGCACGCCGAATCTCGCGGACTACAACGCCTGGGCGGAGCGGCTCGTGCAGACGGGCATGCGCTCGAGCGGTCCGGTCGATCGGTTTTATTTCCGCAGCCTGTATTTCCGCGAGCCGAACGGCGTGCTCTTCGAAATCGCGACGGACGGCCCCGGTTTCGCCGCGGATGAGCCGATGAACGCGCTCGGCGAAAAACTCGCGCTGCCGCCGTTCCTCGAGGGGCGGCGCGCGGCGATCGAGCGCGGGCTCAAGCCGTTGGAAACGGCTTGAGAAGCTCCAAGCTCCAGGCGCCAAGCAATCAAAACAGCCGGCGAAACGAGAGGGCCTTCGGCGTTTGGTCTTGGTTCTTCTCTGGAGCTTGGAGGTTGGTGCTTGGAGCTTCTATTCCACCGGCACCAAGCGCGCGATGCGGCCGGGGTTGTTCAGCGCGACGTAGAGCAGGCCGTCCGGACCGGTCACGACGTCGCGCACGCGGCCCTGTTCGCTGAAGAGGACCTCCTGGTGCACGACCCGGTCGCCATCGGTCTCGATCCGGCGCAGATGGCGGCCGACCAGGCTCGCGAGGAAAAGGCTGTGCTTCCACTGCGGATACCGCTCGCCGGCGTAGAACTCGATCGCGGCGGGCGCGATCGACGGCGTCCACCAGGCGAGCGGTGCTTCCAGGCCCGCGCGCTCGGTGCCTTCGATCTTCTCGCGGGCCTGGGCGAGACCCTGCGAGATGACGGGCCAGCCGTAGTTGCGGCCCGGCTCGATGCGGTTCAGCTCGTCGCCGCCGCGCGGGCCGTGCTCGGTCGCCCAGAGTTTGCCGGTGGCGGAGTGATACTGGAGGCCCTGCACATGGCGGTGGCCGTAGGACCAGATCGAGCCGAGCGCGCCCGGCCGGCCGGCGAAGGGATTGTCCGGCGGCACGCGGCCGTCGTCCGTGACGCGGTGGATCTTGCCGAGCGGACTGCCCAGATCCTGGGCCGCGGCCGCCTCGCCGCGATCCCCGAGCGAGAAGAAAAGATGCCCGCTGCGATCGAAGAGAAAGCGGCAGCCGTAGTGGCTGGTGTCATTGTAGTAGAGCTTCTGGTCGGCGCGGAAGATGTCCTGCTGATCGATCCAGGCGCCGTCGCGGATCCGGCCGCGGACGATCCGGGTCATCGAGGCGCGGCGGTTGTCGGCCAGTTCGGTGTAGGCGAGGTAAAGCCAGCCGTTCGTCGCGTAGTCGGGATGCGCGATCAGATCGAGATAGCCGCCGTCCTGCCGGACGAAGGGCTTCGGCGTGTCGCGGATCGGGTCGGGGCGCAGGGTGCCGTGCTCGATCAAGCGGATCACGCCGACGCGATCGCTCACGAGCATCCGGCCGTCGGGGAGGAAGACGATGCCCCACGGGGTGTCGAGCGGCGCGGCGACCGTCTCGAGGCGGAATTTCTGGCGCTCGCTCTGGATCGTCACGGCGTGCTCGACCGGTGCCGAGGGCGGGATGAGGCCTAGCGCAAACTGGCGGGTGAGCCGCTTGATGGTGCCGAGCAGCGCGGTCAGCTCGGGCTCCGACAGCGCCGCGCCGAAGCCTGCCATGCCGGATTGCGGAAAGCCGGTCCGGATGCTGCGCAGGATGCTCTCGTCGTCGCCGCCGTTTTTCCAGGTCGCGTCCAGCAGATTGGGGCCGGTGCCGCCGGCGAGGCTGGGCCCGTGGCAGCCCGCGCACATCTCGGCGATGAGCTTCATCGGCTCCCGGGGCGGCGACTCGGCGGCGGCCATCGATCCGGCGAGAACGAGACAACAAGCCAGGGTGGCACGGGTGAGCGCGGGAGACATGGGGCCGCGCATGTCAGCGCGGGGCGCGGACCGGTTCAAATCCGATTTGCAGTAATCGCGTCATGACCGCGGCGCCTTACGCCAAGCGGATTGCGTATGGGGCGCTTGAATCCCGGCGGCGAACCGCAACAGTCCGCCTCTTCCGCATGAAACCGCTTTCCATCCTCGTCGCGGACGACGAAGAATCCATCAGGGAGCTGATCGAGCACTGGCTCCGCGCCGCGAAGCACACGGCGCGCTGTGTGAGCAACGCGACGGAAGCGCTCGATCTGCTGCGGATGCGCACGTTTGATCTGGTCATCACGGATGTGCTGATGCCGGACGGCGACGGCCTCGATCTCATCACCGCACTGCGGAAAGCGCAGCCCGCGGCGCGCATCCTGGCGATCTCGGGTGGCGGCCGCTACATGGAGGGGAACGACTGCCTGAAGATGGCGCGCGGCCTCGGCGCGCATGCCGTGGTGATGAAGCCGTTCAACTGGGAGCAGCTCGAGGCGGGCATTGCGCAGGCGATCGCGCCGCTGCCGGCGCCGGGTGGTTATTGACCGAGGGAGTGGTGGCGGGCCGCGACGCGGCCGACGCGGGCGCTACTTGGGACCGACGGCCCAGAGGAGGCCGTTGCGGAGCAGGCGCGTGAAGGCCGGGTTCTGGAAATCCGTGGGCCCGCCGAGCGACGTGTAGAACGTCCGGCCGCCGTCGGCCCGCGTGAACGTCCACGCCAGCGGCTCCGGTGGCTGGTTGGGAATCGTGCCGGTGATTAACGCGACGGCTCCCGGCCGCAGCGGGGTGTTGCGATAAAGCGTGGTCGCCGAGGTGAACGGCAGCGACACGCCGCGCAGGATCGGATGATCGGCGGGCGCGCCGGCGGTGAGCGTGACGGTCGTGGGCGGGCCCTTGCCGTGGTGGTTCGCGTAGTTGCCGCCGATCACCTCCGCATCCCAAGCGGGCCAATCGGCGTTCCCGTCGGCGAGCGTCTGGCCCTTGCCGAGCGCGAAGGCATGCGAGGCGGTGCGGATGCCGACGACGGGTTTGCCGGCGGCCACGTGGCGGCGGATCGCCTCGAGCTGGTCGACGGGCGGAGTGCGGCGGCGGACGCTGACCAGCAGCACGTCGGCGTCGGCGATCTCGGCGATCGGCGAAAGCGTGGTGTCACCGGGCTTGGCGGAGCCGGTGACGGTCGCGACGCGAAAATCACGCGAGAGGAACGTCGCGGCGAACACCGGCAGCGTCGTGCCGGTTTCGTATTCCGGCTCGGCGATGACCATGACGAGCTTGGGGCGGGAGTCGGCAGCGATGGCGGCTACGACGGCCGACGAGAAGAACGCGAGGAAGGAGAGACGGGAGAGCAGTTTCATGGGGAAGGAGGAAGGCGAACCTGGACTGGATTAAGGATGCTCTGAACAAACCAAATGTGGAAATCAGGAACTCAGGAAAAAGGCCGGATTGCGGGTAAGAACCGCCGCTGCCTTGTGTTTTTTCCTGCTTTCCTGAGTTCCACATTGGTTCGGTGGTATTTTTCAGAGGTTCCTTAGCAGGATTTACGGGATGGGATTCTGAATCCTGATGATCGCGTGAATCCGGTCCAAACAGGTCCGGCGCTCACCGGTCGGCCACCTCGCGCGGGCGCGAGCCGGCGAGCATCGACTCGAGCTGGCTGCGGATGGCGGCCATGAGCGGATCGCCCTCGGGGCCGCGGGCGCGCTCCGGCGACACCTCGATCGCCTCGCCGATCTCGACGACCGCCCGCATCGGAAAGTGGATACGCGCGCGATCCGTCATGTCCTCCTCGAAGCGCTCGACTGTCTCGAGGAGGCGTTCGGACGTCGGGCTCGCGGCGAGATAGTCCGGCGGGTAGAGCGAGAGTTGCTGCGCGAGATACATGTCGGCGAGGTGGTGCCAGCGGCGCTGCAGCTCTGCCTCGTCGAGCTCGCCCGCGACCATGTCGGCGACGATGGCGGTGCGGAGGAGCTTCACGCGGCCGACGATCTCCTTTTCGCGCCGGCCCTTCACCCACTCGCTCTCGAGCGGCACGAGCAGGCGATCGATCAACCGGGCGAGGCGCTCGTCGATCGAGCCCGGCTGGGCGGCGCCGAAATACTCCACCTCCTTCAACGCGAGGAGCGCGCCGCCGATGCGCGCGATGCGCTCCTTCAGCGGCAGGTGATCCTGCGGGCGCCAGGTGAGCCGGTGCTCGATGTCGCGCAGCACGGGTGGGACGGCGGTGGCGATGTCGCCGTCGAAGAAATAGCGGATCGCCACCGGATGCACGACGACGCGGCCCGGGGGACTGGCGGCGGCGCGCTGTTTCGCGGCGCCGCGCGCCATCAGGGCCGTGCCCTCCATGAGATGGTTGAGCTTGTCGTTGTGGCGGGAGATGACGCCTTCAGGGAAGATCACGAGCGGACGTTGCGCCTCGGCGGTGACGGCCATCGCGGTCTTCAACGCCTCCCGGTCCGTGCCCTCGCGGTAGATGCTGAACACCCCGAGCCGCGGCAGCAGGAAGGACTGGAGCGCGTTCTGGTTGAAGACGTGCCAGCTCGCGACGATGTGGAACGGCCGGCCGATCTCATACGACAGCGGGCCGAGCACCATCGGATCGCAGGGCCGGCAGTGGTTGGGCGCGAGGATCACCCCGTGGCCGGCGTCGAGCGAGGCGCGCAGGCGGCCGACGTGGCGCGATTCGACGCGCTGCATGCCGGCGCTGCGCCGCAGGTAAAGCGGCAGGAGTGGCCGGAAGAGATGCCACCACAGCTTCCCGCGCCGCGGCGGGATGAAGCGATAGGGTTTCGTGATGACGACATTCTGCACGCGGCGCCGAGGTTCAGCCGTGAGGGGTCGGGCGGTCAAGCGGGCGGCGGCCGGAAGCGCGCCGGAGCCGGGTGTAACAACATGGTTACCAAAACAACATCGCGCGCGGCCGCCGCGCGCATGTGTTTCTGCGGCGTCGGCCAATTTCCCGATTCCCTTGTGTCCCGCCGCCACCTGCCCCCCATGCGTTTACGCCTCGTTTTGATCGTTCCCCTGCTGGCTGCGCTGCCCGCGCTGGCGCCGGCCGCCGAGCCGCTGTCGGCGAAGGCCAATTTCGAGAAGCACTGCGTCGACTGCCACGGCGCCGACGGCCGCTCGCAGACCCGGCTCGGTCGCAAGTCCGGCGCGAAGGACCTCACGGACAAGGCGGCGATGGCGAAGCACACGGACGAGGCGCTGTTCAAGACGATCAAGTTCGGCCGCAAGAATGCGAAGGGGGAGGAGAAGATGGATGCGTTTGGTGACGGCCTCTCCGACCGGGAGATCACCGAACTCGTCGCGCTGGTGCGCACGCTGGCGAAGTAAACGCCCATGCGCCCCGGTCTTCGCTTCACGCCCCGCACCTTTGTCCTCGGGTTGGCCGCTCTCTGGGCGGGGCTCACGATTTCCTGCACGCTGACAGAGCGCACGATCCTGATGCCGCCGTTCGTGCCGGGCGCCACCATCGTCGGCTCCGGCGCCTGTGCGAAATGCCACGGCAATATCACGGGCGCCTTTCACGACGCGACGCATGCGCACCTCATGCTCAAGGACGAGTCCGGGCAGGTGAAGAACGTCTCCTGCGAATCCTGCCACGGGCCCGGCAGCCTGCACGTCAAGGCCGGCACGCGCGCCACGATCATCAATCCGAAGATCGCGCCGGACACCTGCCTGCAGTGCCACACGAATGCGCGCGCGGAGTTCAGCCTGCCGCACACGCATCCGGTCCTCGCCGGCAAGATCGCGTGCACGAGCTGCCACGAGCCGCACCAGGGCGATGCCCTCGCGAGCGGCGGCACGAAGTCGCTGCACGCCGCCTCGAACGCCACCTGTGCGAAATGCCATCCGGCCCAGACGGCGCGCTTCACCTTCGAGCACGAGGCGATGCGCGAGGGCTGCGTCACCTGTCACTCGCCCCATGGCACGGTGAACGACAAGATGCTGAAATCGCGCGGCACGAGCCTCTGTTACCAGTGCCACTTCCAGAACCAGGCGAGCGGCACGCAGATCATGCATGGCGGCTTTGACCACAGCCAGAACGTCATCCGCGGCACCTGCTGGACCGCCGGCTGCCACGAGGCGGTGCACGGTTCGCACGTGAATTCCAACCTGCGCTACTGATGAGCCGCACCGACTTGAAATCATCCCGCGACCTTCCGTTGTCCGTCGTCGCGCCTTCCGGGGGTTCGGCGATCGGATTCCGCCTGAAGGCGGGACTACGAACGAAGTCACGACGGCTCGGCGCGCTGGTGCTCGGGCTGGCGGCGTTGTGGTCGCCGGACAGTGCCCTCGCGCAGGTCACCGTCTCGGGCTCCGTCGGCGTCGCTGGCGGCGCGGCTCTGGTCGACGGTGATCAGCCGGCGTTCCAGCAGCGGTATCGGCAGCGCAAGGACGGCTTTGCCGGCCTCGACGAGCTGACGGTCACGCGCAGCTCGGACGACACGCTCTTCCGTTTCGACGCGCGCTTCCTCGAGGGCATCGACGACTACCGGCTGGCGGGGCGCTTCGAGCGTTTCGACGCGTTCTATGTCCAGGCCGACTTCCGGAGTTTCCGCACTTACTATGACGGCTCGGGCGGGCGCTTCCTCCCGCGCGATCTCGCGATCTCGTGGTTCGACGAAAACCTCGCGCTCGACCGGAGCTTCTTCGCCCTCGAACTCGGCACGCTCGCGCCCAACCGCCCGCAACTGCGGCTGCGCTACGAGCGCAGCACGCGCGACGGTGCGAAGAACTCGATCCGCTGGGGCGATTCCAATCTCGCGGGCAACCAGACCCCGCGCGCGTTCATCCCGTCGTATTACCTGATCGACGAGGAGCGCGACGTGGTCACGGTCGACCTGGGCGAGCGCACGGAGCAGGCGAACTGGGAGGTCGGCGGCCGCTACGAGCGGACCAAGATCGGCAACCGCCACGTCGCGCGCCGCCGCGCCCGGGAGAACCAGGACCGCTACGTCACCTCGCAGGACGGCGCGTCAACGGATCTGTTCGCTGGTCACGGTTTCTACGAGCGCATCTTCCACGAGAAGCTGCGCGCCTCCGCCGGCGGCATGGTCACGACGATCGACACGAACGTCACCGGCAGCAAAATCTACGGGGCGACCCCGGACGCGGACTACTCGCCGACGTTCGCACGGCGCCAGGCGCAGGACGTGGGCTACCTCGGCCTCGCCGGCCAGACGCGGATGCGGCAGTATCTCGGCAACCTCAACGCGGTCTACGAGCCGGCGAAATTCTGGAGCATCCGGCCGGGCGTGAAATACGAGCACCTGCGGCAGGACAGCGGCGAGGGCCACACCGACACCGATTTCGGCGGCGGTGCCGCCGGCGCGGCGATCCTCCGCCAGATGGAGGTCGACAGCCGCAACTCCTGGAACGAGTTCTCCGAGGAACTCGAGATCCGCTACAAGCGCTGGGCCGATTGGGTGCTCGACGTGCGCGCCCAGCTCAACCAGGGCACGGGCAATCTCGTGGAGCAGAGCATCCTGCTGTCGAACAGCGCGCGGATCCTTGATCGCGAAACGGAATACTCCCGCACCGGCCAGCGCTACATCTTCAACGCGAGCTGGTATGCCCGGCCCGGGCTGACGCTTGCCGTGCAATACAACGTCCGCCGCAAGCTCGCCGACTACGAGCACCGCCGCGACAGCACGTCCAACGCGACGCGGTCGTTCGATCGCTACCCGGCGTTCCTGATCGATCAGGACATCGAGTCGCACGACGGCAACGTGCGCCTCTCGTGGCGGCCGAAGTCGATGCTGAGTTTCGTGACGCGCTACGCTCACCAGCAGTCCGTGATCACGAGCACGATGGACGGCCTGCCGCAGATCCGGAATGGCCGGCTCGTGCGGCACATCGTCACGCAGTCCGCGAGCTGGAACCCGACGGCGCGGCTGTATTTCACGGGCGCGGTGAACGTGACCTACGATCAGCTCGTCGTCCCGCCGCACCGGCTCACGTTCAACAGCGACAACAACTACACCAGCGCGACGCTGGGCGCGGGCTACGCGTTGGGCAAGGTGACGGACCTGCACCTCGAGGCGAACCACTACCGGGCCGACAACGTCACGGACAATCCCGCCGTCACGCTGCCGCTGAACGCCGGCCAGTTGAGCCAGAGCGCGTTCCTGACGTGGGTGCGCCGGCAGAACGAGCGGCTGATCTACACCGCGCGCTACGGCTACGCGATCAATCGCGACGGGATGTTCGGCGGGCAGAACGATTTCGACGCGCACCTGTTCTACGGGAAGGTGCAATACAAGTTCTGATACGGAGCGATGGCTGCCCGGTGGAGCGGCTTGACCTCAAGCCGCTGGTGGGGGAGCGGACGAGACTTCCTTCGCTTCCGAACAGCCTGAAGCGGCTTGGGGTCAAGCCGCTCCACCTGCAGGCAGCGGCAGCTCAGAAGCTGCCCTTGATGCCCAGCGACCACGACGTGCCGGTCTCGGAGCTGGCGATCAGCCGCGCGTAGTAGGGCGTGGTCGGGCCGTAGCGCAGCGTTTCCCGCTTCTTGTTGAGCAGGTTTTTCGCCGCGGCGAAAAGCGAGAGGTAGCGCGTGACGCGGAACTCGGCGCTGGCGTCGATGCGGGTGATGGGCGCGGCGTAGACCCAGGCGCCGGGCCCGACGGTGGGTGTGTTGGCGAGCTGCGCGGTGCGGTTCAGGCCGACGTGATTCCAGTTCATCGCGAGGCGCAGGCGGCGCAGCGCGTAGTTGAAACCCCAGTTGTAAATTTCGCCGGGCGCGACCGCGAGATCGCCGGAGTCGGACGGGCGCGCGGATTGGTGCGCGGCGTTGGCGAAGACGCGCAACTGACCGAGCGCAGCGGGCAGGAAGCCGAGCGTCTGGTTGTAGGCGAGCTCGGTGCCGTAGAGGCGCTGCGTGCGGGTGGAGTCGTTGCGCGTCGTGCGGATGATCGCGTTGCCGTATTCGGCACTGAGATCGTAGTCCGCCATGAACTCGGGCGTCATGTCGCGATCGACGCTGACGAAAAAGTTCGTCACCTCGCGCTGATACGTGCGGAGCGAAAGCGAGCCGGACGAGCGGCCCTCGAAATAATACTCGAGACCCACGGCGTAGCTGTCAGCGGTCCACGGTTTCAGCGCGCTGTTGGTGACGGAGATCACTTCCTGCGCGACGCCGATGCTGGGTTCGGGAATCGTGACGCCGGGAATCACGGAGCCGAGGTTGGGCCGGCCGAGCGTGCGGCCGTAGGAGGCGC
>CAZENI010000320.1:0-9629 GCA_964513055.1 uncultured Opitutus sp.
TGCGAAGGACGAGTGGGGTGTGTATGACCCGCAGCAGGCCGGCATTGCCGCCCTGGTTGCTCGCCTGGATGCCCGGGAGTCGAAGACGGCTGCGGCCGTACCCGCCCCGGCCACGAACAAGGAAACGCCCGAAGACACGCAGTAACAGCAGTCGCCAGTCACTTTTCTCCTCAACGTCCCTGCTAAGGGTGGCCTGTAACCAGGCCGCCCTATTTTTTTAGTTGGCAGTCGGCAGTTCCGCCTGACAACGTTTCTTGACCGGTCTTCGTCATATAGATATGTTTCATACCTATATGGCACCGATCGATCTGTCGACGAAGTCGCTGCAGAAGGGCAGCGCGGAATTCCTGGTCCTCTCCATCCTGGACGGCCCGGATCGGCATGGGTATGAACTCGCGCAGGTCATCGAGGCACGCTCGGGCGGAAAACTGAGCTTCAAGGCCGCCACGCTCTATCCCCTCTTGTACAAGCTCGAAAAACAGGGCCTGGTCGCCGGACGCTGGGTCGAGAAATCCGGGGAGCGGCGCCGGCGCTTCTATCGGCTCACGGCCGCCGGCCGCAAGGTCCTGGGCGCGCGGCGCCTGGTGTGGCGTGAGTTCATGGACGCGCTCGATCAAGTCACCAGGATTCGCCCGGCATGAAGAGGCGCAGATGACGCAGATGGAATGGCGCGCCTACGTGCGGCGGCGGCTGCCGAGATTATCGACGACGCCGGAGCGCGAGATCGAGATCGTCGACGAACTCGCGATGCAGCTCGAGGCGACCTACGACCGCGCGCGAGCACGCGGACTGGGCGATGACGACGCTCGCCAGCTTGCCTTCAGCGAAGTGCCGGACTGGGCCGCGTTCGCGCGCTCGGTCGGTCGCATCGAGCGGCCCGTTAGCCAACCGCCGGCGCCGGGAGCCGGTTCGAGGAACCTCATGAGCGGTATCGTCCAGGACATTCGTTACGCGCTTCGAGCAATGGCCCGCTCGCCGGGATTCGCGGCAGTCTCGATTCTCACGCTCGCGCTCGGCATCGCGGCCACGACCATTGTGTATTCCATCGTCGACGGCATCCTGCTGCGGCCGCTGCCGATTCGCGATCCGGACCGCGTCGTGTTGGCGCGCGAATTCATCAACGGCAGCGAAAACAGCGTGTCGTGGCCCAGCTTTCTCGACTGGCAACAGCGCCAGACGTCGTTCTCCGACATCGCGGCCTGGCGCGGCACCAACACCAACCTGATGGGGCTGGGCGACGCACGCCGGCTGAACGCGCGGCAGATGACCTGGAACATGCTGGCCACGCTGGGGGTGACGCCGATCCTCGGCCGTGATTTCACGAAGGACGACGACCAACCCGGCGTCGAGCGGACGGCGATGATCAGCTATCGCTTCTGGCAACGAGACCTCGGCGGCGATCCATCCGCGATTGGCCGCCGTCTCACCCTGGACGAGACGCCGGTTACGATCATTGGCGTCCTCCCTGCCGACTTCACCATCGCTCGCGAAGAGGACGTGTTCCTGCCCTTCCAGAATCTCATCGCCGGCCCGGCGCGCGGCATGATGCTCAATCGCGGCAACCACTTCGGCCTCGCGGCGATCGCGCGGCTCAAGGACGGCGTCTCGATCGACACGGCGCGCGCCGACATCGTCAATATCGCGAAGCAGCTCGAGCAGGAATATCCGGCAACCAACAGCGGCAACAGCGCGGTGGTGCGGCCGCTCTTCGAGGTTCTGGTCAGCGATGCCCGCACGATGTTGTACGTGCTGCTCGGCGCGGTCGGCGCAATGCTGCTGATCGCGTGCGTCAATCTCGCCAATTTGATGCTGGCGCGCGCGGCGGGCCGGGCCCAGGAAATGGCGGTGCGCCAGTCACTCGGAGCAAATCGCGTCCGCATCGTCCGGCAAATGCTGACCGAGAGTGTCCTGCTCGCCGCTATCGGCGGCGTAACCGGCGTGGCGCTCGCCTTCGCGGGATTTGAGGGACTCGTCGCGTTGCTGCCGCCGAACCAGCCGCGAATCCACACCATTCAGATCGACTGGCGCGTGCTGTCGATGGCCGCGATCGTCTCGATTGCGACTGGAGTCATGTTTGGCCTCATGCCGGCGCTGCAGTCTGCGGCCGGGCGCACGCTCGGGCTGCTGCGCAGCACGCGGGTCAGCGGCTCGACCGGCACGACGATGACGCAGCGGCGGGTGCTGTTGATCGCTGAAGTCGCGCTGGCCGTCATTCTCGTGACCGGCGCCGGGTTGATGCTTCGCTCGATCAACAACCTGCTGTCCATCGACACGGGCTTCACTGCCGACCAGGTCGTGACCGCGACGATGCAGCTTCCGGATCGCTATGACTCGGCGCGGCGCCGGGTGTTCGTCTCGGGAGTGGTCGACCAGCTGCGCGGCACGCCCGGCGTCGCTGAGGCCGCCGTCACCAACTCGATCCCGGTCGCCGGTTCGAACTGGGGATCGATCTTCATCGTCGATGGACAACCGATTCCCGAGCGCAGCAAGCTGCCCACCGCAGCCTGGACCACGGTGACCGACCGCTACTTTCAGGCGATGGACATCCGGCTGGTTCGCGGACGGTTGTTGAGCGGCGCGGATACGCAAACGTCGCCGATGGTGGCGGTGATCAACCAGACGATGGCCCGCCGCCTGTTCGGCGACAACGATCCGATCGGCGCGCGCGTCAAGCAGGGCTGGCCCGAAGACAAGACGCCGTGGCGCGAGATCGTTGGCGTGGTTGGCGACGTCCGAGTCAACGGGTTGCAGGACGATTCGCGGATGCAGGCCTATCTGCCGTACGTGCAAACGCCGATGCCGTTCATCAGCGTCGTCGTGCGAGCGAGCGGCGATGCGTCCGGCATCGTTCGCGCCGTCGAGTCGACGGTCCGTTCCGTCGACCCCAACCTGCCACTGTTCAACGTGCGCACCATGCGCGAAGTGATCGCCGCCGACGTCGGGAACGCGCGATTGACGATGGCTCTGCTGCTCGGTTTTGCAGCGTTGGCGCTGTTGATGGCGGCGATTGGCGTCTTCGGCGTGACGGCGTATTCGGTGTCGGAGCGCACGCATGAAGTCGGAATCAGGATGGCGCTCGGCGCGCGCCGATCGTCAGTGCTCGCGCTGGTCCTGCGCCAGGAAATGACGTCGTGCGTGATCGGCATCGCGGCCGGCATTGGTGGCGCGGTGCTGCTGTCGTCGCTGCTCGAGTCGTTGCTCTTCGGCGTGACCGCGCGAGATACCGCGACGCTGTCCACAGCGGCGCTGGTGCTGTTCCTGGTCACGCTGGCCGCATGTGTTCTGCCGGCTCTGAAAGCGACGCGCGTCGATCCCGTGACGGCTCTCCGGCCGGATTGATCGCAAAATCAGCTGCGGCATTCCGAGCCGGGCATCGCAGAAATTGCGATGCCGATGCGCGAGCGATCACGAATCAGGCCGAACTTCTCTAAAGCCGTGCGGGCGCCGGGCTTGCACCTCCGTCCGCATGCCCACGGACTACCAGCCCGGTGCCACGTTGGAGATTCGCGGCGAGCAGTGGTCGCTCGCACGCCAACAGCGCTTCGACGCGTGCCGGCTCCTGACGCTTACTGGCGCCGAACCGTCGAACGCGGCGCGCACTCTGCGCATCATTCACCCATTCGATCGCCCGCGCCCGTTGACACGGCGCCGGCTCTGCCGCCGGCCCCGGCGCGCAGTCCAGCGAGCGGCATTGGGAGCCATCGCAGCAGAGCGAACGCATTCCGGATTGTGGAGTGCGGCCGCCGCTTCGATCGACATTCTTCCCTACCAACTCGAGCCCGCCCTCGCAGTGGTTGATGGGGCGACGCGGCTCCTTCTCGCCGACGCCGTTGGCCTTGGTAAGACGATCCAGACCGGACTGATCGTCGCTGAGCTCTACGCGCGCGGCTGGGTAGAGCGCACGCTCATCGTTTGCCCGTGCGGGTTGCGCGACACCTGGGCGAGCGAATTGCGAGAACGATTCGGCCTCACTGCTCACATTGTCGATCAAGCCGCCCTCGCGGATCGCATCGCGACCCTGCCGCCAGGCGTCAATCCCTGGAGCACCGTTCCCATCGTCATAGTCTCGATTGATCTGCTCAAGCGGCCGGAGGTGCTCTCGGCGGTGGATCGCGTGCCGGTCGATCTCCTGATCGCAGACGAGGCGCATCACCTCACGCCGGGGACTGATCGCGGCGCAGCCGTGTCGCGACTGGCGGGACGCGCGCCGTGGGTGGTGCTGCTCTCCGCCACGCCTCATTCGGGCGATGCGGCGGCCTTCTCGTACCTGACATCGCTCGGCGGCCATGACGACGAGCTGACGCTGTTCCGCCGGACGCGGCACGACGCCGGCGGCGCAATCCGGCGCCGCACACACCTGTTGCCAGTGCAGGCAGACGGCGGCGAACGCGAGCTGTTTGCAGCCGTCGATCGATACGTGCAGGCAATCTGGCGGGGCCGCGGCGCCGCGGATCGCGCCGTACGGCTGGTCGCGATCACCATCGCACGTCGAGCCGCGTCGAGCCTCGCGGCTCTCGCACGCTCGCTCGAACGGCGCCTCGCCTTGCTGTCAGGAGAACCGGTTCGGGAGTTGGAGCAGGGATTGCTCCCGTGGGATGAGTCGGACGACGCCGATGCGATCGAAGGGGACGGCGTCCTGTCGGCGAAGGGCCTCGACGATCCACTCGCCGAGCGGCGCGCGCTCGAACAGTTGCTGGCGCTCACGCGCGCCTGCAGCGACGGCTCGAAGATTCGGCGGCTATTGCGCATGCTTCGCGCGATTCACGAACCGGTGCTGGTGTTCACGGAGTTTCGCGACACGCTGGACGCCATTGCGTCACGCCTCGGGGCCGCGCGCTGCAGCGTCATTCACGGCGGCATGCCGGCCGACGCGCGGCGCGACGCGATCGCGCGTTTCAACGGCGGCCGCGACGGCGTCCTGCTCGCGACTGATGCGGCGGGTGAAGGACTCAACCTGCACCACCGCTGCCGGCTGGTCATCGACATCGAGTTGCCTTGGAATCCGCTGCGGCTCGAGCAACGCATCGGCCGGGTCGATCGCATCGGACAGCGGCGGACGGTTCACGCCATTCGCCTGTTTCACCCCGTCACGATCGAAGCCAGGGTACTGGAGCATCTGCAGCTTCGGCGGCGTTGCGCGGAGAACGCGATGGATCGCTGCGCGAGCGAGGAGGAGATCGCCGAAGCGATGTTCGACGATCGCGCCATTCCCGCGGGCCGTTCCCTGCCGCGGACGCGCGCGGTTCCGAGGGCTGTCGTGGAAGCGGAACGCATCGCGAGGCAACGCGCATGGCGAAACGCCGGCGCATCGAGCGCGACTCGCTGCTGGACACCGGGCCGAGTCGGTCCGGTGGTCGCGGTGCATCGCACCACGCTGCTGAACGCAATCGGACTGCCGATCGCGGATCGAATCGACGCGCAGCTGATGGATGTCACACGGACACTGGCGACTCGTCGGGATTGGCGGCGGTTGATCGAACTGCTCACGGAACTGCCGGCGCCGCACATCGCGGGTCGTGAGTCGCTTCCCGCACGCACCGGACTGCGCGGCCGCATCGCGGCGATTCGCGCGATGGTCGCGCATCGCGCGCTGGTCGAGTATCAGCGCTCGCTCTTCGATGGGCGTGCCGACGCCGAGGCGGCCGATCGGGACCGGACCGCGGCACACCTCGAGGCCGCGCTCGATCGAGCGCTTCGCGCCACATCAACCGGCATCGTTCGCGAGCATCGCGACCTGGTGGCTGCCTGGCCGGGGCGCCAACGATGATTGCCGGCTTTGGCGGGGAGCTGATTTCGCACGCGTTCGTCGAGCACCGGCTCGAGATGTTCTCGCCAGGCAGCGATCGCCAGCGGCGCGCGATCTTCGAGCGGCGCCTGCTTCGCTGGTGGCGCAGCACGGCGCGAACACTCGGACCGGCATCGAGTGCGCGCGCAGTCCACGACGTGGCCGCCGTGTCGCTGCTCGAACTGCTGGAGCACACCCGCCCAGCCACGTTCGGAAGCCCCATGGGAATCGGGGCGGCCCTCCCGGCCGCCGACGGCGTATGGCTCTCGGTGCCATGGTTCGCTGCGCCGGGCACCGCGTGGCGTGACGCCGTTCGCCGCGGGATCGACACCGGCGTCTCGTGGGCGCTCATCTTCAACGGTCGCTCGTTGCGAATCGTCGATTGCCGCCTGGCGTGGTCGCGCGCCGGCATTGAGTTCGATTTCGAACGACTGACCATCAGTCCCGCGGGGGTCGCGGCGTTGTGGCTGCTGGCTCGCGCGCCGGTGTTCGCCGCGTCGGGAACGGAATCGCTCCGGGCCCTGGTCGCTGCTTCGAATGCTCACGCCGCCGGCGTCTGCCAATCTCTGAGCGATGGCGTTCTGACGGCACTACCGAAACTCGCCGGCGCGCTCACCGGGCCACGCGCCGGCGCGCTGCCTCGCTCGGCATTCGACGAGGCGCTGACGCTGATCTATCGCATCCTGTTCCTGCTCTTCGCTGAGGCGCGCGCCATGGTGCCGATCTGGCAGGACGTGTATCGAGATGCCTACACGATCGAGTCGCTCGTCGATCGTGTAAGCCAACGCCTGGACGACGGTCACACTCGTTTGGAGAGCGACGCCTTCAGCCGTCGATACGGCCTCTGGGAATCTCTTCAAGCCATCTCTCGGTTGGCCCACGCCGGATGCAGGGCAGGGGACCTGGTCGTTACGGCCTTCAATGGCCGCCTCTTCTCACCGCGTCACGCTCCGCTCGCGGAGCAGCGGCGAATTCCCAACGCAATCGTGCGCGATGTGCTGCTGTCGCTCGCAACGGTGACGACGCGCCAGGGACGCCGCCGCATTTCGTACCACGACCTCGGCGTCGAGCAGCTCGGTTCGGTTTACGAGCGCGTGCTGGATTACGAGCCGTCGCGCCGCGGCCCGGCGGACGGACTCGAGCGCATCTCGACGCTTCGCAAGACGACCGGCAGTTTCTATACCCCGCAAGCCCTGACCGAATTCATCGTCCGCCGCACGCTGCAGCCGCTGGTCGACGGAAAGACCGCCTGGCAAATCCTCGGGTTGAGGGTGCTGGATCCGTCGATGGGCAGCGGCGCGTTCCTGGTCGCTGCGTGCCGCTACCTCGCCGATCGCTGCGAGCAGGCAATGATTCGCGACGGCGAGTGGCCGGGCCATGATGAAGACGGGGCGCGCGCCACCTTGCGCAGGGCGATCGCCGAGCAGTGCCTGTTCGGCGTCGACGTGAATCCAGCGGCGGTGCAGCTGGCCCGCGTGTCGCTCTGGCTCACCACGCTCGCGGCCGACCGGCCGCTGACGTTTCTCGATCACCATCTCGCGACCGGCAACAGCCTGATCGGCGCGTGGCTCGCCGATCTGTCTCGTGCGCCGCGGACCCGCGTGCTCGCGACCCGATCGGACGTGCCGCTCTTCGACGCTGCGATCGCGGGCGACGTGGCGGCGCGCGTGTTGCCGGAGCGGATGCGGATCACGCTCGAGCCATCTGATTCCGTTGAGCAGGTGCGCGACAAGGAACGGACGCTCGCGGGCCTGGCGCGCACGGATGGGCCGATCGGCCGATGGACGGCGGCGGCGGACGCGTGGTGTGCCGCCGCGCTGTGGCCCGGCTCGCCGCCGTCCCCCGGATTGCTGGCTGAATGGATCGCGGGAGCGGCCGGCGAATCAACGACGATGCCGCGGGCCCAGTTGCACGCGCTGCTGGCGCGCGCGCGGGCGCTGGCCGCGGAGCACGCGGCGTTTCATTGGGAGCTGGCGTTCCCCGAAGCGTTCTTCGACGCGAATGGCCGGCCTGCGGCCGGTGCCGGATTCGATGCGGTGATCGGCAATCCGCCGTGGGACATGTTGCGCGCCGATACCGGGTCGTCGTCTGAACGCGATCGCTCCCGATCGAACACCGCCGCGTCGATGCGGTTCTTCCGGTCGTCGCGAATCTACACCAGGCAGGGCTCTGGCCACGCGAACTGTTACCAGCTGTTCGTCGAGCGGGCGTTGCAGCTGGTCAAACCCGGCGGTCGAATGGGACTGTTGTTGCCGTCAGGCATCGCGACCGACCATGGCAGCGCGTCGTTGCGGCGGCATCTTCTCGATCGCACAACGATCGATTCGTGGATCGGCTTCGACAACCGCCGCAGGATCTTCCCGATTCATCGCAGCGTGCGATTCGTGCTGCTCACGACGACGAATATCGGCGCGACGGACGTCCTCAGGTTTCGCTGCGGCGTGATGGACCCGGCCGAGCTTCATGCGCCGGAGGCGCACAGCAAGATGCTCGCGCTGTCACGATCGCGTATCGAGGCCCTGAATCCGGAGCATCTCTCGATTCCCGACATCGCTGACGCCGCGGCGCTTTCGATCCTGATCGGCGTATCGCAGCGCGTGCCCGCGCTTGCGGATCCGGCCGGCTGGAACGTGCGCTTCGGACGCGAGCTCAACGCGACCGACGATCGCCCGCATTTCGTCGCGGCGGGCACGCGGAGCACGGCTTTGCCGATCGTCGAAGGAAAGCAGCTGGCGCCGTTTCAATTCGACCTCTCGCGGTCGACATTCGCGATTCCACGCAAAGTGGCCGCGAGTCTTCTCGATGCATCGGCAACATTCGGCCGGAGTCGCGTCGCATACCGCGACGTCGCCAGCGCGACGAACAAACTCACGCTGATCGCCGCGATGCTGCCGGCCGGCGTCGTGACGACCCACACCGTCTTCTGCCAGAAGACGTCGCTTCCCGACGAGGAGCAGTGGTGTGTGCTGGGGTTGATGAACAGCCTGGTCGCGAACTACCTCGTTCGCCTGCAGGTCACGACGCATGTGACAACCGCCCTGATGGCGCGCCTGCCAGTCCCCAAGCCGGCCCCCGAATCGCGCGCCCGCATCGCAGCACTCTCGCGCGCGCTTGCGGAAACAGGCATCGACGCAGCCCCCGACGCCTACGCCGCGATCAACGCCCTCGCCGCGAGAGAGTACGGCGTGTCACATGACGAGTACGCGCACATTGTCGCCTCATTCCCGCTGTTGCCAGGCGGGCTTCGAGACGCTTGCCTACGCGCTTACGCGCGGGCCACGGAGGCACAGCGGCACGGAGGTCATTGATCAAAAATGCTTCATGAACAATTGACGGATCGGATCATTGGCGCAGCCATTGCTGTGCATCGGGCCATTGGGCCGGGCCTCCACGAGGCGTCGTATCAAGCTGCGTTCGCGATCGAGTTGAAGGCGCTTGGGCTTTCGTTTGAGACGAAGAGATTAATCCCCGTGACTTTTCGAGGCGAGATCGTGGGGCACCATATTCCGGACTTCGTCGTCGAGAAAGCAGTCGTCGTAGAACTCAAAGCGGTCACACGCATCGAACCCGTCTTCACGACTCAAGTTTTGACCTATCTACGACTGACCGGCCTTCGAGTGGGGCTAATCATTAACTTCAACGTTGAGGCGTTGAAATTCGGCGTCAAGAGAATTGTCAAATGATGCTCTGTGGCTCCGTGCCTTAGTGGCCCGCGCGAAGCGCGCTTTAAGTTGTTATTGAACCTTGGCCACCGGCCCGCTCTCCATCGGTTTCAACAGCGCATACAGGGTCGACATGATCGGCACAGGGATGCCGTGCTTGGCGGCGCGGCGGACGGCGGCGC
>CAZENI010000321.1:0-9629 GCA_964513055.1 uncultured Opitutus sp.
GCAAGGCGTGGGCGTGGGCGTGCGCGCTGGCGCGCCGCTATCGCCTGCACGTGGTGACGGCGCCGGCGGTGGCCGCGCGCTGCCGCGGCGAGGAGGAGGCGGCGGACTGGTCGTGGCACCCCACGCGCGCGCCGCAGCCCCACGCGACGGGGCTGCAGTATTACCGCGCCTACGCGCGCTGGTGCCGCGAGGTGCCGACGACGATTCGCGCGCTGGTGCCGGAGGTCCGGCCGATTGGGGTGCATCACATCGTGCTGGGTTCGTTCCGGGTGCTGCCGCGCTACGACCGCTGCGGCGTGCCCTACACGCTTGGGCCGCTCGGCGGCGGCGAGGCGACGCCGCGCGAGTTGCTGGGGACGGCGCGCCTGCCGTGGGGACCGTGGCTTTATGAGTTCGCCCGGCCCGCGCTCAACCACGCGGCGGCATTGGTGCCGGGCCTGCGTGCGGTGCTCGGTGGCAGCCGCCTGGCGCTCGGCACCTCGCGCGAGACCGAGCGGATTCTCCAGCGGATGGGCGCGCGGCGCACCGGCGTGGCTTTTCCCGATCGCGTGCCCGCCGACGTGGAGCCGGGCCGCGCGCAACCGCCCGCGGAACGCGCAGCCGATCTGACGCGGGGTGTGCGGCTGGTGTGGTCGGGCCGCGCGGTCTGGTGGAAGGGCGGGCAGCTCGCGGTGGAGTTGCTGCGCCGCCTGCTCGCCGCGGGCGTGCCCGCCGAGCTTGCCGTGTTCTCGTATGGACACGCGCTCGCGGCGTGGCGCCGCCAGATGCGCGCCGCCGGCGTCGAGGCGCGGTGCCGGATCAGCGGCTTCGTGCCGCGCCGGCAGCTCCTGGACGAACTCGGGCGGGCCCACGCTTTTGTCTACCCGACCCTGCACGACTCCTCGAGCCCGGCGCTGCTGGAGGCCTACGCGATGGGGCTGCCGAGCCTCACGACGGGCCTGGGCGGGCCGGCGGTCGTCGCGACGGAGAACACCGGCTACAATGTGCGTCCCATGAATCTGGATGCGTGGATCGACGCGGCGGTGGAGCGCGTGCGGGCGTGGCAGCGCGAGCCGGCGGGGTGGCTGGCGGCGAGCGCGGCGGCGCAGGCGCGGGCGCGGGAATTCGGCGCCGGGCATCTGGACGCCGTGGTCGAACGCTGGCTGTCGCCGGCGACGTTTGCGCGATGAACGACCGGCGGCGAGCGTCGTGGGTGGCGGCCGCGTTTTGCGGCGGCGCGCTGCTGCTGCTGTTTCAGTTTTTCGGCAACCCGGTCCGCGGCTACATCGACACGGCGTCGCTGTTCTACTGGTGGGGCTTCCAGTGGGTGAACCCGGCGTCGGAGGGCGAGCACGGCTGGCTGATCCTGGGGCTGAGCGGGTGGCTGCTGTGGAGAAACCTTAAGAATGCCGAATGCCAGATGCCGAATGCCGAATGGTCGGAGCAGAGTAGTTCGGCACTCGGCACTTGGCACTCTTCATTCGCGGCGATGGCTGCCATCGCCGCCGGGCTCGCGCTGCATGCGCTCGGGTTCGTGGCGCAGCAGACGCGCGTCGGCATCGTCGGCTTTCTGCTGTGCCTCTGGGGCGTGCTGCGGCTGGGCGGCGGGCGGCGGGGGGGGAGAGCGGCGGTGTTTCCGATCGGGTTCCTGCTCTTTGCCATCCCGCTCAACCTGCTCGACTCGGTGGGCTTCGCGCTGCGGATGTGGGTCGTCGAGGCCAGCGCCGCCCTCGCGCGTGGCGCGGGCATCGCGGTGCTGCGGAGCGGCACGCTGCTGGCATCGCCCGACGGCAGCTACCACTACGACGTGGCGGCCGCGTGCTCCGGCATCCGCTCGCTCACCGCGATGGTCGCACTGTCGCTGCTGATCGGATACCTCAACTTCTCCTCATGGCGGCGCCGGGCGGCCGTGCTGCTGCTGTGCTTCCCGCTGGTCTACGCGGGCAACGTCGCGCGGATCCTCGCGATCGTCTTCGCGGCGCACCACGGTGGTCCGAAGTGGGGCGGCGTCGCGCACGAAGTGATGGGCTACGGGGTGTTCGGCATCGTGCTGGGCGGGGTGCTCGCCGGGGCGAGTGCGCTGCGGCGGTGGTGGCCGGAGCCGGAGAATCGGGACGGGAGGCCCGCGCGTCCGTCGGAGGAAGCCGCAGGCGAGGGCGCGGGCGGGCGGGCCGCCCGTCCCTACCGGGTGGCGGCGATCGTCGTCGTGCTCGTCGTCGGCGAGATGTTTTTTCTGCGCCACCTCGCGCAGTTGCCGGCGCGGGGCGGGGCGGGCGTGCTGCTGGCGGCGGATGGCGTAAGCCCGGTGGAACTGCCGGGCTTCCTCGGCACGGAGTGGATCGGGCAGCGGGCGCCGATCTCGGACGTGGAACGCGAAATCCTCCCGGCGGACACGGGGTTTTCCCGGCGCAACTACGCGTTCGTGGCGGATCGGCGGCACGGTGTGTTTCTTTCGGTCGTGCTCAGCGGCCGCGACCGCAGCTCGATTCACCGGCCGGAGCTGTGCCTGGTGGGGCAGGGCTGGACGATCGCGGGGACGGGGCGGCACACGTTTCGCTATCCCGGGCGACCAGAGGCGGCGTTTGCGGCGACGATCCTGCGCGTGCAACGCGAGGTGCAGACGCCCGCCGCCGCAGGCAAGCCGCCCGGCCGCGAGGTCGTGCCGCAGCTCGTGGCCTACTGGTTCGTCGGCAGCGAGCGCGTGGTGCCGGGCCATGTGCACCGCGTGCTGCTCGACGCGTGGAACCGCGTGACGCGCGCGCGTGCCGATCGGTGGGCTTATGTGTTGATGCAGACCGACGCGCGCGATTCCGAGGCGGCCGCGCTGGCGCGCCTGCAGACGGTGCTGGATGCGACGCTGCCGGCGTTTCAGCGGCCGATGCCGGGGCCGTAAACCCGCGAAGTCGGGTCGGAAAAGCGCGGCATAACGCCGCTCCTACAACTCAACGGCGTTAAGCGACCGGAAGAAGACTTGAGGTTTGAAGGTCCGCGCCTACGTTTCGCGCTTCCTTGACGTCAGTGAGCGCAGCCGACTTCGCGTTTCTGATCGCCGAGAGCGACCAGTATTACGACTGGGCGCTCGCGGTGACGTTTGTCGTGGTCGGGAGCGGCATCGGGTTCCTGATCGTCTGGTCGCTGACCCGCCACACGCGCCGGGTCGCGCACGAGCAGGCGGCCGAGTTGATCGAGGTGGCGCGCCGCGAGGCGGCGGTGGCGGCCGAGGAAGTGAAACAGAAGGCCGACGCCGAGATTCAGGAGAAGCGTGCGGAGCTGAACCGGGAGTTCGACCGCCGCGAGATCGAGAGCGATGTGCGGCTGCGCGAAATCCGGGCCCACGAGGAGTCGCTCGCGCTGCTCGACTACCAGCTCGAGCAGCGGCAGGAGCGGCTCAACCGCGAGAACGCCGCCGTGAAGCAGGCGCGCGACGCCATCCGGGGCCTCTCCAAGAGCGTGCGGAAGCGGCTCGAGGGCGTGTCGCAGCTCGATGCCGACGAGATCAAGAAGCAGCTCCGCGAGGAGGTGCTGCTGGAGTGCCAGGACGAGGTCCGCGCGCTGCGCCGCGCCACCCTGGAAAAGTCCGAGCAGGAACTGCAAAACGACGCGCGCCGCATCCTCGTCGCCTCGATGCAGCGCATCGCGAGCAAGCCGAACAACGATCTCACCGCGACCATCATCCAGCTCCCGAGCGAGGAGATGAAGGGCCGCATCATCGGGCGCGAAGGGCGGAACATCAAATCCTTCGAGGCCGCGACGGGTGTGACGCTGCTGATCGACGAGTCGCCGCAGATGGTGCTGGTGTCGTCGTTCGACCCGGTGCGCCGCGAGATCGCGCGCGTGGCCCTCGACGGGCTGGTGAAGGACGGCCGGATCCATCCGGCCTCGATCGAGGAGTTCGTGAAGCGGGCCCAGGAGGAAATCGAGCTGGTGACGACGCAGGCCGGCGAGGACGCGGTGGCGAAGCTCAACATCAACGGCCTGCACCCCGAGATCATCAAGCAGCTCGGCAAGCTGAAGTATCGATTTTCCTACAACCAGAACGTGCTCGATCACTCGGTCGAGACGGCGTTTCTCGCGTCCGTGATCGCGAGCGAGGTCGGCCTCGATCCGAACGTCGCGAAGCGCGCGGGCCTGCTGCACGACATCGGCAAGGGCGTGCCGGGCGAGCTCGAGGGCAGCCATGCGGTGATCGGCGCGGAGTTCATCAAGCGTTTTGGCGAGACGCCGATCGTGGTGAACGCCGTCGCGGCGCATCACGAGGAAGTGAAGCCGGAGACGGTCTACGCGGGGCTGGTGATTCTGGCGGACACGATCTCCGCGGTGCGGCCGGGGGCGCGCGCGGAGTCGATGACGAGCTACATCCAGCGGCTTGGGCGGCTGGAGAAACTGGCGATGTCGCTCGAGGGCGTGCAGCAGGCGTTTGCGATCCAGGCGGGCCGTGAGATCCGCGTCGTGGTGTCGCCGCAGGAAGTGACCGACGACCGCGCGCGCGACATCGCGAAGGAGCTGCGCAAGCGGATCGAGGCGGAGCTGCAGTATCCGAGCACAATCAAGATCACGGTGATTCGCGAGTCGCGCTTCACGGAGACGGCGACCTGATTTTTGAACCACTGATTTCCACTAATGAGGGGGAATTGAGGTAATTCAGCCCTTCTGAATTCCACCGCATTTCGTTTCATTAGTGTGCATTAGTGGTTCCTCTGAAAAATGGCTGATTCGAAAATTCTCGAGACCTTCCCGAATCCCGCTCCGGGGCGCGACTACGTGATCGAGCACACGCATCACGAGTTCACGTCGATGTGCCCGATCACGGGGCACCCGGACTTCGCGGCGATCACCGTGCGCTACGTGGCGGACAAGACCTGCGTGGAGTTGAAGTCGTTGAAGCTCTACTTCCACGCCTTCCGGAACCAGGGGATTTTCTTCGAGGCGGTCACGAACAAGATTTGCGACGACCTCGGCGGGGCGCTTCGGCCGCGTGCGCTCACGATCATCGCGGACTGGCGGGCGCGGGGCGGCTTCACGTCGCGGATCACCGCGGAGTGGGCGGCGCCAGTGGCGAAGAAATCGCGGAAGTAGCGCGGCGGGTGAGAAGCGCGGGGCCGGGGATCGCGCCGCCGTTCATCCCGCGCCGCAACCGTTCCTCGGTTTCGCCCTCGCGCTCGCCGGCGGCGGCAGTGCATCGTGCCGGCGCCATGAAACTCCGTCTCACCCTCCTGGCGCTCGCCACCGCGATCGCCTTGCGCGCCGCCGAGGCGCTGCCGCTCTTCAATGCCACGCTCACGATGGGCAAGGAGCACCGCTTCGTGCTCGTCGACGCGCACGGCAAGGCGAGCTCGTTCCTCGCGCTCGGCGAGTCGTTTGCCGGCTACAAGCTGAAGCACTTCGACGCCAAGGAGGGTGCGCTCGAGTTGGAGAAGGACGGGAAGGTCTCGCGCGTGACGCTCGTGGCGGATGCCGCGACGGTCGGCGCGCCCGCCGCGAAAATCCCGGCGACGATCGCCGACGCGGAGGCGGTGCTGAACAAGATGAAGTTCGAGGAGATGATGGAGCGCGCGATGCAGGGGCAGAAGAAGATGCTGGCGAACCAGTTTCAAAAAATGTCGGCGCAGATGGCGGCGCAGGGGGCGGATCCGGCGGACGTCGCCGCGTTCCAGAAGAAGATCGCCGACGAGGTGTTCGGCGTGCTCGACGCGAAGGTGTTGAAGAACGACGTGTCGAAAATCTACAGCGAGGTGTTCTCGAAGCAGGAGTTGGATCAGATCTCGGCGTTCTACAGCACGCCGCTCGGCGAGATGCTGAATGCGAAGCAGCCGGAAGTGCAGGAGAAGCTCGGGACCATCATCCAGGGGCGCATGATGGAAGTCATGCCGCGCGTGCAGAAGATGGGACAGGAATTCGCGCAGCAGCAGAAGGCGAAGAAGGCGGCGGGCGGGGCCGCCCCGTCGCCGGTTCCGCCGCCGGCACCGAAACAGTAACCGGGCGTTGCCCGGGAGCGCGTCGGGGACCACGCGCTCCAGCGACGAACCCTCCCGCTGCTCACGCGGCGGGTTGCATCAAACTCATCGCAGACCGGCTATCACCTGCGCGTGCAGCTCGGCGGTGGCGCAGGCCACGGTCGACTCGGCGGGATACGGGGCGGCGCCGTGCCAGTCTGAAACGGCGCCACCGGCGCCGCGGAGGATCGGCACGACGGCGGCGATGTCCCACGGGTTCATGATCGGATCGAGGCAGATGTCGGCCCAGCCGCTCGCGACGAGCAGGTAGCCGTAGCAATCGGCCCAGGTGCGCACGAGTTTCGCGCGGCGGGCGAGCGCCTCGTAGGCGGCGCCGTCCTGATATTTTCCGGGGTTGAAGGGATCGCTGGTGAGCAGCGTGGCGTCCTCGATCCGCGTGGTCGGGCGGCACCGCACGGGCGTGCCGTTGAGCAGCGTGATTTGGCCGTCGCCGATCATCATTTGCCCGAGCACGGGCTGGTGGATGCAGCCGAGCACGGGCTGGCCCTGGTGCAGCAGCGCGATCAGCGTGCCCCAGAGCGGGACGCCGGTGATGAACGCCTTGGTGCCGTCGATCGGGTCGAGCACCCACACGAACTCGGCGTCGGCGCGCTCGCTGCCGAACTCCTCGCCAACGATGCCGTGGGTCGGGAAACGCCGTGCGATCCGCGCGCGCATGAGCTCCTCGGCGCCGCGGTCGGCGGCCGTGACCGGGGATTCGTCGGACTTCGTCTCGACGGCGAGGCCCGGCTGGCGGAACAGGGGCCGGATGAACTCGCCGCTCTCGCGGGCGAGCTCGGTGACGAAGCTTTTGAACTCTTCGGAGGGCATCGTTGAGACAGGATTAACAGGATTACCAGGATTGGGAGCCTGATTTTGATCCTGTTAATCCTGTTAATCCTGTTCAAAACCAAGGCCTGCGCATGTCTTGGATCGACCAGCCGATCTTCTTCGTTGATTTCGAGGGGAGCCGTGCGTCGGGGATCCTCGAGTTCGGCGTGGTCGAGGTGTGGCGCGGGCAGATCGTGTCGGTGCGCACGCGGCTGTGCCGCGCGATTGGGCGCGTGCGGGAGGAGGATGCGGCGGTGCACGGGCTGCGGGAGGAGGCGCTGGCGGCGTGCGCGCCGTTCAGCGACGAGTGGAGTTATTTCTCGAGCCTGCGCGAGCTCGGCCCGCTGGCGGCGCACTACGCGGGGGTGGAGAACGGCCTGCTCAAGTCGGTGTGGCCCTATCCGCGCAGCGTGCCGGATTTCGCGCGGCCCGGCGCGCGCATCGTGGACTGGGGGCCGTGGGTGGATTCGGCGCGGCTCTACGAACAGTTGTATCCACGATTTGAATCGGGCCGGCTCGAATCGCTGGTGGCCGCGGCCGGCGTGCAGGCCGGACTCGACGCGCTGGCGGCCGAGCACTGTCCGGCGGACCGCCGGCGCTACCACGCGGCGCTCTACGACGCGCTCGCGGGGGCGCTGCTCCTCGCCGCGCTCGCGCGCGATCCGCAGGTGGCGGGACTCTCGACGATGCAACTGCTGGCGCTCAGCACGCTCGATCCGCGCAAGCGCGACGCGCTGCAGCAGACGGAATTATTCTAGCACCGCCTGGGCGACGGCATAGGCCGCGCTCACCGGAATCTGGGGGCGGCCGCGCGCCCGAGCCTCGGGCCGGTCCGGGCTGCGCACGGCACCGTGGGCCCGCTCGAGGAGCGTCTCGAGGCTGTTGACCGCGAGCTCGCTCCACTCGAGCGGCGACGCGACGCTGTCCGGCGCGACGGCGAAGACCTTCAGGAAACGTGGCCTGATTCCCGCCAGGTCCGCGAGCGGGAGCTCGAGCGAGAAACCGAAATTGCCGGCGGGATCGCCGAAGGCGCGGCCGACATCCGGACGCGGCAGCCATGGCACGAGTGCGCGGAGGGCGCGGTCGCGCGCGAGGGCGACCACGCTTGCGGCCGGGGCGCGTGCGCTGGCATCGCGTGCCCAGCCGATCAGGTGCAGCGTGCCGGCGGTGGCGCGCACCTCGTCGACGTAGCCATGCAGGCGCGGGCCGTCCGCGACTAGCAGCGCCGGGATCTCGCACGACGCGATGAGGGGGATCGGCCGCATCCTGCCGTCGACGACCTCGAACACCGTGATGGAGCGCGCGTCCACCGGCGGCGGCACACCGGCGATGACGGTGGACCACTGGCCCCGTCGCGCCGAGACCGTCACGACGTTCGTGAATCCGCGCGCGATCCCGTCGACCGCGATGACCAGCGTCAGCGGCGCCGCGAGGCCGGCGGCCTCGCTGCCGTCGACCCAGCCGCTCACCCGCCAGGGCGCGTCCGGGCGCGCGGCCGCCGTCCGGGATTCGATCGGATCCAGCGTGGCGCGCACGGCCGCGGTGTCCCGGTCCTGTGTATCCTCGATCACGATGCGGGTGCCCAGCCGGCGGGCAAGCAGCGCCGAGTGACCCGCGGCAGGCAGGCAGCCACTCAGGTAAATGGCCGGTGTGGCTTCGCCGGGCACCACGAAGTTCTCGCCGAGACAGGTGCGGCAGTCGGCGTGGAGCGTGCGGCTGGCGAGTTCGCGGCGCAGATGGCCGTAGGCTGCGCCCATCTCCCAGACCGCGCCGAAGGCGGCTTTACGCACGTGGCCCAGGCGGCGGATGCTGTTGCAACAGACGTTTACGGTGCCGTCGGCGGAGAGGACGAAACTCTCCCACGGAACGCCGCAGGCCGACCTGCGCGCGCCGGGCGGGCCGGCGAGCTGCGCGCATTCGTCGACGCCCCAGCGCGGCGGCGTGCCCGGCTGACCGGTGGTGCGGTGCCACACGAGCAGCTCGCTCAGGAGCGGTCCGCTGAGCTCGATGCCGGTGCGGGCGAGCAACTCGCCGGCCTGTGCGACCTGCTCCATGATGCGCGCCATCTCGTCGTTGCTGTCGGCGCGCAGCGGCTTGAAGGCGGCGTCCTTGGGGCTGTCGAACGAAACGCGATCGACCCCGAGCGCGGCCATGTGGCGGGTGAAGGCGAGGATCTGGGTGAAGTTGGGTTTCATCACGAGCATCGCGCCCGTGATGCTGAGCGCGGGGGAGGCGCGTCGGGCGCGGGCGGCGGTGACGCGCTCGAACGCGCCGATCACGGTGTCGAACGACGCCTGGCGGCGGATGCGCTCGAAGGTCTCGCGCTCCGCGCCGTCGAGGGAGATCTGCAGCTCCGACAGCAGGCCTTCGTCGAGGATGGCGTTGATCGCCGCGTCGGCGAGGCGCGTGCCGTTGGTCGACGTGAAGACGTGGGCGAAGGGATTGTGTGACCGGGCGTGGCGGAGGATTTCGAGGTAGTGTGGATTGAGAAACGGCTCGCCGAGCCCGAACGCGACCACGCGCAGGAGCGTCGGGAGGATCGGATCGAGCGCGCGAAATGTCGCCAGCGACATGAAACCGGGCGACTCGCGCTTCGCGTCGAAGGGGTGCAGCCCCCGCTGGCACATGATGCAGTGAAGATTGCACGGGCGGCTGATCTCCAGGCGCGCGAGCAACGGCTGGTAGTCGATGGCTTCCGCGCGCGTGACGGCCTGTCGCCGGAAGCGTTGGAAGTTCGCGAGCAGTCCGGGTGCCCGCACACACGAGGCGCGGAAGGCGAGGGCCCCGGCGCGCGGTCGGCCGCCGACCGACAGGCCAGGGCGGCCG
>CAZENI010000322.1:0-9627 GCA_964513055.1 uncultured Opitutus sp.
GGCACCGGCTCCAGCTCGCCGTCGACGACATAGAGAGTGAGGTCCGGGATGCGTTCGCCGATCACGCTGCCCCGGCCTGCGGCGACATCCGCGTGCCGGATTCTCCGATACGTCACATGCACCGTCGTCTCGGTGATCCCATACATGTTGATCACCTGCGGACGCTCGTCGCCGTGCCGCTCGAACCACGGCCGCAGCATCGCCAGCTCGAGCGCCTCGCCGCCGAAGATGATCGTGCGCAGGGCCAGCGCCGCGCCCGGCCGCTCCGCGTCCACCGCGATCAACTGCCGAAAAGCCGACGGTGTCTGGTTCAGCACCGTCACCTTTTCCGCGACCAGCAGATCGTGGAACGCCTCGGGCGTGCGGCTCACCTCGTGCGGCACCACGATCAATTTTCCGCCGTAGAGCAGCGCGCCCCAGATTTCCCACACCGAGAAATCGAACGCATACGAGTGAAACAGCGTCCACACGTCCTCCGGCCCGAAGCCGAACCAGGCCTCCGTCGCGCGCATCAGGCGCGTGACGTTCCCGTGCGTCACCACGCAGCCCTTCGGCCGCCCGGTGGAGCCCGAGGTGTAGATCACATACGCAGCGTGATCCGCGCCGACGCCGGCCGGCAACGGGTCGGGACTCTCCGCGTCGATCTCCGCCGCCGCAGCCACCAGATCGATCCGGTGCGGATGCTCGAGCCCCGCGGCCGATCCAGCCGTCACCAGCGCCGCGATGCCGCTGTCCGCCGCCATGAACTCCAGCCGCTCGCGCGGATACGCGGGATCGAGCGGCACATAGGCGCCGCCGGCCTTCAGGATGCCGAGCAGGCCCACCAGCATCTCGCAGCTCCGGCCGAGGCAGAGACCGACGCGCACGTCCGGACCGACGCCCGCGCGCCGGAGATGCCGGGCGAGCCGGTTCGAGCGCCGGTCGAGTTCGGCGTAGGTGAGGCTTTCGCCCGCCCCCACCAGCGCGACCCGCGCCGGCGTTTGCCCCGCCTGGCGCGCGAACCACGCCGCCAGCGATTCGTCCGTAGAAAAATTCCGCACCGCACCGCCGCCCCGGGCCACGACGGCGGCGCGCTCGGCCGGATCCAGCAGGGGCAGCTGCGAAATCCGCCGCTGTGGCCCGGCCACGATGCCCGCCAGCAGCGTCTCGTAGCTGTGCGCCAGCCGCGCCGCCGTTTCGGGCGAAAACACGTCCGTGCCGTATTCCCAGCGCGCCACGAGGCCCGCCGGCGACTCCTCGAGGGCCAGCGTGAGGTCCACCTTGGCCGTGCCCGTATCCACTTCGATGATCGACGCCGCAAGGCCGGGCAGCGCGAGCTCGCGCCGCGGCGCGTTCTGCAGCGTGAACATCACCTGGAAGAGCGGCGTCCGCCGGCGATCGCGCGCCGGCTGCACCGCGTCCACCACGCGGTCGAAGGGCGTCTCCTGGCGCCCAAACGCCGCGAGGCACTCCCCGCGCACGCGTCCCAGCAGCTCGGTAAACGTCGGGTCGCCCGCCAGCCCCGCGCGGAGCACGAGCGTGTTCACGAAGAAACCGACGAGCGGCTCCGTCTCCGAGCGCGCGCGGCCCGCAACCGGCGTGCCGACGAGGAATTCCTCCTGCCGCGACCAGCGCGCCAGCAGGACCTCGAACGCCGCGAACAGCGTCATGAAGAGGGTCGCGCCTTCGCGCCGCGCCAGCGCCTGCAGCGGCGCCGTGAGCCCGCCCGGCAGCGTGCGCAGGCACAGCGCTCCGCGGTAACTCTGCGCCGCCGGCCGCGGAAAATCGGCCGGCAGCTCCAGCGTCGTCGGCGCGCCGGCGAGATGGCTCGCCCACTCCGCGAGCTCGCGCTCCGCGGCCTCGCCGGCGAGGGCCTCGTTCTGCCAGTCGGTGAAGTCCGCGAACTGAATCGGCAGCTCCGCCAGCGCCGGGGCCGTTCCGGCCGCGAACGCGCGATACAGCTCCGAGAACTCGTTGACCAGCACGCCGAGCGACCAGCCGTCCGCCACGATGTGGTGCAGCGTCAGGAGCAGCACGTGGTCGGCCTCCTCCCGCCGGAAGAGCGCCGCGCGCACCAGCGGGCCCCGCTGGAGATCGAAGGGCCGCCGCGCCTCGGCGGTGAGGCCGGACGTCAACTCGGCCTCGGACGCCGCGGCGCGCCCGGGGCAGTCGACCTGTATCCGCTCCTGCACGACCTGGACCGGCTCGCCGTTCTCCACCGCGAAGATCGTGCGCAGTGCCTCGTGCCGGTCGGCGATCGCCTGAAGGACGCGGGCGAGGACCGCCGGCTCCAGCCGGCCGCGGAGGCGGACGGCCACGGGAATATGGTAGACGGGATTGCCCGGCTCGAGGCGGTCGAGGAACCACAGCCGGCGCTGCGCGTGGGAAATGGGGGCGACGTAGGCGTCCATGCGCTCAGGAATTCCGCCCCGGGGTCTCGAGGGCGCCGATCTCGCCGTCGGCCTGCACCACCACGCGACGGCGTTCGCGGCTGACGCGGCCGAGGGCGGCGGGAGCCGCGGCCGGCGTGGCCGTCGCGCGCGCGGCGCGGACGGCGGCGGCGAGCGTTTCCACCGTCGGCTGCTCGAACAGCACGCGCAGCGGCAACGCCACGCCGGCGCGCTCGCGCAGGCGGGTCGTCACCTGCGTCGCCAGGAGTGAGTGACCGCCGAGTTCGAAGAAATCGTCCGCCACCCCGATCGCCTCGCGTCCGAGAACTTCCCGCCAGATGGCAGCCACGAGCGCCTCGTCGGCATCGCGCGGCGCGATCAGAACCGCGGGCCGCTCCGCCGTCGGCGCGGGCAGCGCGCGGCGGTCGGTCTTGCCGGCGGGCGACAGCGGCATCGCGGGCAGGAACACCCACGCGGCGGGCACCATGTGCTCGGGCAAACGGCCCAGCAGCCAGGCGCGCAGATCGGCGACCGCAGGTTCGGCGGCGCGCGCGACGACGTAGGCCACCAGCCGATCGCCGGCGGGCGAGTCGCGGCGCAGCAGGGTCGTCGCATCCGACACCTCCGGGTGGGCGCGCAGCGCGGCATCGATCTCGCCGAGCTCGATGCGGAAGCCGCGCAGCTTCACCTGGAAATCCAGCCGCCCCAGATACTCGATCTGTCCGTCGGGCCGCTGCCGGCCCAGATCGCCCGTGCGGTAGAGGCGCGCGCCCGGCACGGCCGACGTCGGGTGCGGCACCCAGCGCTCCGCGGTGAGATCCGGCCGCCCGTGATAGCCGCGCCCGAGATTGATGCCGCCGAGGCAGACCTCGCCCGGCATGCCGGTGGGCACCGGCTGCAATTCCGGGTCGAGCACGTGGAGCTCGACGTTCGCAATCGGCCGGCCGATCGGCACCGGCCCGGCGGCGTCGCGTTCGCAGGCGTGCCAGCTCACGTCCACGGCGGCCTCGGTCGGGCCGTAGAGATTGTGCACCGCGGCGCCGGGCAGTTTCTCGTGGCAGCGCCGGACGAACTCGCGCGGCAGCTCCTCGCCCGAGCAGATCACCTGGCGCAGCGACCGGCAGCGCTCGACGCCCGGCGTATCCAGAAAAGCCCGCAGCATCGACGGCACGAAGTGCAGCGTCGTGATCCGCTCCGCGACCACGAGATCGATCAGGCGGGCGGGGTCCTGGTGCGCGCCGGGCTCGGCCACGACGAGCGTCGCGCCGGTCATCAGCGGCCAGAAGAACTCCCAGACGGAAACGTCGAAGCTGAAGGGCGTCTTCTGCAGCACGCGATCGGCCGCGGTGAGCGGCAGGGCGGCCTGCATCCACTGCAGGCGGTTGAGGATGCCGGCGTGGGTGTTGACCGCGCCTTTCGGCCGGCCGGTCGAGCCCGACGTGTAGATCATGTAGGCGGCGCTCTCGCCGTGCAGCCGGGGCGCCGGCGCTGACTCACCAGCCGTCGGCAGCGCGTCGAGCAGCAGCAACGGCGCGGCGGTCGGCGGCAGTTGCGCCGCCAGCGTTCCGACCGTGAGCACGAGCGCCGCACGCGAATCGGCCAGCATGTAGGCCACGCGCTCCGCCGGATACCCGGGATCGAGGGGAACGTAGACGCCGCCGGCCCGCATGATCGCGTGCAGCGCCACCACCAGCTCGACGGACCGCTCGAGGTAGACGCCCACGAGCGTTTCCGGGCCGACGCCCTGCGCCGTCAGCCGCGCCGCGAGCGCCGCCGTCCGGGCGTTGAACTCGCGGTAGCTCAGCGTGACGCCGGCGAACGTGAGCGCCGGCGCGTCGCCGGGCGCGTGCAGCGGAAACTCGTGCACCCAGCGTCCGGCCGAATAGGTGTGCGCGGTGGCATTCCAGGCGCGCTGCTCCGAGAGTTCCGCCGGCGACAGCAGCGGTAGATCGAAAATCCGGCGCGCCGGCGCGGCCACGGCGGCCGCCAGCAGGGTGTGCAGGTGCCCGGCGAGGCGCGCGATCGTCGCCTCCGCGTAGAGCTCCGTCCGATACTCGGCGATCCAGCGCAGCCCCTCCGAGCGCTCCTCGGCGAACAGCGTGAGGTCGAATTTCGCGGTGCGGTTCTCGAGCGGCAGCGGCGTGAGTTCGAGCCCCGCCAGCCGCGCCGTCGCGGGCGGCGTGTTCAGCAGCACAAGCTCCGTCTGCAGGATGGGCGTGCGGCTCAGGTCCCGGCTGGTGGTGAGCGCGTCCACCAGGGCCTCGAACGGCGTGTCCTGGTGCGCGTAGCCGGCCAGGCAGGCCTGCTTCACGCGCGCGAGCAACTCGTCGAAGGTGGGATTGCCGCGCGTGTCGATCCGCACCGGCAGCAGGTTGACGAAGAAACCCGCCATCGCCTCGAACTCCGGCCGTGGACGGTTCGCGACCGAGGTGCCGATGACCATGTCCTCCTGGCGCGTGTAGCGGGCCAGCAGCGCGGCGTATCCGGCGAGCAAGGTCATGAACAGCGTCGCACCCGCGCGCTGCCCCGTTTCCTGCAGCGCCTGCGCCAGGTCGGCGGGCCAGGTGAAATGATACTCGCGGCCGAGGCCGTCGAGCTGCCGCGGCCGCGGCTGGTCCGCCGGGATCTCCGCGGCGACGGCCCCCGCCAGGTATTCCTTCCAGAAGCCGATCTGGCGCGCGAGCACGTCGTCGCGCAGCCAGCCGCGCTGCCACGAGGCGAAGTCCGCGTAGTGCGCGGTCAACGGCGGCAGCCCGGCCGGAATCCCCGCGGTGCGCGCCGCATAGCAGACGGTGAGCTCGCGCGTGAGCAGGCCCATCGTCCAGCCGTCCGACACGATGTGATGGATGACGAAGACGAGCAGGTGATCCTCGGCGTCGAGCTGCAGCAGCCGCGCGCGCAGCAGCGGGCCGCGCGCGAGATCGAAGAGGGCGCGCGCCTCGTCGTCGGCCCGCGCGCGGGCCCGCGCCTCGCGTTCGCCGGCCGGAAACGCGCGCAGATCCTCGCGCGCCAGCACGAAGTGGCAGGCCTCGGGCGGCAGCACATCCTGCACGGGCTCGCCGCCCGGCGCCGGGAAGCGCGTGCGCAGGGCCTCGTGGCGCCGCACGAGATCGGTGAAGCTGGCCTCGAGCGCGGCGGGGTCGCAGCGCCCGCGCAGGCGCAGGCCGGCCGGCACGTTGTAGGTGGAGCGGCCGGGCTCGAGTTGCTCGATGAACCAGAGCCGCCGCTGGCCGAACGAAAGCGGCAGCGGCCGGCCGTCGCGCGGCACCCGCCCGAGCGGCGCGGCTTCGGCGCCCGGCGCCTTCACCGCCGTGGCCTGCTCGATCCGGGCGGCCACGCCAGCGACGGTCGGGGCCTCGAAGAGGCTGCGCAGCGGCAGCTCCACGCCGGCGACCTGCCGCAGCCGCGCGATCATCTGCATCGCGAGCAGCGAATGGCCGCCGACCTCGAAGAAGTTGTCGTGCGCCCCGATCCGCGGCAGCGAGAGCAGTTTCTCCCAGACCGTGGCGACGAGGCGCTCGGCGTCCGTGCGCGGCGACACGAAGACCTTTTCCGTCCGCGTCGCGGCGGCGTCCGGCGCGGGCAGCGCGCGGCGATCCACCTTGCCGTTCGGCGTGAGCGGCAGCGCGGGCAGGAACATGATCACCGCGGGCACCATGTGCTCCGGCAGCCGCGCCAGCAGCCAGGCGCGCAGGTCCGCGGCCTTCAGCGTGGCGTCGACCTTGATGACGCCGTAGGCCACGAGCCGGCGCTCGCCGTCGGGGCCCGCCGGGGCCGTGACCGCGGCGGCCTGCAGCGCGGGATGGCGCGCGAGCACGGCTTCGATTTCCCCGAGTTCGATGCGATGTCCCAGGATCTTCACCTGCGCATCCACCCGGCCGAGACACTCGACGGTGCCGTCGTCGCGCCAGCGCGCGAGATCGCCCGTGCGGTAAAGCCGCCCGCCCGCCGCCACCCCGAACGGATCCGGGATGAACCGTTCCGCGGTCAGCTCCGGGCGGCCGAGATAGCCGCGCGTCACGCCGGCGCCCCCGAGATAGAGTTCGCCCGCCACGCCGACCGGCAGCGGCTGGAGCTGGGCGTCGAGGATGTAGACCTGCTGGTTCACGAGCGGCCGGCCGATGCGCACGAGCGCCTCGTCGCGGCCGTGCCGGTGCCCGGTCGACCACACGGTCGTTTCCGTGGGGCCGTAGAGATTGTGCACCTCGCCGCGCACGCGTGCGGCAAGTTCGGTCGCGAGCGAATGCGGCAGCGCCTCCCCGCCGACGACGAGGCGCTCGAGGCCGCCCAGCGCCGCGGCGACCGGCGGATCGAGCAGGAGCATCTTCACGCGGGACGGCGTGGCCTGCAGGTGGGTCGGTTGGTGACGGACAAACTGCTCGGCCACGGTGGCGCGCGGCTCCGCGGGTTTCAGGCTGTCCTTCAGCGCGGCGAGTGGTTCGAGCGCGGCGAGGGCCGCGTCCTCGTCCACGCCGAAATCCACGAGGCAGCCGACTTCGTCGACGGACATCGCCTGCAGCCGCGCGAGCAGCGGCCGCACGCTCGCGGGCGTGCCCATCAGCGCGCTCGTCTCGAAATAGCGCTCGAAGGCGTGATCGAGCACGGCGTCGAAATCGTCGCTGGTGAAGCCCGGCGCACGCAGGTCGAGGCCGAGCGTTTTCGCCACGCCGGAGATCAAGTCGACCGACGTGCGCAGATATTCGCGGAACGGCCCGCGGACGCGCGCCCGCACCGCCTCGAGATCGTCGCCGATGAAGGTGTGCAGCATCACCGTCACGTGCCCCTCGCCCGCGTGCCCGGCCTCGCGCCACGCCTGGCGGTAGCGCGCGATCTTCGTCGCGAGTTCGTCGGGCGTCTGGCCGAGCAGGTGCGTCAACAAGCCCGCGCCCACCTCGCCCGCCTGGCGAAACGTCTCGGGATCGCCGCCCGCCGTGATCCACACCGGCAGCTCCGCCTGCAGCGGCCGCGGCAGCGTGCGCACCTCGGTCGCCTCGCCCCGCCCGTCGATCCGCCGCAGCGCCTCGCCGCGCCAGAGCGCGCGCACCTGCGCGAGCTGCTCGAACAGCATCCGCCGACGCTCCGCGTAAGAGGGCGGCGAGAGCGCAAAATCCTGCGGGTGCCAGCCCGCCGCGAACGACACCCCGACGCGCCCGCCGGAGAGATTGTCGACCACGGACCACTCCTCCGCCACGCGCACGGGATCGTGCAGCGGCAGCACCACGCTGCCGGCGCGGATCGCCACGCGCTGCGTCGCGATCGCGAGCGCGCCGCCGATGACGGACGGATTGGGAAACAGCCCGCCGAAGTCGTGGAAGTGGCGCTCCGGCGTCCACACGGCGGCGAAGCCGTTCGCGTCGGCGAATTTCGCGCCTTCGAGGAGCAGCCGGTATTTGGCCGCGCCCGGCCGCCGCGCGTCGCTGGAGAAATAGAACAGGCTGAAATCCAGCGGACGCCCCGCGCCGCCGCCGGCGACGGACGCACCCGCCGCCGCGGCCACGGCGGCCGCCTTCGCGTCGTCGCTCTGCAGCACGACCTTGAAGCCGTGCGCGAGCGTCCAGAAAAGCTCCAGCACCGAGATGTCGAACGAGATGCTCGTCAGCGCGAGCCACACGCCGGGCGCCGGCCCGAGCTGGGCGTCCATGCCGGCGAAGAAGTTCATCACGTTGCCCTGCGTCACCATCACGCCCTTCGGCCGCCCCGTGGACCCCGACGTGTAGATCACATACGCCGCCTGCTCCGGCTGGGCGGGCACGTCGACCGTTTCCGTGACGTCGCCGTCCGCGCCCGCGAGCCCATCGACCAGGATCCGCGGCACGGTGTGCGCGGGCAGCGCGGCCAGGAGGCGCTTCTGCGTGAGCAGCACGATCGGCCGGGCATCCGCCAGCATGAAGCCGAGCCGCTCCGCCGGATACGCCGGATCGAGCGGCAGGTAGGCGCCGCCCGCCTTCAGGATCGCAAGGAGGCCGATCATCATCTCCGGCGAGCGTTCCACGCACACGCCGACGAGCCGCTCCGGCCCGACGCCCGCCGTGCGGAGCCGCGCTGCCAGTCGCTCGGACGCCGCATCGAGCTGCGCATAGGTGAACGCGGCCGCCTCGTGCACCAGCGCCACGGCCTCCGGCGTGCGCCGCGCCTGCGCGCGAAACGCCGCCGCGATGCCGCCGCCGAACGCGAGCGGTTGCGCGGTGGCGTTGAAGTCATGCAGCAGGCGCCGCGCGTCCGCCTCGCCCAACGCCGCGACCCGCGCGATCGGCAGCTCCGGCGCCGCGGCCAGCCCGCGCAGCAGCGCCTGCCACGTCGCGATGAAGCGCCGGATCGTCGCGGGCGTGAAGCGCGCCGAGTTGAACTCGATCAGGCCTGTGAGCCGTTCGCCGTGGTCCTCCACGTGCAGGCTGAGATCATATTTCGAGGTCGTGCTGGGCACCGGCAGCGCCTCCACCTCGAGCCCCGGAAAGCTGGCCGCATCGCGCGCCGCCTGCAGGTAGAGGAACAGCACCTGGAACAGCGGCGTGACCCCGCGTTCGCGCGGCAGCCGCAGCGCCTGCACGATCCGGTCGAAGGGCGCGGCCTGGTGCTGGAAGGCCCCGAGCGCTTCCGTGCGCGCGCGCCGGAGCAGCTCGCGGAACGACGGCGCGTCGTCGAGCTTCGGCCGCAGCACGACCAGGTTCACGAAGTAGCCGACGAGCGCCTCCGCCTCGCGCGTGTCGCGCCCGGCGAGCGTGGTGCCGATGCCAAAATCGTTTTGTCCCGAAAGCCGCTGCAACAGCACGGCGAACGACGCGAGCAGCGCATGAAACAACGTGGTGCCCTCGGCGCGCGCCAGCGCCCGCAGCTCCTGCGCCACGGCCGGGTCGAGTTCGAAACTCTCCGAGGCGCCCGCGAACCCCGCCGCCGGCTCCGCCGGAAAATCCGCTGGCAACTGCAGCGCGGGCAGCCCGGCGAGCCGCTCCTGCCAGTAGGCGAGCGAGGCGCGTCCCGCGTCGGTGTCGAGGGCGCGGTGCTGCGCGTGCACGTGGTCGCTGAAGCGAAACGCCGGTGGCGTCGGCGCGAAGTCGCGCCCGTCCGCCAGGCCGGCATAAACCGCCGCCAACTCGCGCAGGATCAGGCCGGCTGACCAGGCGTCGGCGATGAGATGGTGCGCGTTGAGCAGCAGCACGTGCTCGTCGGCCGCCAGCCGGACCAACTCGACCGCAAACAGCGGCGCCACCCGCAGATCGAACGCCCGGCGGCCTTCTGCCGCGAGGCGGCCCGACCACTC
>CAZENI010000323.1:0-9614 GCA_964513055.1 uncultured Opitutus sp.
GGCGACGAAATCGGCGGCGGTGACGGCTGCGCCATCGGACCAGCGGGTGTCGGGCCGCAGGTGAAACGTGTAGACGAGGCCGTCGGGCGAGACGTCGAAGCGCGTGGCGACGCCCGGCTGCGGCGGGCCGCCGTTGGCGCCGGGGATGAGCAGGCCCTCGAGCAGGGCGCGCAGGATGCCGAATTCGTCGGGCAGCGTGGTGGTGGCGGGATCGAGATCGACGGGCTCGTTGCGCTGGCTGAGGCGGAGAATCTGGTCACCGCGGACGGGAGACGGGGCCGGTTTCGAGCAACCGGAAAGAAGGGCCGCCAGGAAGAACAAGACAATGCGATCCATACCGGAAACCGGAAACCGGATACCGGAAAGCAGAGCGATTCGATCGCGCGACTTTCCGGTATCCGGTATCCGGTTTCCGGTATCTCCGTCGCTGCCGCGCCTACTTCTCCAGCCACACATGCTTGTAAGGATGGTGATCGAGCAGCGTGGGGTGCCAGCCTTTCACGGAGGGCTGCGCGAGGAAGACGTGGGTGTTGTAGTAGATCGGGATGACGGGGGCGGCGGCGAGCATCAGGGCCTCGGCCTTCTGCAGGAGGGCGCCGCGCTCGGCGGGATTTGGCGTGCGGGCGGCGGCGAAGAGGAGGGCGTCGTATTCAGGCTGGCCCCACCCGGTGTGGTTGTTGCCGCTGTCGCTGCGCCACATGTCGAGGAAGGTGGTGGCGTCGAGGTAGTCGCCGACCCAGTCGCTGAGGAGAATCTGGTAGCGGCCGGCGCGGCGTTCGGCGAGGACGACCTTGTATTCCTGGTTGACGAGGCGGACGTCGAGGCCGAGGTCGCGTCTCCACATTTCCTGGACGGCCTCGGCGATGAGGCGGTTGTTGTCCTTGGTGTTGTGGAGGAGCTCGAGCGGCGGCAGGCCGCTGCCCTTGGGAAAGCCGGCCTCGGCGAGCAGCGCCTGGGCGGCGGCGAGATTCGTCGGGAGGCCCGGGGGAGGCGTGTAGCCGGGCAGGCCGGGCGGGGTCATGGCGGTCGCGGCGGTCTGGCCGCCGCGCAGGAGCTTCTTGACGATGGCCTCGCGATCGACGGCGAGAGCGAGGGCGCGGCGGACCTTCTCGTGGTTGAACGGCGGCTGGCGGACGTTGAGCCGGAAGAAGTAGGTGTTGAGGTAGGGATCGGTGCGCAGCACGGGCGAGGCGGCGCGCTGGTAGGCGTCGACCTTGCTGAACGGCATGCTGTAGGTGATGTGGAGCTGGCCGGTGCGGAACATGCGCTCCTCAGGTTCGGCGCTCTCGACGGGATAGAAATGGATCGCGTTGAGGCGCGTGCGGGCGGCGTCCCAGTAGGTCGGGGATTTCTCGAGGACGAGGCGGTGGTTGGGCTGCCACTCCTTGAGCTTGAACGCGCCGTTGCCGACGTGGCGGCCGGGCTTGGTCCAGCCGCTGCCGCGCGCGTAGGCGTCACCGTGCGCGGCGATCGTGGCGAGCGGCACGGGCGACCAGATCGGGTGGGTGAGGAGGGCGAGGAAATACTGCGTGGGGTGCTCGAGTTTCACACGCAGCGTGTGGGCATCGACGGCGGTGACACCGACGGCCGCGAAGTCCTTCACGGCGCCCTTGTGAAACGCCTCGGCGCCCTGAAGCACGTAGAGCATGCCGGCGTTGTCGGCGGCGATGTAGGGGGTGAGCGCGCGGCGCCAGGATGCGACGAAGGCGGCGGCGGTGACGGGCTGGCCGTTGGACCACCGGGCCTCCGGGCGGAGATGAAACGTATACGTGAGCAGGTCGGCGGAGATTTCCCAGCGCACGGCGACGCCGGGCACGGGATGGAGGTCGACGGGATCTTCGGTGACGAGGCCCTCGAAGAGCGCCGAGGAGACGTCGATTTCGGCGATGTTGGTGGCGACGTGCGGATCGAGGTCGGTGGGATCGGCGCCCATGCCCTTGTGGAGGACCTGATCGCGATCGCCGCGCTGGACGGCGGTCTCGCGTTTGAGGCAGCCCGTGAAGAACGGGAGGGCCGCAAGAAAACACAGGAGGAGCAACAACGGCGGGCGGCGGGCGAAACGGAGGGGAGGCATCGGGCGGCGGTGGGCGGGCATCAGGCCTTGGCGATCAGGACGACGGCATGGGCGGCGATCGCGAGTCCGCGGCCGAGATCGCCGACGCCTTCGTTGGTGGTGGCCTTGAGGCCGATGTTGGAAACGGGGAGATGCGTCGACTTGGCCAGGGCGGCCTTCATCGCGGCGAGATGCGGGTAGATCTTCGGTTTCTCGGCGATGACGCTGACGTCGATGTTGCCGATGGCGAAGCTGCGCTTGGAGAGCTCGCCGCACACGCGCGCGAGCAGCACCTGGGAATCGATGTTCTTGTAGGCGGGGTCGGTATTCGGAAAGAAGTGACCGATGTCAGGCAGGCCGGCGGCGCCGAGGAGCGCGTCGCAGATCGCGTGGGTGACGCAGTCGGCGTCGCTGTGGCCGTCGAGGCCGAAGTCGGTGTCGAACTTGACGCCGCCGAGGACGAGCGGACGGCCGGCGACGATGCGGTGGATGTCGTAGCCGTGGCCGATGCGGAAGTTCATGGGAGTCGAAGTATGCCCACGGAACACACGGAAGACACGGAAAAGAAACGCGGTGCGCCGGCCGGCGGACTAGCGATCAGCTCCGGGGCGGAGCAGAAACTCGAGAAACGCGAGATCGGCGGGGGTTGTGAGCTTGGGGTTGGGATGCGCGTTCTCGAGGAGCGCGATGGGGTGGCCGAGCTGCTCGACGGCCTGGGCGTCGTCGGTGATGTGGAGACCGCGCGCCTGCACGCGGGCATAGGCGCGGGTGATGAGGTCGCGGGAGAAGACCTGGGGCGTCTCCATCGCCCAGAGGCGGGCGCGATCGAGGGTGCGGAGGCGGGCGTCGTCGCGGTGCTCCTTGATCGTGTCGATCACGCGGTGGGCGAGGACGACGGCGTGTTCGCGGCGGACGATTTTGTGGAGGGCGACGAGTTGTTCGGCGCGGATGAGGGGGCGGGCGCAGTCGTGGATGAAGACGTGCTCGATGTCGGCCGGGAGGGCGGCGAGCGCGTGCATGACGGAGTCCTGGCGTTCGCGGCCGCCATGCACGAGGACGGAGGGGGTGGGCGCGTGCGCCGAGAGCTCCATCATCTGGCGCTGGTCGCGGTAGACGATGACGTAGAGATCGGCGGTGGCGCTCTGCATGAACGCGGACGCGGAGTGGGCGAAGACGGGGCGGCCGGCGAGGCGCGCCAGCACCTTGTCGTTCACCGTGCCCTGCATGCGGGAGCCGCTGCCGGCGGCGAGGAGGATGGCGGCGGTGCGAGACATGAGAATTGCGGATTGCGGATACCGGATTGCGGATAGCCGATCAGGCGCCGAGTTCGGCGAGGATCGCTTTCGCGGCGGCGGCGGGGTCGGGGGCCTTGAAGATGGGGCGGCCGACGACGAGGTAGGTGGCGCCGGCGCGGGCGGCCTCGGCGGGGGTCATCACGCGCGTCTGGTCATCGGCCTTGGCGTCGCGCGGGCGGATGCCGGGGGTGACGAGGGCGACGTCGGGCGGCAGCGCGGCGCGCAGGGGCGCAATCTCGAGCGGGGAACAGACGAGGCCGCGGAGGCCGGACTCGGCGGCGAGGCGGCCGAGGCGCACGACCTGTTGCTCGGGGGAACCGGTGACGCCGGTTTCGGCGAGGCCGGGGGCGCTCATCGAGGTGAGCACGGTGACGCCGAGGAGGAGGAGGTCGGGGGCGTGCTGCTGCTGGGCTTTCACGGCCCACTGCATCATCTCGCGACCGCCGCAGGTGTGCAGCGTGAGCATGCCGATCGGCAGCTTGGCGGCGGACTCGACGGCCTTGGCGACGGTGTTGGGGATGTCGTGGAGCTTGAGGTCGAGGAAGACGTTGAAGCCGAGGCCGGCGATCTCGCGCACGGCGTCGGGCCCGCAGGCGGTGAACATCTCGAGGCCCACCTTGACCCAGCGAACGGTGCCCTGCAGCGAGCGGAGCGTGGGCGCGACTTCGCGCGGTGACTGGGCATCGAGGACGAGAATCAAATCGCAAGCCATCGGAAGGGAAGACCACTAATGAACACTAATGGTCACGAATGAAGACTAAATTCCGGCTGGAGACCCGGGCGGCAATCGGCGTGCATCTGCGGTTTCGACGATGGTGAGTCCGATTTCGATTTTCGCGCCGGCCAAGCTGAACCTCTTCCTCGCCATCACGGGGCGGCGGCCGGATGGGTTTCACGATCTTGTGTCGGTCGTGGCGCAGTTGGATTTTGGAGACACGCTGCACGCGGAGGCGGCGGACGGGTTTGCCCTGACCTGCAGCGATCCGGAGGTGCCGGGCGACGCGTCGAATCTCGTGTTGAAGGCGGCGCGGGCGTTTGCGGCGGCGACGGGTTGGACGGGCGGCGCGAGATTCACCCTGGAGAAACGCGTGCCGGTCGGCGCCGGGCTCGGGGGCGGGAGCAGTGACGCGGTGGCGGCGCTGCGGGCGCTCAACCGGCTGGCGGGTCCGCTCCACACGTTGCCGGCGTCGCGACTGGCAGACCTGGCGGCGCAGCTCGGGTCGGACTGCCCGCTGTTTCTGGCGGACGGGCCGGTGGTGATGCGCGGCCGGGGCGAACGCCTCGAGCCGCTGCTGGAGGCCGCCGCGCGCCGGCTGCGTGGCCGGCGCGTGCTAGTGTTCAAGCCTGCCTTCGGCATCGCCACGCCGTGGGCGTATGCGCAGCTCGCGGCTATGGCGCCCGCAGGGTATCTGCCGGCGGAGCAGGCGGAGGCGCGGCTGGCGGGCTGGGTCCGGGCGGAGGGAGCGCCGGCCGAGGAACTGCTGTTCAACAACATGGAGCCGCCGGCTTTCGCCAAGTTTCTCGCGTTGCCGGTGCTGCTTGCGCAGCTCCAGCGGGATTTCGGGCTCTCGGCGCGGATGAGCGGCAGCGGCAGCGCGTGCTTTGCGTTGCTGGACGCGGCGACGCCTGCGGCGCCCATCGTCGCGGCCATCCGCGAAGCGTGGGGAGCATCGGCGTTCGTCGAGGAGGCGCGCCTTTTGTAAATCCGAATTGACCCGCTTCGCGGCGGAAGCGTTATCGTCGGCTGCCGACGGCGTAACCCCTTCGCACCGGCGCCGAATCTAAAACCAAGAATGGACCCGCGGGCGAAGACCGAACTCACCGTGCAAGGCATCGCTGCCTCGCAAGGCATCGCCTATGGCCAGATCTTCGTCTACCTGCAGAGTGACGTCGAGGTGCCGAGCTACCAGGTGGAGCCGGAGAAGCGGATCGACGAGGTGGCGCGGTTCGACCGGGCGCTGGTCGTCACCCGGCAGCAAATCTCCAAGATCAAGAACGAGGTGGAGAAGAACATCGGGCCCGAGGAGGCGGCGATTTTCGACGCGCACCTGATGGTGCTCGAGGACGAGGCGTTGATTGGCGAGACGATCCGCGAGTTCGAGTCGACGGGGCGGAACATCGAGACGTGCTTCCACAAGGTGTCGTCGCGCTACGTGCAGGCGTTTTCCGAGATCGACGACGAATACCTGCGCGAGCGGGCCGGCGATCTGCGGGATGTCGCGCAGCGGGTGTTGCAGAATCTGCTCGGGCAGGCGGAGAACTCGCTCAACCGGCTCGCCGATCAGCGCATCGTGCTGGCGAGCGAGATCACGCCGTCGGAGTCGGCGACGCTCGACCGCTCGGCCGCGCTCGCGTTGGTGATGGATTCCGGCAGCCGCACGAGCCACGCGGTGATCGTCGCGCGCTCGATGAAGATCCCGTCGGTCGTCGGCGTGCGCAACCTGACGCAGCGCGTGACCAACGGCGACTGGGCGATCGTCGACGGCTACGACGGCATCGTCATCCTGAATCCGTCGGAGGCGACGCTCTTCCGCTACGGCAAGATCCAGGAGCAGAAGAAATCCTTCGAGGCGCGCCTGCTGGAGGTGAACCGGCTGCCGGCGGTGACGCTCGATGGCGTGCCGGTGGCGCTGATGGCCAACATCGAGAAGTCCGAGGAGGTGATGAAGGCGAAGGCGTTTTATGCCGACGGCATCGGGCTGTATCGGACGGAGTTTCTCTTCATCAACAGCGCGCGGATTCCGACGGAGCAGGAGCAGTTCCTCGCCTACAAGGCGGTGGTGGAGGCGATGGCGCCGGCACCGGTGGTCATCCGCACCCTCGACATCGGCGGCGACAAGCCGATGGCGGGGAAGGCCGAGCTGTTTCCGAAGGAGAACAATCCGTTCATGGGCTTCCGGGCGATCCGGTTCTGCCTGGAGCATCCGGACATCTTCAAGGAGCAGTTGCGTGCAATCCTGATGGCGAGCAGCTATGGCAAGGCGCGGATCATGTATCCGATGATCAGTGGCGCGGACGAACTGATCCGGGCGAACGCGCTGCTGGCGGAGTGCCGGGAGGAGCTGCGGGCGCGCGGGGTGGCGTTCGACGAGAGCCTGCAGGTCGGCACCATGATCGAGATCCCCAGCGCCGCGATCACGGCGGACCTGCTCGCGAAGGAGTGCTCGTTCTTCAGCATCGGGACGAACGACCTGATCCAATACCTGCTCGCGATCGATCGCGTGAACGACCGCATCGCGCACCTCTACGAGCCGACGCATCCGGCGATCCTGCGGACGCTGCGCACGATCGTCGACGAGGCGCACCGGCAGAAGCTGCCCGTCAGCGTGTGCGGGGAGATGGCCGGCGATCCGGTGTATGCGCCGCTGCTGCTCGGCCTGGGCGTGGACTGCCTGAGCATGTCACCGGCCTGGCTGCCGTCGGTGAAATACCTCGTGCGCGCGATGACGATGGCCGACGCGCGCGCGCTGGCCGCCGAGGCGCTGCGCATGACAGCGCCGAAGGAAATCTACGCCCGGTGCGACGCGTTCTACCGCGCGCGGGTGAAGATGGATTGAGGGATGGGGACGAAGACCCGGGAAGAAAATGTGGAAAGCGGGAAAGCGGGAAAAATACCAATCACCTCTTGCCGTGGCTGCTTGTTTCCTACTTTCCCGCTTTCCATATTCTTTATTCCGTTTTTCGAATCGCGGTAACAGCGCCGTTACCTCGCGGCAGTTGCGAAAAACGGACGGCGAGCTATACGAGGAGTCGTCAAACGCATGAAACCCCACGGGTGTATCTGGCACGCGTTGCCGTTGGCGTTCGGTGCCGTCCTCCTGCTGTCGGCAGCCGGGTGCGCGAATATGTTCGTCGCGAAGCACAAGGTCCTCGTCGACGCGATCGCGGCTCCCGGGCTCGGCAAGCCGCTCGCGGTCTCCTACCGGTTGCTCGCCAAGAAATCGGTGGTGAACAACGCGCCGGGGCAGGTCTCGGTCATCAAGGCCTGCGTCGATGCGGCGCTGGCGACGAAGGGCATGTATGAGCCGCCGCCCACGGTGGCGCCGGATGTTTTCATCGAGGTGAGCTACGGCGTGGACCAGACGCCGAAGGTCGACGCGGCGTCGCGCGAGACGTTTTTGCAGCTCTCCGCCCGGGCCAACCAGGACAAGGGAATCGATCGCGGGACCGGGCCTGAGCTCTGGGACGTGCGCGTCGCCGTGCTCGGCATCGCGGGCCGGATGGAAACCATGATGCCGCTGCTGGCGGCGGTGGCGGTCGACTACATGGGCACGGACACGAAGCTCGAGACGAAGATCGACGTGCCGCAGAACGCGCCCGCGATCGGCGCCGTGCGCGAGACCGCGATCAAGGCGCTGGAGGCGAAATCGGCGGTGGCGCCGGCGGGCGGCACGCCGCCCGCGCCGGGGGCGGCGAGTGCGGCGGTCACGCCGGTGACGACGAAGTAGGTCAGCGCAGCGCGGCGGCGAGCGTTTGCGCCGCCCCCTTCCAGGTCGGCAACGGCCGTGCGCCGGCTTCGCGCGCCAGGCCGGCGTGGAGCGCATCATCGGTCAGGATACGCCGGAGCGCTGCCTGCCACGCGGCCGGATTGCTGGGAGTCACGGGCAGGCAGCCGCCGGCATCGGCGTTCTCGCGCAGCACGGGCAGATCGCTGCACACGCACGGCACGCCCATCCAGAGCGACTCGAGCAGCGGCAGGCCGCAGCCCTCCGCAATGGTCGGGAAGACCGTGGCCCTCGCGCCGGCGTAGAGCCGCGCGACCGTGGCGTCGTCGGCGGCCTCGTGAAATTGCAGCCGCGCGCCGTGCGTGCGCTGCAGGGCCTTCAACCGCGCGACGATCGGCCGGCCGAAATGCGGGTTGACCCGACCGACCACGTGCAGCTCGAAGGCGAGCCTGTCGTGCCAGAGCGCGTCGCAGACCTCGAGCAGGAAGGCCTGGTTCTTGCGCGGCTCGAGGATGCCGAGGCAGAGGAGGGCGGGGAGCGGCGAACCGGCGGCCGACGGTGAAGCGCCGGCGGCCGCGAGGCGGGGCCGGGCATTGAAGTCGGCGCCGAGCGCGAGCACGTCGACGGGAGGCGTCCGCTCGAGGCCCAGCCAGTGCCAGAAGCCGAGCAGCTCGTCGCGGCTGGCGTGCGACACGGCCCAGACGCGGTCGAAGCGCGCGAGGAGTTTCAGGTAGCCGGGATGGCGCGCGACGCTCTGCGGCCAGGTGATGTGCGGATGCTTGAGCGGGATCGCGTCGTGAAAAATCGCGGCCAGCCGGCAGGGATGCGCCTCCAAGAACGCCGTGAAGCCGGGGCGCTCCTCCTCGGAAAACAGCTCCGCGGTGAAATACCAGTCGTCCGCGGCGGGGCGCGCGTGGCCGGGCGCGGGCCAGGCGACTTCGGTCACCGCGGCGCCGAGGCCGTCGCGCAGCCGCCGGCTCACGCGCGTGAGGCCGGAGCGGTGGCCGGCGGCGCCGGTCTTGGTGACATCGAACAGAATCATGCGGACGGCGCGGGCGGCGGAGTCGCGGCAGCGGGCGGCGCGGCGATGGTCTGCTGGAAGCGCGCCAGCAGGCGGCCGGCGTTGCGGTGGGCGTCGAAGTTTTCCTCGACCCAGCGGCGGGCGGCGCCGCGCAATTTGTCGGCAAACGCGTCGTCGTGCGCGAGCCGGCGGAGCGACGCGACCCAGTCGGCGGGCCGGTCGACGAGGGCGACGAGGCCGGTGACGCCCTGCGTGATCGCCTCGGTCGTGGCGGCGGCGGGCGAGGTGACGACGAGCGTGCCGACGGACATGGCCTCGGGGATGACGTTGGGCAGGCCGTCGCGATCGCCGCTGGGGGCGATGACGCCGGTGTGCAGCAGCACGTCGGCCCACGCGAGCTGGGTCCAGACCTCGTGCTGCGGGAGGTGGCCGGTGAAGGTGAGATGCGCGGCGACGCCGAGGTGGCCCGCGAGTTTCTCGAGTTCGGCGCGGAGCGGGCCCTCGCCGACGATGCGCGCGGCGAACGGCACGCCGGCCGCGCGCAGCGCCGCGTAGATCCGCAGCTGGTGGTCGAGGCCCTTCTTCTCCACGAGCCGGGCGACGCAGACGAGGTGGAGCGGGGAGCGCGAGGCGCGGAGGGGTTTCAGGGCCGGCAGGCGCTCGAGGCCGCGGCGGATGCAGAGGACCTTGTCGGCGGCGAGGCCGCGCTCGAGCAGGCGGCGGCGGCCCATCTCGGTCGAGGTGTGGATGAAGGCGGCGTGCGCGAGCTTGTCGTCGAGCCACCAGTCGCCGCCGTGTTC
>CAZENI010000324.1:0-9613 GCA_964513055.1 uncultured Opitutus sp.
CGCGGAGGCCGTCGGCGAACAGCGTCGACTTGTCGTAGCGCCCGTCGCCGCGCGACGCCTCCAGAAAACGGATGCGCCCGCCGGGCCTGCCCGTGCCGTCGAGCCCCGTCGGGTAATCCGCCATCTCCACGCCCCACATGCGCCCATCCGCGCCCCACGCGACGTCGATCGGATCCCGCACCAGCGGCTCGGCCGCCACCAGTTCCACCACGAGGCCGTCCGCCACCTTGATCGCGGCGAGCGACGCTTCCGGTGACAGCGGCGGCGGCAGCACGACCTTCGGCGGCGGCGGCACTTCCTTGTAGCCGAACGCCGGCGCGGCGAGGCACGCGGCCAGTCCCCAGATCGTCAGTCGTGCGCGCTTGATCATGATCGTTTCAGCGGCCGGCCGTGAACGCCGCGGGCAGCAACGCGCGCACCGCGCCAACGATGCGATCCTCCGTGTCCTCGGCGAGGCGCGTCGGCAGTCCGTAATAGTCCATGGCGTGCTCCGCCTCGTAACCGCCCTCGGCGAGGATCCGTCGCGACGGAATGTAGCAAGGCACGTCGTTCGCGTAGGCCGTGGTCCACACGCGCCCGGCGCCGAGTTCGCGTTTCAGCCGGAGCGCGTAATCGGCCACGACTTCGCCACCGAGAAACACCATCGCGAGCTCGTTCCCGAACGCCCAGGTCTGGACCGGATACGGCACCGCCACCGGCAGCGGCCGGCCCGCGTCGAGCTGGTTGAGGAACTGCCGCGCCGCGTAGGCGACGTTGGGCTTGCCCTGCAGCCGCGCTTCCAGCTCCGCGCGCGGCACCACGCGCGCCAGCGGCAGCTCGAGGCGGCGCAGGCGCGCGCTGCTCACGGGGCCGAGCGCACGCATTTCTCCACGCAGCACCCGCCCGACCTCGTCCGCGATCGTGCGCCCGTGCTGATCGGCGGCGACCATCCCGCGCGGCTGCGGATCGGAGTCCGCGCCACAACCGATGCTCACGAGCGCGACCGCCCCCGCGTGGTCCTGCTCGAGGCTGGCCGAAGCCGTGCCGGCCCAGTCGGGATGCACGACGTTGTCGCCGCCCTTCAGCGTCGTGCAATGGCACGCGTAATTCACCAGCAGCGCGCGGACCGCGCCCCGCTCGTCCGTCGCGCGCAACACCGGCAGCGCGTGGTCCACCACGCCGCCCGGCTCGGCGGTGTAGCCGACGTGCTGACCGCCGACGATCTTGCGACGGTTGACGGCGAACGTCGCCGCACCCTCGCCCCAGGCCAGCCGGCCCGGTCGGCGCGCGGCGAGCGCCGCGACCGCGACCTCCACCATCTTCTCGCGCAGCCTCGCCGTGTAGCGCGCGATGCGCGCCGCTTCGTCGACCGGCAGATCGCGCGAGAACATGAACGGGATCGTGCCCGCGATCGCCGGCCCGGTGTGCACGTGCAGCGCGCAGATCGCGATCCGCTCCCGCGGAATCGGATGGCGCGCCCGAATCCCCGCCGCCACCGCCTCGCTCAACTCCTCGCTGACGGCGATGACCTCCACGGAGATCAGCACGGCCGGCCCGTCAGCATCACCGCCGATCGCCAGCGCCCGCGCCGTCAGTGGCATCGCGACGCGCCCGGTCTCCGTCGGGCGCGACTGGTAGCCCGAAAGCCGGATCGGCAGTTCCGGAGTGATGTCCACCTTCGCCGCGCCGACGAGGACGAGCGGACCCTCCGCGCCGTGGGCGGCCGCGACCGCGAACGCGAGCGCCACGACTCCCGCAAGAAAACCCACCCTCGGCCAAAACCGCCCGCTCATGGTGCGCGCCGATAGGGAAATTCCACCCGCCGCGCCTTGCCGCCCTTCGTGCCTTCGATCGCGGCCACCAGCACGCCGTCGCTCTTCAGCACATAGGAAATCTTCTGCGGGAAATCATGCTGCGGGTTCTCGAACACCGCCTCGCGCTCCGACGCGCGCGTCAGCTTGAACGCGGCCTCGGGCTGGCCCGATGGCTTGGCGACGTAGTGCAGTTCGCCCTGCGCGTTGGCCCGGATCAGGATGAACTCATACTCGATCGTGCGCTCACCCTGATAGGTGTGACTCGTGCCGATCATGACGCCGCCGGCCGGCGCCGACCAGCGCTCGATCGTCATCCGGCCGTTGCGCTCGAACGTCCACGATCCCGTCAGCCAAGAAAGCGACGCGAGGGTCGGCTTCGATTCCGTCGTCTGGGCGCGCCCCACCCAAGGCCAGACAAGGAACACCGCCAGAACAAGCGCGAGGGGAACGCGTGGTTTCACGGCCCCGAGCCTGCCCGCGGTCGTTGCGGAAGACACGGAAAATTTCGCCGCGGCCGACTCAGAAGAACATCGCCTCGCTCAGCGCGCTCTCGGGCTTCAGCAGACTCACCGCCGCCGAGAGCGTCGTGGCGCCGGCCCCGAAGTCCGCCTCGAAGAGCGCCTGGCCGGTCGCGAGATCGCCCTTCCACTGGAAACGCCGCGCCGCGTCGTCGTAGTCGAAGCGCACCGCGAGGCTGCCCGCCTCGCCCGCACCGAACGGTGCGGTCGAGAATTTCGCCGCGTCCACGGCGGCACCGCTCGCTGCCAGCCGCCGCCGCAGCCACGCCAGCGTCACGCGCGCCTCGGCCGCGAGGCTCTCGTCGTGCGACACCGTCACGGCCCGCAGCTTCTCCACCAGGATCGCCGGTGGATACGCCGCGAGGAACTGGCCGATCGTCTGCCGCACCGGCAGCAGGCGGCAGTAAACGAGATCGCGCGTCGCGCTCGGATTCGGCCACGGATACGTCAGCGCATCCGCCGGGGCGATCGCACTGTCGATGAGCACGCGTTTCGCCCGGCTGAGCAGATAACGATAGTCGGCCAGCCGGCCGCTGGCGGAGAACCGGTGCGCCCAGTAGTAGAGCGGGAGATCGGTCGAGAGGCAGATCGACACCTGGTTCTCGAGGTGTTTGCGCGCGCTCCGCGAGTAGCTCAGCATCACGAACTCCACGCAGCGCTTGTCGGACTTCGATTTCCCCAGAAAGCACTCGCCGTAAATCTTGGCCCGCATCTCGGGCGCCGCCACGTCGGCGTGCAACGGGCAAAGGACGACGATGCGACTGGGCGTCCGTCGCGAGAAGCTCACGACGATCTCGAACTGCTTCACCGCATCCTCGGGCGTGGTGTTCAGGCCGAGGTGCAGCACGAAGTTCACCTGCGTCGCCTTGGCGTCATCGGCTTCGAGCGCGGGCCGGCCGCCGGCGGCGGAGTCGGTCCACATCTGCGCGAGACTTTTCGAAATCGCCCCGACGGGGACTTCGATGCCGGGAAGGGCGTCAAATATGGCGGGCATGTTGCGAAAATGCCGAGTGCCGAATGCCGAGTGCCGAATTCACGAACACGCGAAACGCGAACGACCCTCTGTCATTCGGCATTTGGCATTCGGCACTTTTCATTTCCTTCACGGCTGCCTCCAGCAATGTCCGTTCTTCGCCAGCAACGCGTCCGCGCTCGGCGGGCCCCAGGAGCCGGCCGCGTAGGAATCCATGCCGGTGCGGCCCACGCTGCGCCAGTAGTCGAGCACCGGCGTGCAGAGCTTCCACGAGGCCTCCGCCTCGTCGCCGCGGATGAAGAGCGTGCCGTCGCCGACCATCGCATCGAGCACGAGGCGCTCGTAGGCCTCGGCGGTGTTGGAGCCGAAGGTCGTCGCGTAGCGGAAGCTCATCTTCACCGGCTGCGTGCGCGTCTCGAGTCCCGGCACCTTGGTGTTCAGGATGAGGCTCAGTCCCTCGTCGGGCTGGATCTGGAACGAGAGCGTGTTGGCCGCGAGGTCGAAGCGCGCCGTCTCGCCGGCAAACAGCGTGCCCGGCGGCCGCCGGAAGTTGATCGCAATTTCGGATACACGGCGCGCCATGCGCTTGCCCGAGCGGACGTAGAACGGCACGCCCTGCCAGCGCCAGTTATTGATCGAGAGCCGGAGCGAGGCGTAGGTCTCGGTGTTCGACTGGGCGGCGACGCCCTCCTCCTCGAGATAGCCGGGCACCGCCTTGCCCCCGAGCATGCCGGAACCGTATTGCGCGCGGGCGACATCGCCGGCCGGGCCGATCGTGAGCGGCTGGATGGCATTGAGGACCTTCACCTTCTCGTCGCGCACCGCCTCGCCATCGAGCGAGCCCGGCGGCTCCATCGCGGTCAGCGCGAGGAGTTGCATGGTATGATTCTGAATCATGTCGCGCAGCGCGCCGCTTTGCTCGTAGTAGCCGCCGCGCGAGCCCACGCCCACTTCCTCGGCCACCGTGATCTGCACGCTGTCGATGAAGTTGCGGTTCCACAGCGGCTCGAAAATCGCGTTGGCGAACCGCTGCACGAGCAGATCCTGCACGGTCTCCTTCCCGAGGTAATGGTCGATGCGGTAGACCTGCCCCTCGTCGAAGACGGAGCGGATCGTCGCGTTCAACTCCCGCGCCGAGGTGAGGTCGCGGCCGAACGGCTTCTCGATGATCACCTTCGAATGCAGCGCGGTCCCGAGGTGCTTCCCCGCCAGCCCGCTCGCCCCGAGATTGACGATGATCGGCGCGAAGACCGACGGCGGCGTCGAGATGTAGAACAACCGCTGCACGTCGCGCCCGAGTTTCTTTTCGATCTCATCAATGTGCGCCGCCAGGCGATCGAACGCCGCCTTCTCGTCGTAGCCCCCCGCCACATAGCTCGTGTGCGCCGCGACGCGGCTCCACACCTCGGCGTTCAGCTCGCGGCGCGAGAACTCCTTGATCGCATCCGCCGCGTGCTGCCGGAACTCGTCCGGGATCGCCTTGCGGCCATAACCAACGAGGTGGAAATCCGCCGGCAGCAGGTTGTCGAAGCCGAGGTTGTAGACGGCCGGGATCAGCTTCCGCGCGGTGAGGTCGCCGGACGCGCCGAAGATCACAACCACGGTCGGCGGCGCCCCCCGGTGCTTGCTGAGTCCATGCAGGAACGGATGTCGCGGTGAATCGGCCATGAAATGGGAGAGCAGTTTTTCCGCCACGCATGGACGCGGGCAAGGGAAATGGAGGTTATGACGGGCGGGGCAAAGCGCCACTAGCCGCGAAAGTATTTCGAGAAGAGCGGCACGTTTTCAAAATGCAGGATCTCCGGGGCGCCGCCCGCCTCGCGCGCCGGAAAACTCACCTCGACCACGTCGAAGCGAAACGTCGCCGGCCGCGCCGCGAGCTGGCCGAGATAGGTTTCAATCGCGCGCCGCAGCACGCGTTTCTTCCGCGCATCGACCGCGTGATAGCCCGGCACCAGCGCGCCGGCGGCGCGCGCCTTCACCTCCACGAACACCAGCACGTCGCCGTCGCGCGCGACGAGATCGATCTCCTCGCGCCGGTCGCGGGGACTGCGCCAGTTGCGGGCCACGAGTTCGAACCGCCGCTCGCGCCGCAGCCACTCCGCGGCGAGGCGCTCGCCCTCCCGGCCCGCATCGGGCTCGGAGCGCGCCCGCCAGAGGGCCTGAAGATACCTAAGCATGACAGGTCACAACGCATCCGTGGAGTTACGCACAGCGCCGCGGACAATTCTCATTGCGGCAGGTCGGGCGCTCTTTGACAATTCCCGAGCACACCCCCACTTTCCGCGCCCCGCTCATGGCATCCTCCAACATCGCCGGCACGCTTCGCCGCTCGTTGCTCATCAAGGTCATCTCGAAACCGGCGCCCAGCCGGGAGGACGTCGCCTCGGTCATTGAGCTCACCGCCTCGAAGGTCGTCGAGGCCCTGCAGGCGCAGTCGATGACGTTCTACCTGGTCGAGGGAAACGAGATCGCGTTCAAGCAGGTCTACTACTCGCCGACGCTGTGGGCCGGAGATCCCGCCAAGGAGAAGAAATTCCAGGAAACCGCCGCCAAGCTCCTCACCCTGAAAGTGCCGATCGGCCGCGGCATCGTCGGCAAGGTCGTCGAGACCGGCGAGTCCATCTTCTTCCGCAACACCGAGAGCCAGGCGCCCTTCATGGCGTCGATGGCCCAGACCACGGGCTTCGAGGTGCGCTCGATGCTGACGGTGCCGCTGCGGAGCACGATCACACTCGGCGCCATCCAGGTGCTGAACAAGGAAATGTCCGCCGGCACCGACGGCGAGTTCACCGAAAAGGATCTGAACCTGCTCAAGGAGGTCGCGGAGTATTCCTCCACGCTCATCCACCGCATGGTGGATCCGAAGTTCGTCCCCAACGCGGAGGACACCGCGCGCTTCGTCGCCAAGCTCACCGATCTGCCGCTCGTCACCAAGCTCGAGGAGGTCGAGATCGACGAGAAGTTGATCGAGGTCGTCGGCGACGCGGTCATCCGCCGCGAAGGCATCTTCCCGCACAAGCGCATGAGCCCGAGCTCGGTCGCGGTGCTGATGACGAACCCGCTCGATTACGCGAAGCGCGAGTCGTTCACGCAGAACACGGAAATGTCGATCGAGGAGGTCAGCGTGGTCTCCGCCACGCTCTTCGACACGGTTCTCAAGAAGTTTTTCAAGGATTCCAAAGCCGCCGGACCGGCGAAGCCCGATGACATCGACCTGGGCTCCGTCTCCGAGGTCATCCAGAACGCCTACAGCGCCGACGGCGAGGCCAAGGAGATCAGCGCGAAGGATCTCGAGAGCGAGGAGTCCGCGCCGATCGTCCAGCTCGCCAACCGCATCATCGAGGACGCCTACATTTCCGGCGCGTCCGACATTCACATCGAGCCCCAGGAAAAGGATCTCGTCGTCCGCTACCGGGTCGACGGTCTGCTGGCGGAAAAGCTCCGGCTCCCCAAGCAGGTCACCGGCGGCCTCGTGGCCCGCCTGAAGATCATGTGCAACCTCGACATCTCGGAGCGCCGGTTGCCGCAGGACGGACGCATCGTCTTCAAACAGTTCACGAAAAAAAACATGGACCTCGACCTGCGCGTCGCGACCGGGCCCATGAAGGACGGCGAGAAGGTCGTCATGCGTATTCTCGACAAGCAGAAGTCGACGCTGCCGCTGCCCGCGCTCGGTTTCTCCGACGAGAATCTGCAGAAATACCGCGACTGCATCCGCCAGCCCTACGGCATGATTCTCCACTGCGGGCCGACGGGCTCCGGCAAGTCGATGACGCTCTACTCCGCGCTCGGCGAAGTAAACACGCCCGACGTCAACATCCAGACCGCCGAGGATCCGATCGAATACACGCTCGCCGGCATCAACCAGATGCAGATGAACCGGCAGATCGGCCTCACGTTTGCGCGCGCGCTGCGGTGCTACCTCCGCATGGACCCCGACATCATCCTCGTCGGCGAAATCCGCGACGAAGAGACCGCCGGCATCGCCGTCGAGGCGGCGCTCACGGGCCACTTGCTCGTGTCGACCCTGCACACCAACGACGCCCCTTCGACCGTCGCGCGCATCGGCGAGATGGGCGTCGAGGCCTTCAACATCTCCGCGTCGCTCGTGTGCGTCTGCGCCCAGCGCCTGCTCCGTCGTGTCTGCAAGAACTGCAAGATCCCCTACGAGCCGAAGGGCCGCGAAGAGGAGATCATGCACAAGGCCCTCGGCTGGAGCGGCCAGGTCTTCAAAAGCAACCCGCAGGGCTGCCCCACGTGCAGCGGCGGCGGCTACAAGGGCCGCGTCGGCATCCACGAACTGATGACGAACAGCGAAGAGCTGACCGAAGGCATCAACAAGGAGGCCGAGGTCGCCGAGCTGAAACGCATCGCGATGAAGAACGGCATGAAGACGCTGCACCAGGACTCCATGCTCAAGGTGAAGATGGGCCTCACCACGATCGAGGAGGCCCTGAGCAACGTCCCGCCGGATCTGATCCTGTAATACCAACGTCCCGAAGCTTCTGGACTTGGTCTAGTCTGGGTCGTTGTAGACCCGCCCGCTGGGCGGGTGCTAGTTCCGGTGGCCGGCCGCCAGTTGGGCCGCGATCGCCGCGTCGCGCTCCCGCATCCACCGGCTCGCCGGAAACAGATGCCGCCCCAGCTCGACCACCTCGCGCGCCGCCGCCAGCCGCCCGGCGCGCTGCAGCGCCTCGACGCTGGTCCGGAAGATGCGCACCGGCCAGGGGCGCTCGCGCAGGACCTGCAGCAACGCCGCCTGCGCCGCCGGCGTCGGCGCCCGCACCACCTGGAGCAGGCGCTGCATCCACCCCCGCCAGATCTGCACCTGCGGCGCATCCGGCCCCGTCGGCGGCGGCAGCTCTGCCAGCCAGTCGGCCGCTCCCTCCCAATCTCCGTCCTGCAACCGGGCCCGCAGCAGCAGCTCCGTGTAGGGCCCCGTCGAATACCCGTGCGCCCGCGCCGCCTCGAGGCACCGTTGCAGCAACCGCACCCGGCCCAGCTCGACGAGCGGCTCGGCGACGAGCCGCACGTGGGCCTCCGTGCCGCCGAAGCGGAACAGGTAATCCTCCAGCGCCGCGCCCGCCTCCGTCTCCCGCCCCGCCATCGCCTGTTGCGTGATGCCATACACCAGCGGACTGGGGTCGCCGGGCTGCGCCCGCCGCATCTCCGCCAGCGCAGCCTCCATCTCGTCGAACGCGCCCGCCTGCCGCGCGACGCTCACCCGCAGCCGCCGCACCAGGGCCAGGTCGGCTCCGGGCCGGCTGCGCCACTCGTTCAGAAAGGCCGCCGCTTCCGCCGTCCGGCCCAGGGCCACCAGGGCATGGACGCGACTCTCCGCCGCCGTCTCGCCCAGCTCGCGCGCGGTGATGGCCAGGACCTCCTCGGGCAAGCCTCCGGCGAGGAGCGCACCAAGCTGGCGCTCGAGCAGCCACCGCCGCAGGACCGCTTGCCCCGTTGGATCGAGCCGCGAGCGGTAGCGTGCACTGAGCGCGGCAATCAGCGCGTAATCCTCGCGCTCCACCGCCACCGCGAACAGCCGTTCCAGATAGGGTCTGCCGGGAAATTCCTCCCCGAGCCCTTCCTGCAAAATCCGCAGGGCCTCGGACCGCTGCTGAAATCGGAAGTGGATTTCGGCCAGCGCGAGCCGCGCGCGCAGATCGCGCGGAGACCGCGCGAGGCCGGACCGCAGCCGCGTCGCCGCCTCGTGCCAGCGCTGCGCGCGAAACAGCTCGTGGCCCTCCGCGATGAGGGCCTGCCCCATCTTCTTCCGAATCTCGGCCCGTCGCACGGGATACAGCACCGCGTCGTTCCACGTCAGCAGGCTGTAGGGGTTGCGCTGCCACACTCCGTAGAGCGCGCTCGCTCCCGCCAGGTAGACGCCCGCGCTCGCCAGCGCCAGCCACGCCAGCAGCCCGCGCACACTGATCGCCAGCCCGCCCTCGCGCTCGCCCACGACGCGATCGTAGTAGCCGAAGAGCCCGAGGCGCCACCGGCCCCGAATCACCCGCGACGCGCCCCAGATGAATTTGACGCGCCGCATGTCCTCAGGCCGGCACCGGGGCCGGCTCCGGTTTCTTGTCCTCGGGCGGCACCTGCGCGCCGCGGACCGACTCCGCGATGTTCCGCGGCTGCGCCTCGATGTCGCCGCGTTCCGCGTTGAAGCGCATCGAGACCGTCTTCGACACGCCGCGCTCCTCCATCGTCACGCCGTAGATCGCCTGCGCCGCGGACACCGTCCGCTTGTTGTGCGTGATGATGATGAACTGCGACTCGGTGACGAATTTCTTCAACAGGTCCGTGAACCGGCCGATGTTCGATTCGTC
>CAZENI010000325.1:0-2981 GCA_964513055.1 uncultured Opitutus sp.
ACTGGAAGCTGCGCCGGAGTAGTTGAGCGTGTTCGTGATCGTGACCGTGCTGCCCGCATGATAGCCGGGGCCGACCACGCTGTGCGCGGCCGACGCTGTGGCGAGCGCCACGACCGCGACGGATGAGGTCACGGTCCCCGTGGCGTTTGTGACCACGACCGTATAATCGCCCGCATCGCCCGCCTGCACATTGCCCAACACGAGATGCGCATTCGTGGCGTCCGGGATCACGGTGCCCCCTTTCTGCCATTGGAAGGCCGGTGCGGGGCGCCCGATGGCCACCACGCCCAGCGTGACGGAGCGGCCGGCGAGCACGGAGACGCTTTGCGGTGGCGCCACGATCGCGGCGGACACGCTCGCGGCGCGCTGCGCGTCGACTTCAAAAATCTCCACGAGCGTCGCCCCGCTCGCGCCGCCGACGCCGCCTACCTGAATGGTGTAGGCACCGGCGGCGGCAGGGACGAAGTTCATCGCCGCATCCTTGCTGGCCGGGGGGAGCGGCATCGCGCCGACGCTCGCCGCGAGCGATGCCAGCGTGGGATCACCGCCCCAGTTGTCGTTGCCCGCGACCTGAACGTTCAGGCCATTGAACACGGCGATCTGCGGATCGGCGAGCGCCGTGGCCGCGCCGAGCGCGGGGCCCAGCGCGCGGATGAGATAACTGCGGCCCGGGGTCGCGCCCGCGAGCGCGAAGCCCTGCACGAGCACTTTGTTGCCCGCCCCCGCATACGCATTCGTGCCGACATACACGAGGCGGGGGCTCGAATCGGTGTCGTAGATTTCCAGCATCGCGACCCCGCCGGCCCCGGTGCTGCTGGTCGCACGCACGTGATACGTCCCCGGCTGGAACACGCGCAGCACGGCGGCATCCTTGCCGGCGGCGGGAAGCGCGAACGCGCCCGCGCTGGCCGACACCGCGGCGACGCTGCCGGCGTTGCTGGCGGTCTGCCAGTCGTCATTCGACACGACGATGGCGCCACTGGCCGAGGTGATGATGAGTTGCGGGTCGGCGAGGAGGTCGGCGATGCCGAAGGCGGCGAGCGCGGGCCCGACCGCGCGCACGAGCATCTGCTTCGACACCGTGCCCTCCACCGTGAACGTGCCGACAATCCCGCTCCCCGCCTCGGCGCGCGCCGAGGCCGCGAGGAACGCACGCTGGTTCAGCGACGGATTCACCGTGAGCGTAATCTCGTGGGAGGAGACGCTGCCGAGCGCGTTGCTGACCGTGACGCTGTAGACACCGGCGTTCGCCGGGCTGACGTTGTTCAACACCAGCGCAGACGCGGTCGAGCCGAACAGCGCGCTGCCGTTGCGATACCATTGATACGACGGCGGCGGCACCGCCGTCGCCGTGATCGACAGCGTGACGTTCTGCCCCGCGGAAACCGTCATGCCCACCGGCTGGGCGGCGATCACGGGTATCGCATCACCCGCCGGGTCGCGCAAGGCCAGGCCGTGGCTGCTGCCGATGCCCAGCCCCCTCACCGGCGCGAGCGCGATCGCGCCCGACGAGAGCGCGGTGGAATACGCGCTCCACGCCACGACGCTGCCATCGGCCTTCAGCGCAAAATTCGAGCCGTAGCCCGCCGCGATGGCGACGACGCCGCTCAGATTCGTGGGCACGTCCGTCTGGCCGTAGTAATTGGAGCCCCAGGCCACCACGGTCCCGTCACTCTTGAGGGCGAGCAGGTGCTCACCACCCGCGGCGATCGCCACGACGTTGGCCAGTCCGGCGGGGGTGCCGAGGGAGCTGCCCCAGGTGACCACCGTGCCATCCGCTTTCAGCGCAGCATGGTAGTAGTTACCAGCGGCGATCGCCACGACAGTGTTCAAACCGGCGGGCACATCGGTGCGCAGGCCGAACGAATCCCAGGCGATCACCGAGCCATCGACCCGCAGGGCCATCGCGACCGAGCCGAATGAATTGGCGGAAATCGCCAGGGCGGGGCTGGCTTCCGTCGGAGTGTAATTGATGGCGCCCCACGTGGTGACATCGCCGTTGGCGCCGAGCGCCATGCTAAAATCCTGGCCGGCCGCGATCGCGACGACGTTGGCCAGGCCGCCCGGCGACGTCGCCTGACCGGCGGTGTTCCGGCCCCAGCCCGCGACCGTGCCGTCGCTGCGCAACGCGAGGCTGTGGTAACTGCCCGCCGCCACGCTGAGCACATCGGTCAATCCCCCGGGCACGGACGCCTGCCCGTAGCTGTTGTCGCCCCACGCACGGAGCTGCAGACCGCCGGCCACTCCGACGTAGATGGGCGCACTCGCGGCGGGCCCGACCGCATTCGTGGCAACCAGTTGATAACTGCCTGCACTCGCCCACGTGGCGCTGGCAATCGGGTAGGTCGCCGCCGTCGCCGCCGGGATCGGCCGGCCGTTACGGAGCCATTGATACGTGACTGACCCGGGCAGCGCCGCGGTGCCGGTCAGCGTGAGGCTCTGCCCCGTGGTGAGCACGCGCCGGCCGGTCGGGCTCGTGGTGACGGCTAACGTGGGGCTCACGCTCACTGTCGCGGCAGAACTCACCACCGCGCCGAGGTAGTTCGAGACCGTCACCTCATAGGTGCCCGCCACCGCGGGAGTCACCGCGCCGAGGGCGAGGGTCGCCGTCGTCGCGCCGGCCAGGTTCGCGCCGGACTTGCGCCACTGGTAGCTCAACGGCGCGGTGCCCGCCTCCGCGCTCACCGCCAGCGTGAGGCTCTGCCCGGTCAGCGCCGCGAGGGATGCCGGCGGCGTGACGATCGCAGGCGCCGTGTCCGCAGCGGCATTACGCACGACGACGGAGAAAGAGCTGCCCGCCGCGAGCGCAAACACCTGCGCCAGCCCGGCGGGCGCCCTGGCCTGGCCGTAGTAGTTCTCCCCCCACCCCACGACCGTGCCATCGCCCTTCAGCGCGAGGACGTGGGCGTTGCCCGTGGCGATCGCCACGACGTCCCCGAGGCCGGCCGGCGGGGCGATTGACGCGTATCCATTATAGCCCC
>CAZENI010000325.1:2991-9553 GCA_964513055.1 uncultured Opitutus sp.
AGCCCCAGACGACCACCGTGCCGTCGTTTTTCAACGCCACCGAATGGATGCTGCCGGCCGCGATCGCGACCACGCCGGTGAGGCCGGCGGGCACCGTGGTTTCGCCACTCGAATTGCGCCCCCAGGCGGCAACCGTGCCGTCGGCCCGCAACGCCAGGCTGAACCCATCGCCGGCCGCGATCGCGATCACGTTGGCGAGCCCCGCGGGCACCGCCGTGGCGCCGTAGCTGGCCGCGCCCCACGCCACCACGGTGCCGTCGGCCCTGATGCCCAGGTTGTGGCTGGTGCCGGCGGCAACCGCCACCAGGTTTTGCACGCCGGCCGGCACGGCGGGCGGCGTGGAGGAAGAGTCCGTCCACGCGACCACGCTCCCGTCCGCGCGCAGCGCGAGGAATTGGGAATAGCCCGCGGCGATCGCCACCACATTGGAGAACTCGGCGGGGAGCGCATAGGAATAGTAGGGGCCCCAACGCACCACCGTGCCATCCGCCTTCAACGCGAGCGTGCTGCCTGACCGGGACGCGATGGCCGTCACATTCGTGAGGCCGGCGGGGACCACGGTCTCGTTGCCGCTGTAGCCCCAGGCGATCACTTGCGTCGCCGCCGGCGTCACGGACACCCAGACCGGCGCGCTCACCACCGGGCCGGCCCCCTCGTCGTAGACGGCCTGATAGTAACCCGAATGTGAATACGTCGCGTTGACGATCGCGAGGGTGCGCGTGCCCGCCCCCGCGATGAGCTGGCCGTTCCGTTTCCACTGCACGGTCGCGGCGAGGCTGATCCCCGGGGCCAGCGACAGGGAGAGATTGCCGCCGGGCGCGATCGGATAGCGCCCGCCCGCCGTCGCACTCACCACGGGGGCGCCATTGACGGAGAGCGTGGCCACGCCGCTGGTCGCCCCTCCCAGCGGGTTGGTGGCCGTCGCGTGATACTGGCCCGAACTCTCCCCCTGCACATCACCCACCGTGTAGCTCGCGAGCGTGGCGCCCGGGATGGCCGTGCCATTCTTGAACCATTGAAAGTTGATGCCGGCGGTGCCGGCGGTGGCACCGACCGTAAACGTGACGCTCTGGCCCTGGTTGGCCGCGACACTCGCCGGCGAGATCGTGATGGTCGGCGACTGATCGCCCGCCGCATCGCGCAATACCAGGGCATGCGAGGGGCCGGCGGACACCGCCACGACTCCGCCCAACGCACTCGGTATCGTATAGCTGGTGGCGTTCTCACCCCACGACACAACCGTGCGATTGGCCAGCAGCGCCAGCGACCAGCCATCCCGGACGGAAATGGCGGTCACCCCCGCGAGCCCCGCGGGGACATTCCGGCCACCGCCATAGTTTTCCCCCCACGCCACGACCGTCCCGTCGGACTTCAAAGCCAGCGCGTGATAGCTGGCACCCATAGCCGCGACCACGCCAGACAGCGTCGCCGGCACGAGGTTCACGCCATAGCTCGTGCTGCCCCAGACGACGACCGACCCGTCCGCCCTGACCGCGAACGTGTTGTAGGTGCCCTCGCCGACAGCCACGACGTTGTTCAATCCCGCCGGGATGACGGACTGGTTCCAACCGGTGCTGCCCCAGCCGATCACCGTGCCATCGGATTTCAGGGCGATGCAGTGGTTGATGCCCGCGGCGATGGCCACGATCCCCGTCGCGCCCGCCGGCACCGTGGTGAAGCTCGAATCCCCCCAGGCCGTGACCGTGCCGTCCGCCTTCAGCGCCACGCTGAAAGCACCGCCGGCGGAGATCGCGACCACGTTGTTCAATCCGGCTGGAACGGAGGATTGGTTATAAACACTCTGCCCCCAGGCCACCACCGTGCCATCCGACTTGAGCGCCAGGCTGTGCGCACCGCCCGCGGCGACCGCCGTGACTCCGGAGAGCCCGGCCGGCACGGCCGTCTGGTTGTAGGAATTCGAGCCCCACGCGACGACTTGGGACGTGCCGAGCGCGACGTTGACGAACATCGTCGGGCTCGTCACCGGACCGGCCGCGTTGCTGACGACGCATTGGTAGTAGCCCGCGTCCTTCATCGCCGCATTCGTGATCGTCAACGCGCCCGTCGTCGCCCCGCTGATCGGCAGGCCGTTGCGTTTCCATTGGTAGGTCCGCGGGTCCGATCCGCTCGCGGTGACGTTGAGCGTCAGCGATTGTCCGGCCGTGACGACGTGACGCGGGCCCGAGAACGACGTGATCGCCGGCAGCACCGGGGCCGGCTGGACGACGAGGGTGAAGGACTGAGTGGCCGTGCCCGAAGCATTGCTCGCCGCCAGCGTGAAAACGAAAGGCGAGCCGCTCGTGCCCGACGGTGTGCCGGTGATGACGCCGGTCGCGGCATGGAGCACGGCCCACGGCGGCAGCGAGCCGCTCGCGACGGAAAACGTCGGCGACGGCGAGCCCGCCGCGGTGGCGGTGAACGTCCCGGCCAGCCCGGCGAAAAACGTGGCGGACGCCGCGCTGGAAAATGCGGGAGGCGCCGTGACCGTGAGGACCGCGTCCGCCGACACCGCCACGCCGGCGTCGTTGGTCACGACACAACGGAACTGATCGCCCGACATCGCGGCCGTGGTCGTGCTGAGCGTCAGGGTCGCGCCCCCGACACCGCTGAACGTGGCATCGTTCGCCAGCGCCACGAACCCGCCACCGGCGGCGCGTTGCCGCTCCCATCGGTAGCTCAACGGCGCTCCCCCACTCGCCCCCACGGCAAACGTCGTGCCCTGCGCCGCCGCGACCGTGCGATCGGACGGAGGCGTGGTGATGACCGGCACCGGGACGAAGGCGCCCCGGCGAATCGCGTGGTTGCCGAAATCGGCCACATAGAGGTTCCCGGTGGCATCGAACACCAGGGCCTCGGGGGCGGAGAAGCGTGCATTGCCGCCGATTCCGCCCGCGCTGCCCGACAGGCCGGCCAGACCCGCGACAGTCGTCACCACGCCCGCCGGGGTGATGCGGCGAATCACATGGCTGCCCGATTCCGCCGCATAAAGCACGCCGGTGGCATCGAGCGCGAGTCCCCGGAGGGTGCCGAAGCGCGCGCTCCCACCCGTGCCATCGACGGTGCCCGAGGAGAACGGCGAGCCGGCGAGCGTGACGACTTCACCCGTGAGGGCGATGCGCCGAACGGTGCGGTTGCCGGAATCGGCCACGTAGACGATGCCGGCCGCATCGACCGCGAGCCCCGCAGGGGAGCTGAAACGCGCCAACGGGGCGGGGCCGTCCGCGCTGCCCGGGATCCCGGCGAGGCCGGCCAGCGTGGTGACGACGCCGGCACTCGTGATTTTTCGAATCGTGTGGTTCCCCGTGTCGCACACGTAGAGCGCGCCGGCGCCATCGATCGCGAGGCCTTGCGGGGCGTTGAACCGCGCGCTGCCGCCGTTCCCGTCGGCAATGCCGAACGTTCCCGGCTGGCCGGCGAAGACCGTGACCACTCCCGCCGGCGTGATTTTCCGCACCACGTGCGCGACATGATCCACGGCGAAAACCTGCCCCGTCGCATCGACCACGATCGCCTCGGCCGTCCCGGGCAGGACGGCAAACGTGGAGACCACCCCGTCCGCCGTGATTTTGCGGAGCACGGGGTGGTAGATCTCGCCCACCATGAGGTTGCCCGCCGGATCGATCGCGAGCGCAGTCGGCCCGTTGAACCGCGCGACACTGCCCGGGCCGTCCGCGTTGCCCGGCACGCCAGGCATCCCGGCGAACGTGCCAAAAGTGAACGTCTGCGCGCGGGCCGGAGACGCGACGGCCACGAGGCCGGCAAGGAGGAAGGCGGACACGGATCGTTTCATGAGTAGGTTGGAGGAAAGTCAGGGGTGGCTGAGAGACTACGGGCCCGCGGCGAAGCCGTCTTCCGTGCCGGATTGCACGCGGTAGCGGCCGGTGCGGACGGTGCCGGCGCGGGTGTTGTAGAGCTCGATCACGCGGGTGAGTTCGAAGAGATCGATCGCGCCGTCGGGCGCCGAGCCGGCGGCGGCGCCGCGCGTATCCGCGGAATGATAACGCTCCAACGCCACGGCCGCGCCGGGCGCGCGCGCCGGCTCGCCCGCGAAGCCATCCTCGCGGTTGGCCGCCTCCGGCCGGTAGGCGCCGGTGCGCTGCGTGCCCGCGCGCGTGTTGTAGAGTTCGATGACGCGGGTGAGTTCGAAGAGGCTGAGGGCGAAATCCCGATCCGTGTCCGCCCCATGATGTCGGCTCTGATTCACCGCCAGCGGATCGGGTTGCACGAGAAACTGGATCGTGTCGGTCGTCGGTCGCACTTCGACCAGCGCCACCAACTCCTGCGTCCCCGCTTCGCTCGAGGGCACACTGAGCTTGTAGGTGAAGGTGACCGCGCCGGCCGGCAGGCTGCCCCACGTCCATGACAACAGACCGATCGCGCCCGCCGCCGGCCGGGTCGCGCCATCGTTGCCGGAACTTTCGCGAAAGCTCCATCCCGGCGGAGGCATCACTTCCCACCGGAGATTCGCCACCCGTCCCGCGGAATGGAAGGTGCTCGTGATCGTAACGCTCCCGCCCGCGCGGTAGCCTCCGCCGGCCACTTCGTGGGTCGCGCCGAGTCCGGCCGGAATCACCGTCAGCGCGACCGCGCCGGACGTGAAGGTGCCGAAACCGTTGGTGACGGTGACACTGTAATCCGCCGCGTCGGTCGCAGCAATCCCCGCGAGCGTCAGCGACGCGTGGGTCGCGCCCGGCAGGGCCGTGCCGTCCTTCAACCACTGATACGTGGGCGGCGGCACGCCCGTCGCGACGACCGTGAACGTCGCGGATCCGCCCACATTCGCCACCTGCCGGTGCGGTGGCGTCACCATTGCCGGCGCGGCCGGAATGCGGACGAGCAGGGCCGCACCGGCCGAGGTGGCGTCGCCAAACGGACTGGAAACCACAACCGAGTAGGAACCGGTGTCCGTCGTTTGCACGCTGATCAATCGCAGGGTGGCGGCGGTGCCACCGGTGATAACTTCCGTGCCGTTCCGCCACTGATAGCTCAGCGGCGGCGTCCCCGTCGCCCCCACCACCAGATCGACCGTCGCGCCGACGAGCACGCTCTGCGGCTCGGGCGGCAGGACAATGGCGGGCGCAAGGCCAACCGAGAGGGTGGCGGGATGGGACGAAGCGCTCCCGGCTACATTGGAAACCACGACCAGGTAGGACCCGGCAGCGCTGAGCTGGAGGTTCGACAAAGTCAGCGCGGCACTCGTGGCGCCTTCGATCGGCACCGCGCCTTGCTGCCACTGATAGCTCAGCGGCCCGGTGCCGCTCGCCGCCACGCTGAACGTCGCGCTGGTTCCCACCGCGCGGCTAAGAGCGACGGGGTGCGTCGTAATCGTCGGCGCCACCGGCAATCCGCGGAATCCCACCTCGCTCGAGCTGAAACCGCTCGGGCCGGAATCGTTCACTGCTTTCACCCAGTAGAAGTAGGCTGCTGCCGGTGTCCCGGTGGTGTCGTCGTAGGTCGTGCCCGTGAGATCAGTGGCGAGGAGCGTCGCCAGCGCGGGGTTGTCGGCGGGGTGCCGCCACACCTGGTAACTCGCGGCACTGGCTAACGGCGTCCAGGCGACCCGGACCCGATCGATGAACTCGCCGTCGCTGGCGCTCACCGTCGTCGGTGCCGTCGGCGCGACGCCGGAGACGAGAGGAAACGGCACGTTCCGGCGCGTCGTCAGGCCGTCGCCAAGCGCCCCGAAGAAGTTGTCGCCCATCACCCAGAGACCGCCACCAGGCGTGATGAAGTAACTCGAATCATACCCGCAGGAGAATGAAGTCACGCGCGGTGCAATCGGCACCGCCGTTGGGCGGGCGACGAACGTCCCGTCGCCAAGCTGCCCGGATTCGTTCTGGCCCATACCCCAGAGCGAACCGTCACGTTTGCGGAACAGCGAGTGACGCGCACCCGCGGCGACTGCAATGACGCCCGTTTCGATCTGCACCGGACTACCACGCGAAGTCGTGCTGCCATCGCCGAGCTGACCAGACTGATTGTCTCCCATGGCCCAGAGCGTGCCGTCCGCCTTGAGGAAGAGTGTGTGCGCAGCGCCGGCAGCCACGGTGACCACTCCCCCCGCAATCTGGACGGCGCCGACTCGATCCGTCGTCGTGCCATCACCGAGCTGGCCCGCGTGGTTGGCCCCCATGGCCCAAAGCGTGCCGTCACTCTTCAGGTAAACACTATGATACCCGCCCGCCGCAATCTGGGTCACGTTCGCGGCGACCTGTGCCAGATTCAACCGCCGCCCCGGCGTGGCATCGCCGAGCTGTCCGGCGGTGACGCCGAAGTCGTTCGCGTTGCTGCCAACCGACCACAGGGTGGCGTCGGCCATCAAAAAAAGCGTGTGCTGGTTGCCCGCCGCGACTGAAGCGACATTGGTCGCGACCAACACGGGGGCGCTCGGCGCGACCTGGGCCCCATCGCCGAGCTGGCCGTCGAAATTCATTCCGGCGGCCCAACAGGAGCCGCCCGCTTTGACGAAGAAGCTGTGATAGACTCCGGCGTGCACCGACGTGGCGCCCGGGGCGACCGGCGGAAGCGATTTTGGGTTGTGCCGCCTGCCCAAGCCCAATTT
>CAZENI010000326.1:0-9532 GCA_964513055.1 uncultured Opitutus sp.
TCCAGCCGATCGACGAGGTCCGCGACCAGATCGAGCGCATGCTCATCCAGCAGATGCAGCGCGGCACTCAGGAGAAGTGGCTCGAACGGCTCCGCCGCAACGGCTACGTGAAGCACTACTGAGCCGCCGGCGCCCGCCGCTCGTTCGCAGGCGCCAAACGGATCCCCGCGGCGGAGCCCATCAGCCGCCGCCCATCGCCAGCACGCCCTCGGAGGGTGCCAGTCCGAGCACCGGCGTGAACGCCCGCACGACCGTCCCCAGGTAGTTCCGCTCGCGCACCAGCGTCTGGTCGCGCTCGCGATTGGCCAGGCCCCGCGCCAGCCAGCCCCGGGGCGTCCGCTCGATCAACACGTGGGCTACCGGCCGGCCCCGATCGCCGATGAACACGACCGTCATGCCGCGGCGCAACGCCGTCAGCGGCAGGCGCTCCACCACCAGCACCGTGCGGTCCGGATAAAGCGGCAGCATCGACCCGCCCGAGCCCATCATTACTTCGCACGTCGGTCGCTGCGCGGCCAGCGACTCCGCGATCCGCCACGCCTCGCGCGGCGCCACGCGCTCCGGCACGGGTGAGGCGGCGGCCTCCAACAGCGACGACGACGCCTGCAGGCCGGCGGACACGGCCACGACCAATCCGGCAAAGGCGAAACCTCGGAGCGCCCTCCGACCCGATACGTGCTGGAACACGCGCGCACTTTAGCCGCACCCGCCTCCAACGTGAATAGGGAGTGTCCTGCGACCCGCGCTGCGAGATCACCCACGCGCGACTGGGCAGATCTCTTCGGCCTGATCAGGCCCGTCGCCCCGCCCATTCCACGGCGTTGGCGATCACGCGCCGCACGTTGGCGTCGTGATAGGTCGGATAGGTCTCGTGCCCTGGACGGAAATAAAAAATCCGACCCGCGCCCCGCTGCCAGCAGCACCCGCTGCGAAACACCTCGCCGCCCTCGAACCACGAGATGAACACCTGCTCCTCCGGCGGCGGCACGGCAAACGCCTCGCCATACATCTCCTCGTGCGGGAGGTCGAAGAACCGATCGATGCCGCGCGCGATCGGATGCGCCGCGTCGCACACCCAGAGTCGCTCGCGTTCGCCGGCCACTCGCCAGATGAGCGAGCACGGCGTGCCCATCAGGTGTTTGAAAATCTTCGAGTAGTGCCCCGAGTGCAGCACGATCAACCCCATGCCCTCGCGCACGCGACGCTCGATGCGGCCGACCACGGCGTCGTCGACCTCGGCATGCCGGCGGTGGCCCCACCAGGTCAGCACATCGGTCTCCGCCAGCCGGGCGGCGGACAACCCGTGCTCGGGCTCCTGGAACGTCGCCGTCGTCACTTCCGCCTCCGGCAGCCGCTCCCGCACGCCCTCGGCAATCGCGTGGTGCATGCCCCGCGGATAAATCGCCGCGACCGGCGCGTCCGTCGTTTCATGCACATTCTCTCCCCAGACGATGACACGCAGCGGCTTCATGGTGGTGAGCAGAAAAGTTGGCAGGGCGCCCAAAACTGTCCAAGACATTCACCCGTGTCCGCCGACGCCGTCCCCGAATATCCGCTGCCGAACCGGCTGCGCGAAACGGCCGTCGCCGAGCGCCCGCAGGAGCGCCTCGAGAAGTTCGGCGCCAACGCGTTGAGCGACACGGAACTGCTCGCGATGCTGCTGCGCAGCGGCACGCGCGGCCTCGATGTCCTGACGTTGTCCGGGCGGCTGATCGCGGAGGCCGGTTCCCTCGCCGGGCTGCTGGCCTGGCGCGCCGCGGATTTCCGCAAACTCAAGGGCATCGGCCGCGTGAAAGCGCTGCAGCTCGTGACCGTGATGGAGGTCGCGCGGCGCGTCGTCGGCCAGCAGGCGGACGAAGCGCCGCTGTTGAGCCGGCCTGACCTGGTGCTGGCATTCCTCCACCCGCTGGTGATGGGACTGGAGGTGGAGAAGTTCTACGTTCTCTGCCTCAACCGGAAGAACCGGCTGCTCAAGCGGGTCGAGCTCACCTCCGGCACGGCGACCGCCGCCCTCGCCCATCCGCGCGAGGTGTTTCGCGCGGCGATGCGCGAATCGGCCGCGGCGATCGTCTGCGCGCACAACCATCCGAGCGGCGACCCCGCCCCGAGTTCGCCCGACGTGCAGGTGACCCGCCTGCTGCGGGAGGCCGCCCGCACGGTCGACATCCAGCTCATCGACCACGTCATCCTCGGCCGCCGCGCGTCCGATCCGCTGGGCAAGGGCTACTTCAGCTTTCGCGAGGCGGGGCTGCTTTGACGCTCACCCGCCGCGGCGGCGGTCGCTGGTGAAAACGTTCCCGCCTACGCCGCCGCCTGCTCGGCGGGCGCCGCCTCGGCCAGCAGGCGCTCGGTCTCGCTCACGCTGCGCTCGGTGTCACCGGGGAAAATCTCCGACGCGACCTCCGCGCGAAACCGTTCCCACGCCGCCATCAGCAGGTGGCGGATGTCGCCATCCTGTTCAGCCTGGACGCGCTCCGCCTGGGCCCGCAGCTCCGGCACCGCCGTCTCGTGCAGCCGTTTCGTCGTTTCAATCAGCACGTCGAACTGCGCCTGCGCCTCGGCGAGCGGCATCGCGTTGATTTTCGTGACCCACCCGGAAAACGACGTGTCGGGCAGGCGCGGCAGCGGCCGCGTGCTGACACCATTGGCCTTCAGGGCCGCGAGCTGGGCGTCGGCCAGTTTGTTGGCCTGCTTCGCCGCCTCCTCCAGTTGCTGCGCCGCGGCGTTGGCCACCCCAAAGGCCTGGATCGCGGCCGCGGAATAGGCCTGCGTGTGGCGCGCGTAGCCGGAGCAGGCGACGTTGCGGACGTTGCCGAGGGCCCGCGTGAGCTCCTGCGCCAACGACGAAAAGCGCTCGACGCACCGGACCCACTCCTCCTGCTGGCGTTGCGCGGCCCGGGCACGGGCGTATTCCGGGCGCTCATCGCGCAGCAGGTGCGCGATTTCATCCTCAATCAAACGGGTCACCCTCGGCTCGCAGTAATCGAGCCGCGCCACGCGTCCACGCAGATCCGTGACGGAGGCCTGGACCGCGGCCAGCCGGGACAGATACTGCTCGCGTCGGCTGCGCGGCAGGAAGGCGAAAAACCGCGGCCGCGCCGCCTCGATGGCGCGAAGTTCCGCCTCCTTTTCCGACCAGCGCGGCGTGACTTGGGCGCGCCAGAGACGCAGGTGAGCTTCCCGGTGCAGCAAATCGTGAAGGGTGCGAGTCAGGAGGGAAGAAGGAGAATCGACAGTCACGGTGAAACGGGATGCGGCCCACCATTTCAGTCCCGCGCCGTCGAGCAACGGAGGGTAACACGCCGCGCGGAGGCGGAGTAACACTTAGCGCGCCGGAGGCCACCTGCCCGCCGCGGGAAACCACGACCCGCCGACGCGCCAAGCGCCCAGTTGCACCGAAGGCTGGTCCGTGGTGCCGGCGGTCGCCGCCGCGGTCCGGACGGGCGGCAAGGTTGCGGAAAAAAATCCTTGCCGTTCACCGGATGAGTGGAGACTTTCCGCCCTCTTTGCAGGGGTAGGTTACTCAAGTGGCCAACGAGGGCGGACTGTAAATCCGCCGGCTTAACGCCTTCGATGGTTCGAATCCATCACCTACCACCAATTTTCGCCGACCGCGCCCGCGGCCTAGACAGAAAAGGTTGAGCAGGAAGCCAGGGAACCAGGAAAAAGGCAGGAGAGTTGATTCAGAAGCCAGAAAGCCATGAATCACTCCGCATTCCTGTTCTTGGCTTCATGGCTTCTGAATTAAACCGCTCCGGGTTCGATTCCTGGTTTCCTGGCTTCCTGCTAAAATCCGGATCGCTTTGGAGCATTTCTCGCCTAACTGCCGGGGCTAACCCAGAATCTTCGTGTAGGCCCGCCCCTCGTTCTGATCGATCCGCTCCGGGCGGCCTTGGTGCGGGTAGACGACCTTGGTGTGATCCAGGCCGAGCAGGTGCAGGATCGTCGCGTGCAGGTCGTGCACGTGCAGGCGGTCCTGCACGGCGTAGAGGCCGAGGTCGTCGGTCGAACCGATCGACTGGCCGCCCTTCACGCCGCCGCCGGCCATCCACATCGTGAAGCCCGTCGGGTTGTGGTCGCGGCCGCCCTTTTGCTCCGTCATCGGCGTGCGGCCGAACTCGCCGCCCCAGATCACCAGCGTCTCGTCGAGCAGCCCGCGCGCCTTCAAATCCGCGAGCAGGCCCGCGATCGGTTTGTCCACGGAACGGCAGAGGCGCGTGTGATTCGTCTCGAGCTCCGTGTGCGCGTCCCACGCGCTCCCGGCGCCGCTGTAGAGTTGCACGAAACGCACGCCGTGCTCGACCAGCCGGCGCGCGAGCAGGCAGTTGCGGCCGAAGACCGCCGTCTCCTTTTGGTCCAGGCCGTAAAGCTCCTTCGTCGCCGTGGTCTCCTTGCGCAGATCCACGACGCCCGGCGCCTCGGCCTGCATCTGGTAGGCGAGCTCGTAGCTGCGGATCCGCGCCTCGAGTTCGGTGTTGTCGGTGCGCGTCGTGGCGTGGCGCGCGTTGAGCTCCGCGAGCAGGTCGAGTTTGTCGCGCTGCCGCGCGGGCGTCATGCCCTTGGGCGTATCAAGATTCCGGATCGGCGAGCCGTCCGGGCTGAACTCGGTGCCCTGGTGCACCGCGGGCATGAAGCCCGTGCCCCAGTTGCGCGAGCCGTTGATCACTTCCTTCTCGCTGTCCTTGATCACGACGAAGCCCGGCAGGTTCTGGTTGATCGTGCCCATGCCGTAGGACACCCATGCCCCGAGCGACGGCCGGCCGCCGAAGATCGAGCCGGTGTTCATCTGGCAGACGCCGCCGGCGTGGTTGATCCCGTCGGACACGCACGACTTGATTACCGCAAGATCGTCCGCGTGCTGCGCGACGTGCGGAAACCAGTCGGACACCCAGAGCCCGCTCTGCCCGTGGCGCGTCCACGTGCGCTTCGAGCCGAGGATCGGGTTGTTCGACTCGCCCATCGCGAGGATCGGCTCCTTGAAACTCGGCGGCAGCTTCTGGCCGGCGAGGGTGTTGAGCAGGGGCTTGTAGTCGAACGTATCGAGATGACTGGGACCGCCCTCCATGAAGAGGAAAATGACGTTCTTCGCCCGGCCCGCGCGCGACGGAACCTTCGCGGCCACCGGCGTCACGCCGCCGCTCGCGCCGAGCGCCGGTTGTTTCAGCAATGCCGCCAGCGCGACCGCGCCAAAGCCGCAGCCGGCGCTGCGCAGGAAATCGCGGCGGGACGTGGGGAGGATGAAATTATTGCAGCCCATGATTAATCCGAGGTGGAGCGCGTTGTCCCCAACGCGCTTTCAGGAGGTTCGCACGACTTCAAACCAGCGGCTTGGGGACAAGCCGCTCCACCTCGGAATCGCGTCGTCGGCGTCGCGATGCTCATCTCAATGGAGATACAGAAACTCGTTTGAGTTGAGCAGCACGTGGCAGAGATCCGTCATCGCGCGCACGCGCGGATCGGCGCTCTCGACGAGCGCGGCGCCGCCGGCCCATTCGAAGCCCGCCGCATTGACGTTCTTCGCCTGCCACACCACGCCCGCCGGGCCCCAGCGCGCCGGGTCGCTCGAGAGTTCCTCATCCGGCAGCACGCCCGCCACGATGCGCAGCGCCTCGATCTGCCCGTCGAACTGGCTCGCCCCACGGCGGTGCAGCCCGCCGATCACCGGCGTCGCCTGCCCCAGGCCGAACTTCCCGACCAGCGCCTGGCGCACCACGGCCGTCCGACGCTCGGCGTCGGGCCGGCTCAGATCGCGCACCTGAAACGTGACCGTGTGCTCGTTGGTCGAGACCTTGGCGACGAGATGATACGGCGTGCGCAATTCGAGGTGCAGCCCCGACGCGACGACCTCGTAGGCCGTGTTCATGTTCTCATCCTCGCCCACGAGTTGGAGGATGAGGTTGCGCGGCTTGTAGGCGGACTTGGCGCCCGTGACACCCAGACTCCAGCCGTGGCCCTCGAGCGAGGCCTTGTCGCCGGTCCAGCGCGACGCGATCGTGCGCACCGCCGCGGCCGTATCGACGCTCTCCAGCGTGATGAGCGCCTCGACGGTAAACTCATCCCCTTCCTTCGGCGCCTGACGGACGATCAAACGCTCGTGCAGCGTGTTCTCGCGGAAGCGGCCCGGCGGACCGGCGACCACCGCAATCGGCGCCGCGGCCGCCGGCAGCGGCTCGTCCTTGCTGCCCGCCCGCTTCGCGACAAAGGCCTCGGCCCGCCGGGCCTCGTCCGGCGTGGGCGCGCGGCCGAGCACGGCCTGCCAGGCGGCGTCGATGCTGGCGGCACTCGCGGCGAGCTTGCGCGCGCGGTTGAGCGGCCAGTCGCCGTTCAGGAAGAGCAGCGCCTGCAGCGGCGTCGCGGTCTGCTGCCGCTCGGCAATGCTCGCGAACCCCGCGGGGGCATCGAGGCTGCGGAGAAACTCGTTCTGCGTGTTGCGCTTCTTGATCGTGTAAATCGAGCGGCGCGACGACAGGTTCGCGTCCTGCGAGGGACCGCCCGCGGTCAGATCGAGTTCGCCGCTCGCGGCCAGCATCGCATCGCGCGCCTGCTCCGCATCGAGCCGGCGCGGGCTGAAGCGCCAGAGGTATTTATTCGTGGGATCGACCAGCGCAGCCTGGCCCGCCACGGGCACGCGCGCGGTCTGCCGGTAGGTCGCGGACAGCAGGATGTCGCGGTGCAGCGGCTTGAACCGCCACCCGCCGGCGACGAAGCGCCGTGCGAGCCAGTCCAATAATTCCGGATGCGTCGGCCGTTCGCCGAGGTGGCCGAGGTCGTTGGGCGTGCCGGCGAGACCGCGGCCGAAATGATACTGCCACACGCGGTTCACGATCACGCGCGTCGAGAGCTGGTTGTCGGGCCGCGTGATCCAGGCCGCCAGCGCGCTGCGCCGGCCGGTGGAATTGGCCTGCGGGGTGATCGCGGGCGGCTTCGGATCGACCAGGGTGAGAAAGCCCGGCTCGACCGCGCGCTCGCCCTTCTTCGATTTCATCATCGTGACCGGCGCGACCGGACCGGTGTCGGTCGCGACAAAGGCGGGCAGCAGCGGCTTCGGCTTCAGCGCGTCGAATTTCCGCAGCTCCACCTCGAGTTCGCGATAGCGCGCCTTCTCGGCCGCCACCTTGAGCGCCTTCTGCGGATCGAAGTTGTCGCGCTCATACTGCAACTGCCGCTCCGCGATCGTCGCGAGCACGTGCTCGTGCGGCGCGCGCTGGGCGGGCGGCTTGCCCATCATCGCCTGCAGATCGTCGGTGAAACGATCGTGCGCCTTCTTCACCGCCTTCTCCAGCGCCGGGCCGACCAGCGCATCCATCTGCGCCCGGATGTCGGCGGTGGCCTTCTCCCACTCGGCCTGTTGCTGCGCGTGGCGCGCCCGCTCTTCCGGCGTGGCCAGCGTGAGATCGGTGCGCCAGTTCACCGGCTGGAAGAACGCCCGCAGCGCAAAATAGTCCTTCTGCAGAATGGGATCGAACTTGTGATCGTGGCAGCGCGCGCAGCCGAAACTCAGCCCGAGGAAGACCTCGCCCGCGTTGTCCGTGAGATCGTTGAGAATCAGCTCGGCCTGGCCGCGCACGTCGCGCTGGTTCCACTCGTAGACGGGATTGCGCAGATAGGAGGTCGCCACGAGCACATCGGGGTTGTCCGGCGCGATCTCGTCGCCCGCGAGCTGCTCGCGCACGAACTGGTCGTAGGGCTTGTCGGCGTTGAGGCTGGCGATGACGTAGTCGCGATACGGCCAGGCGCCGGGCCGCAGCGCGTCGGCGCGATAGCCGTCGCTCTCGGCGTAGCGCACGAGGTCGAGCCAGTGCTGCGCCCAGCGCTCGCCGTAGCGCGGACTGCCGAGCAACGTATCGACCAGCCGCTCGTAGGCCTTCGGATCCGGATCCGCCACGAACGCCGCGAGCTGCTCGCGCGTCGGCGGCAGTCCGTGCAAGTCGAAATACACCCGCCGCGCCAGCTCCGCCCGATCCGCGGCGGGCGACGGCGCGAGCCCCTGCGCGGCCTGCTTCGCGGCGATGAACCGATCGATGTCGGTGCGCGCCCAGCCCTCGCCCGCCTGCGCCGGCGGCGTCGGGTGCGTGAGCGGCTGAAACGTCCAGAAGGCGCGCCCTTCCGGCGTGAAACCGTGTTCGTCGCGCGCGACGCGCGTCGGGGTCTCCGCCGGCCACGGCGCGCCCAGCGCGACCCACTTCTCGAGCCGCGCGATGTCCGCGGACGCGAGCTGCCCCTTGTCCGACGGCGGCATCTGCAGGTCCTCGTTCTTGTAGCGCACCGCCTCGATCAGCAGCGATTTCTCCACGTCGCCGCGCACGATGGCGGGCCCCGTCTCGCCGCCGCGCAGGATGTCCGCGATGTGGTCCAGCCGCAGGCCGGACTTCTGTTTCTTCTCGCCGTGACACTCGTAGCAGTGCGTCGCGAGGAGCGGGCGGATTTCCTTTTCGAAGAACTCCAGCTTCGCGCGCTCGGCGTCGTCGGCCCCAGCCGCGGATGCAGCGAAAAGGACGACGGCGAACAACGCGGGGAAAGAAGGCTTCATGTGGGGCAACGGAGGCTCAGCGCACGCGCAGCGTCGGGGGCCGCGCGGTGGGGTGTTCTTTGGAGGCGAAGGCGTGGACGAGACCGGAAGGATCGCTCTCGCCCGTTTCGCGCACGAGGATGAAAGTGACCAGCCCGTTGGCGTCGGCCCGCAGGAACTCCGCCAGCGCTTCGCCGCGAATCGTGAGCGGGCTGCCCGAGCCTCCGCGCGGAATCCAGAACTCGGCCAGCTTGCGCACGCGTCCGGCCTCCGGCCACGTCTCGCTCGCCGCGGGCGCCGCCGAACTCCACGTCAGCGCGGACTCGCTCCAGCCATCGACGGCTTCGTCCAGCACGCCGTGCAGGGCGAAACGCGAGTCCGGCACCATGGCCGAAAAGCCCATCCCGCTCGGCTCGGGATCGAGCACGAGTTCCGCCTCGGTGATGGGTTTCCCCCGCAGTTCGGCGAGGTCGAAGGTGACCAGCGCCCGGCGCTCGTTACGTTCGCTGCGTTCGAGGGCGGTGTGCTTGACCATGAGGAGTGGTTCGCGGCCGGCCGCGGCCCACGATCCGCGGCGGACATACGCATCCTTGCCGCGACCCATCGCGGTCGTGATGGCGGTCCAGCCGTCGATCGCCGCCTCGGGCTCGAAGCGGCGCGGCTCGAGATTCGCGACCGCCGGGCCCGACGCGACGCGGTAGTTCTTGCCCGCGGTGAGCCGGCGCAGTTCCGCGCCCGCGGGATCGCTCAAGGCCACCTCGCCCTCGAAGACAAACACGTGCGAGTTGCCCGCCGAACCGGCGGTCACGCCGAAACGTGTCCCAAGGTCGCGCACGCTCAGATCCGGCGTGTCGATCGTGAACCCATGCGCCGCCGGGGGCACCTCCGCCGTGAGAGAGCCCTCGATCAGGCGGCAACGCATGGCATCGAGCACTTCCAGTTTTGTCGGCGCCTCCATCGTCACCGTCGCGCCGCTGTCGAACCGGAGCGTCACGATGCCTTCGACGAGCGCGAGCGTGCCGC
>CAZENI010000327.1:0-9532 GCA_964513055.1 uncultured Opitutus sp.
CCACAGGCCGAAGGCGCCGTCGCAATGCACCCACGCCCCCGCCGCCTGCGCCCGCGCGCAAATCTCGGCGAAGGGATCGCACGCGCCCGTGTTCACGTTGCCCGCCTGCACGCACACGATCGTCGGGCCGCTGATCGCGGGGAACGCGTCCATGCGCATGCGCCCCTGCGCGTCCACCGGCACCTTCACCACGCGACTTCGGCCCAGCCCGAGAATAACGAGCGATTTGCTCACCGACGGATGCGCCTCGCCGCCGACGATGACCGTCACCGGCGGCGCGCCGAACAGGCCGTCCGCCTCGACGTTCCAGCCTGCGCGCGCGAGCACCGCATGCCGGGCCGCCGCGAGGCCGCACAAATTCGCGACGGTGGCGCCGGTCACGAATGCCGCGCCGCATGTCGGCGGCAGGCCCAGCACCTCCAGCAGCCAGCGCAACGCCACCTCCTCGATCGTCGCCGTGCCCGGCGTCGGCCGGAACAGGCACGTGTTCTGATCCCACGCGCCGGCGAGCCAGTTCGCCGCGAGCGCCACCGGCAGCGAGCCCCCGATCACGAAGCCGAAGAAACGCGGCCCGGCCATCGCCATCGTGGCAGGAGAACCCAATTCGTCGAGGCGCCGGAGGGTTTCCCGGTCGTCGGTCGGCGCCGCCGGCAACGGCTCGTCGAACCCGCTCAGCGCCGCAATCGCCGCGGGCGAAGGCGCGACCGCACGCGTGGGCAGACTCTCCAGGTAGCTCACCGATCGCGTCGCGGCGTCATTCAGCAATGCTCTCATCCGCACAGTGTCGCGCCGCCGGTCCCGCCCAGCAACGCCCGAGGCGCTGTGCCCGTTTGCCGGATGCGCCGGTGTGCGCGCCGTCATTTTTCGCGATGGTCCCGGGCCATCACCGCTCACTCGCGTCGCGTCCGCTTGACCGGCGCGCCCGCGGAGTGGCAGCGTGGCGCCATGGCTTCCACCCCGTTTCGCCTGTTCATCGCCCTCTCCCTCGTCGCGATTGCGCCCGCCCTCGCCCAAACGCCGCCGCCCAAGAAGGCCGCCGCCGCGACCAAGGCCCCGGTCGAGCCCAAGCTGACCTGGCACGATGTCACCGAGTGGGGACTCGAGGGCCGCGCCTTCGGCGACCTCGAGCGCAAGCGCTGGTTCGATCGCCTCCCCGCCACCGCCGACGGCCAGGTGACCCCGGCGGTCTGGGGCCTCAGCCGCGACAGCGCCGGCATGATGGTGCGCTTCAAGACCGACGCCACCGTCATCTGGGCGAACTACACCTTGCTCAAAGAAAAGCTCGCCGGCTCCAACATGACGGCCATCGGCGCCAGCGGCATCGATCTCTACGCCCGCGACGCCCAGGGCAAGTGGCGCTGGGTCGGCGTCGCCCGTCCCGAGTCGAAGGTCGTCCGCCAGCAGATCATCGCCGGCCTCGCACCGGGCCTGCGCGAATACGCCGCCTACCTGCCGCTCTTCAACGGCATCGAGCAACTCGCGATCGGCGTGCCGCCCGACGCGAAATTCGAGCGCCTCGCGCCGCGCCCGGAGAAGCCCATCGTCTTCTACGGCACCTCCATCACGCACGGCGCCAGCGCGTCGCGTCCTGGAATGGTGCATACGGCGATCCTCGGCCGCCGTTTCGACCGCCCCGTGATCAATCTCGGCTTCTCCGGCAACGGCCGGATGGACGCCGCCGTCGGCGCCGAACTGATCAAGATCGATGCGGCCGTCTACGTGATCGACTGCCTGCCCAACATGTCCGCCGCGCTGGTGCGCGAGCGCTGCCTCCCGCTGGTGAAACAACTCCGCGCCGCCCGCCCCGACACGCCGATCGTGCTCGTCGAGGATCGTCGCAACACGAACTCCTGGATCCTGCCCGACCGCGACAAGCACCACACCGACAACCACGCCGCGCTCCGCGAGTGTTACACCACGCTGCAGAAGGAAGGCATGAAGGGCCTGCACTATCTCGGCGGCGACGATCTCCTCGGCCATGATGCCGAGGGCGCGACCGACGGCTCGCACCCCAACGACATGGGCTTCGTCCGGCAGGCCGATCAGTTCGAGCCCGTGCTGCGCGCGGCGCTGGGCAGGCGGTAAGGCTGTTTCCCGGCCGTTCGCTGTGTCGCGATCGACACATAGACATGAATGACCGTAGCCCTGCGCGTGAGCGCAGGGACACACCGCGGCAGCCCTTCCCCTGCCCCCACGCGCAGGCGACGACACTACGCGGAAGCCTGCACTCCACCCAGCCCGCGCGCCGCGCAGAACTCCCGCAGGTCCACCGCGAGCGGCGCAGTGAACACTTGGGTCATTCCCGCCGCCCGCAAATCGATCTCGGCACAGTGCAGGGCCTGGCGCGGCAGCAACAGCCGCGCCGCCAGCGCGTCCGTCCACCCGTGGTCGATGAAGTCGAGATACAGCCGCGCGTCGGGGCCGTAGATCTTGTCACCAACGAGCGAATACCCGAGCCACTGCGCATGCGCGCGGATCTGGTGCTTGCGGCCGGTCTCCGTCACCACGCGCGCGAGGGTGAAGCCCGCGGCCACGGCCAGCGGCGTGAAATGCGACACCGCGCGCTGCGCCCCCGGCGAATCCGGCGCGACCACCGCCGACTTCACGAACACCGGGCTGCTCAGATCGTCGCCGAGCGGCTGGTCCACCGTGACGGGCGCCGCGAGTTCGCCAGTGAGCACCGCGAGATACGCCTTGCAGACCTTCCGCTCCTGCACCGCGCGCTGCAGCCGGCTCGCCATCGTGGCGTCCTTCGCCAGCACGACCACGCCGCTGGTCTCGCGGTCGAGCCGAAAGACGAGGTGCACCGTCGGCAGGCCCGCGTATTCGCGCAGGGCGCCGACGAGGCTCGACCACGGGCCGGCCTTCGACGGATGGCAGACGACATCGCCGGGCTTGTTCACGACGAGCAGTCGTTCGTCTTCGAAAACGATCCAGCCCGGCACCTCCTCCGGCGCGATCATGCGCACCGGACCCGGCACGCGCGCCCGCCGCGGCCACGCGCACGCGCGGCGCGAGAAATCGTCGTCGGGCAAATCCCCGGCCGCCGGGCGGGCCTCCTCCGGCGTCACGGCGCGTCCTTCCGGCGCAGCCGCGTGAGGATCGCGCCGCTCACGCGCGCGGCGAAGGGCTTCGGCACTTTCGCGCCGGCAAAGGTCATGACCTTGTTCTTCCACCCGGTCACCACCTGCGAACGCCCTGAGGCGAGGGCGCGAAACGCGATCGCCGCAACCTCGTCGCTCGACATCGCGAACGGCGCCTTCTCCGCCCCGGCCGCGCCGGCCTCGCGGAAGAAGTCCGTGCGCGTCGTGCCCGGGCAGACCGCGAGCGCGCGCAGGTGGCTGCCGCGCAGCTCCTCGTTCAGGGCGATCGTCCAGTTCAGCACGAAGGCCTTGCTCGCGCCGTAGGTCGCGGCATACGCCGTCGGCTGGAAGGCGACCGTCGACGCGATGTTCATGATCGCGCCGCCGCGCGCGCGCAGCAGCGGCAGCAGCCGGCCGGTCAGGTGCACGACCGCGCGCACGTTGAGGTCGATCATTTCCAGCTCGCGCGCGAGATTGGGCTCAGGAAAGCGCCCAAACGCGCCGATGCCACTGTTGTTGATGAGCAGCAACCGACCGGCCGGAACCTCCCGCGCGAGAAACGCCGCCACGGCGTCGGCCCCACGCTCGACCTCCTCCGGGCGAGAAAGATCGCAGGTGAAATGGTTCAAATTTTTTCCGGCCGCCGCCGAAATATTTTTCGGCGGAGATCGCCGCGAGAGGTTGCAAAAAACCAATCCCGGCTTCAGCCTCAGACCCAGATCGATGAACGATTTTCCAATACCGGAAGATCCGCCCGTCAGGATGACGGCCGAGATGGATTGGAGCACTTCGCTGAGCGAGGACACGATCGGCGACAAAGACACGGCAGACTTTCTTCGCAAGGCTGGGCTGCGTCCCGGCCTTGCGTCACCCGCAACCACACGCAGAAACATGAACAGCCAAAACAACCACGAAGTAATCGTCTCTGGCATCCATCTCGACCTGACGCCGTCCCTCAAGACGTTCGTCCACGAGAAAGCCCAGCGATTGTTTCGCCACGAGGAGCGCATCGTGCGCCTCCGGATGGAATTGGCGTGCGACCGCAGTGCCGCCGTCGGCATGCAGTTCACGGCGAAGGGCCACATCCAGATCACCGGCCCCGATATGAATGCGTCCGTCCAGGCGGACGAGTGCCACAAGGCGATTTCCATGCTCGTCGACAAACTCGACCGCATGCTGCAGCGGCGCCACCAACTCCATCGCGTCAAACGCAATCACCCGCACGCCGTCGAGCTTGATGCGGAGATTCCCAAAGCGTTCGCGTAAGCGTCCCGCGCAAACCCCTTTCAGACAGTGACCAACCCGCCGGTTCGCCGGCGGGTTTTTTGTTTGCTGCTCCCGCCGCCCCGCCGCTTCCGTTCCGTCTGCGCCGCTCCACCCTCTCCCGCCATCCATGCCCCACCAGCCCGCCCCCACCCGCTACGCCCAGCCCGCCCTCTACCGCCGCTGCGGCCGCAGCGGGCTCAAGCTTCCCGCGATCTCCCTCGGGCTGTGGCATAATTTCGGCGCGGTCGATTCCTCCGACAACAGCCGCGCCCTCATCCTGCGCGCCTTCGATCTCGGCATCACGCACTTCGATCTCGCGAACAACTACGGGCCGCCCCCCGGCTCGGCCGAGGAGACGTTCGGCCGCATCCTTCACGCCGATCTCGCCGCGCACCGCGACGAATTGGTCATCTCCACCAAGGCCGGCTACACCATGTGGGATGGCCCCTACGGCGACTGGGGCTCCCGCAAGTATCTGCTCAGCTCGCTCGACCAAAGCCTGCGCCGGATGCGGCTGGACCACGTCGACATCTTCTATTCGCACCGGCCCGACCCCGAGACGCCGCTCGAGGAGACGATGGGCGCCCTCGCGCACGCGGTGCGCTCCGGCAAGGCGCTCTACGTCGGTCTTTCCAACTACAACGCCGACCAGACCGTGCGCGCCGCGAAACTCCTGCGCGAACTCGGCACGCCCTGCCTCATCCACCAGCCGAAGTTTCACCTCTTCGAGCGCTGGATCGAGCGCGGCCTCACCCAGGCCCTGCTCGACGAAGGCATCGGCGGCATCGCGTTCTGCCCGCTCGCGCAGGGGCTGCTCACCAACCGCTATCTCGGCGGCATCCCCGCCGACTCCCGCGCCGGCCACGACCCGCGTTTCCTGAAGCCCGAGCACCTCACCCCGGACAAGCTCGCGCGCGTCCGTGCCCTCGACGCCCTCGCGCGCACCCGCGGCCAGTCGCTCGCGCAGATGTCGCTCGCCTGGGTGCTGCGCAATCCCGCAATCACCTCCGCCCTGATCGGCGCCAGCAAGGTCTCGCAGATCGAGGAGAATCTCGGCGCGCTCCGGAACGCCGCGTTTTCCTCTGCCGAACTCGCCCAGATCGAGAAGATTCTCGCCGCCTGAAGCGCGCGCCCGCTCACAGCGCCGCCGCGGCCCACGACGGCACTTCGATTTTCCGGCCATGCAGGTGGTCGCGCATCGCGGCCTGCATCCACGGACGCGTGGCTGAACTGTCGAGCACCTCGATGAACGTCTTTCCGTCGCGCTGCTCGATCCGGTATTTCTCGATCGTCACCGTGATGGCGCTGACTTCGCCGAACAACTGGCACGTGACGTCGATCCGCCGCCGCTCCGAGTCGATCTTCAGCTCGTCGACCTTGCCGTAGTTCTTGATGAAGTCGCTGACGTAGGCCTTCGCGGCCTTGCTGGTCATGAGGTCTTTCGCGGCGGTGAACATGGACGTAACAGACCCACCAACGGTGGAGCGGTGGCAACGAAATAGGAGGCGGCGACGCCCCGCCGCGAACCACGGCCCCCGGAGAGTGTCGATGTCGCCAGGTCCAGCCCTGTCCAACTCCGGGCCGGCGCGTCGTTTCCATATGAAGCTCAACCCCACCCACCTCAAGCGCTACAAAGAGATCGCCGGCCTCTTTTGGAAATATGGCCGCTCCGATCTCGTGCAACACCTGGGAGTCGACGCGGAGGATGCGGCGAAACAGGAACGCGACGAGGCCCGGAACGACAATCCCGGTTTCAGGCGCGAGCCGAAGGTCAAGACCGGCGCCGCCACGCCCGACCAGCTCGTCGACGATCTCGAGGCCATGGGGCCGACCTACGTGAAGCTGGGTCAGGTGCTGGCGGGCCGGCCCGATCTGATGCCCGACGCCTATCGCACCGCACTCGCGCGGCTTCAGGACAAGGTGAAGCCGTTCGCCTACGAGGAGGTGGAGAAAATCATCGAGGAAGAGCTCGGGGTCCGTCTTTCCAAGGCCTTTTCAGAATTCGACCGCGAGCCCGTTGCGGCCGCATCGCTCGGCCAGGTGCATCGGGCCAGGCTGCGCGACGGCCGTCCCGTCGTCGTGAAGATCCAGCGGCCCGGCATCCGTCCGGTGATCGAGCAGGATTTCGCCGTGCTGGGCGAGCTGGCCACGACGGTCGACGCTCATACCAAGGTCGGCCGCCGCTACCGGTTTCGCATGATGGTCGAGGAGATGCATCTCACGATCCAGGGCGAGCTGAACTACGAGCGCGAGGCGCAGAACCTGATCACCGTCGGCCGGAACCTCGCGGAGTTCCCCCTCATCCAGGTGCCGCAGCCGATCATGGACTTCACCACGCGCAGCGTGCTCACGATGGAGTTCGTGAGCGGCCGCAAGATCACCGCGCTGCCGCCCATCGCCCGGCTCGACCTCGACGGCGCGAAACTCTGCGAGGAACTCTTCCGCGCCTACTTGAAGCAGGTGCTGGTCGACGGGATCTTTCACGCCGATCCGCATCCGGGAAATGTGTTTCTCACCGACGAGGGCCGCGTCGCGCTGCTCGATCTCGGCATGGTCGGCCACACCGCCCCGCGCATGCAGGAGACTCTGTTCAAACTCCTCCTTGCGATCAGCGAAGCGGACGGCGACGCCGTCGCCGACCTCGTGATCCGCACGAGCGAAAAGACGGAGGATTTCAACGCGCCCGAATTCCGCCGTAAAATCAACCAGTTCATCGCGCGGACCCGGGACCAGGGCCTCGCGCAGATCAAAGTCGGCCAGTCGATCCTTCAGGTGACCACCTTCGCCGGCGACAACGGACTCCAGACGCCGGGCGAGCTCACCCTCCTCGGCAAGACGCTGCTGCAACTCGACGAAATCGGCCGCATCCTCGCACCCGAATGGGATCCGAACGACTCCGTGCGACGCAACGTCGACGAGTTCATGTCGCAGCGCATGCGCAAGGACGTGAGCAAGGGAAACCTCCTCAGCGGCATCCTGGAGATGAAGGGCTTCGTCGGCGGCCTGCCCGCGCGCCTGAACCGGATCATGGATTCGGTCGTCAACAACGAGCTCGAGATCAAGGTGAAGTCGGTCGATGCCGAGATCGTGATGGAAGGCATGCAGAAGATCGCGAACCGCATCACCACCGGCCTGATCCTCGCCGCCCTCGTGATTGGCGCCTCGCTGCTGATGCGCGTGCAGACGGATTTCCAGCTCTGGGGCTACCCCGGCCTGGCGATCCTGTGTTTCCTCGGCGCCGCCGCCGGCGGCTTCTGGCTCGTCCTGAATATTTTCATCCAGGACTACAGAGATAAGAAGAGGATCAAGCGAACGTGATGCGCCCTCACGCCGCCGTCGCCACCCGCCGCGTCGGCGTCGCCTGCAGGGCCTTGCGCAGATCCGCGGCGCGCACCGGCTTCGAGAGAAAGTCGTCCATGCCCGCGGCCAGGCACTGCTCGCGGTCGCTCGTCGAGGCGTTGGCCGTCATCGCCACGATCCGCGGCTGCGGGCTCGCCGACGCCCGCGCCCGGATCGTCCGCGTGGCCTGCAGCCCGTCCATCTCCGGCTTCTGCACGTCCATCAGGACGAGATCGTAGCTCTTCCGCGCCACGGCTTCGACCGCCTCGCGTCCATTCGACGCGACTTCGGCGCGGTAACCGAGCCGTTGCAGCATGAGCAAGGCGACGCGCTGGTTCACCGGGTTGTCCTCGGCGATGAGAATCACGAGCGGATGGGTTTCGCCCGGCGGCACGTCCTCCGCGTTCGGAGCGGGTCGCGCCGACTGCCGGCCCTGGATCATTTCGATCAGGACGTCGAACAACGCGCCCGCCTTCACCGGCTTCGTCAGCGTCCCACCCGCATCCGTCCCCTCGACCGGGCGGCCGCGGCCCGGGCGGGTCAGCCACACGATCGGCAGCGGCCCCGCTGTGCGCCCCCGGCGAATCGCCGTCGCCAGTTCCTGCCCGCCGCTGTCCGCCAGCTCCGCGTCGATCAGCACCACATCGAAGTCGCCCTCGCGGGCCAGGACCGCGCCCGCCTCCGCCGCCGACGCGGCCGACCGCGGCGTGAGGCCCCAGCCGAGGCACTGTTGCGACAACACCCGGCAGCTCGTCGCATTGTCATCCACGATCAGCACGCGCCGGCCGCCGAGCACCGGCGAACGCCGCGCCGCAAACGGCTTCGTATCGGCCACCGCGAGCTGCGCGGTGATCTCGAAATAGAAGACGCTGCCGCTCTCGGGCCGGCTCTCCACCCAGATGCGACCGCCCATCAGCTCGACGATGCGCTTGCAGATCGCGAGGCCGAGACCGGTGCCGCCGTATTGACGGGTCGTGGACGCATCGACCTGGCTGAACGTCTTGAAGAGCCGGTCCATCCGCTCCGCCGGAATCCCGATGCCGGAATCGTGCACGGCGAAGCGCAGCCGCGCGCTGTCCGCCGTTCGCGCGCTCACCCCCACGGCCAGGAACACCTCGCCGCGCGCCGTGAACTTCACTGCGTTGCTCAGCAGGTTCACCAGCACCTGCCGCAGTCGCGTGTCGTCGCCGTTCAGCGCCTCGGGCACGCCCGCGTCGATGGCGCAGAGCAGCTCGATCTGCTTCTCGGCCGCGCGCGCCGCCAGGAGGTCCACGGACGACTCGATGCACTCGCGCAGATCGAACGGCCGCCGCTCGAGCTCGAGCCGGCCGGATTCGATCTTCGAGTAATCCAGGATGCCGTTGATCAGTCCGAGCAGGCCATCGCCGCTCGTGCGGATGGTTTCGGCGAACTCGCGCTGCTCCTTCGCCAGTTCGGTGCCGAGCAGCAGATCGCTCATGCCGATCACGGCGTTGAGCGGCGTGCGGATCTCGTGGCTCATGTTGGCGAGAAACTCCGACTTCGCCACGGTGGCAGCCGCGGCCTCGCGCGCGAGCTGGTTGGCGCGGGTGAGCGCGTGCTCGAGCTGGCCGTTCAGCAACTCGGCCCGATCGCGCGCGCGGATGACGTCCGCCTGCGCCCGCCGCTCGGCGGTCACATCCCAGTTCACGCCGACCATCCGCGCCGGGCGCCCGGCCGGGTTGCGCTGGACGTTGGCGCTGGCCCGGATTTCGCGCTGCTCGCCGTCCGGCCGCAGGATGCGGAAGGAAGTATTGAGCACCCGGCGGCCCTCCGCCGCCTCGCGGTGCTCGTGCTCGACGCGCGCCGCGTCGTCCGGATGGATG
>CAZENI010000328.1:0-1640 GCA_964513055.1 uncultured Opitutus sp.
ACCCGCCTGGGAAGCTCGGCCGCCACCGCCTCCGGCGTGCACGCCCTCCTGCAGCGCCATCCGATGCTCACCGTGAACCGGGCGCGCGAGCTGCTCGACGAACGCCCGGCCTTTTCGACCGTCAACACCGCATTCAGCCGACTCGTCGATCTCGGCATCGTCGAAGAAAAAACCGGCGCCGCCCGCGGCCGCGTCTTCGCCTACACAGCCTACCTCGCGGCGCTCGACGAGGGCACGGAGTCGCCGGCGTAGTCGCTAACCGTCGCTCGCCTCTTTTTCCCTTGGACAACCCCTGCCACTTCTCCCCCGATCGCCGGCACCGCTACTCGCTCGTGCACCGGTGGAATCCGCTCTTCGGCGAGCGGCTCATCCTCTGGATCGGGCTCAACCCCAGCACGGCCGACGAGCAGCAACTCGACCCCACGCTCACGCGCATCCGCACCTTCTCGCAGCGCGAGGGCTTCGACGGTTTCTGGATGGCCAACCTCTTCGGCCTCCGCACCCCCTATCCGAAGGAGATGATGGCCGACCCCGATCCCGTCGGCGCGGAAAACGACGCCTCCCTCCTCGCCGCCGCCGATCGCTGCGAAAAAATCGTCGCCGCCTGGGGCGTCTCCGGCGCGTATCAGGCGCGGGCGGACGCCGTCGTGCGCCTCTTCGCCGGCCGCAAGCTCTGGTGCCTCGGCACCACCCAGGCCGGCCACCCGCGCCATCCGCTCTACGTCGCAGGTGACCAGAAGCTCCTGCGCTGGAAACCGCCCGCCACGGCCGCCGCATGAAGCGCAAGGTCATCATCGATCAGGACGCCTTCGGCCCCGGCGGCTCGAACCTCCAGGCGATCCTCATGGTGCTGCAGGCGCCGGAATTCGAGGTGCTCGGGATCACCACCGTGAGCGGCGACGGCTGGGTGAAGGAGAACACCGCGCACGTCCTCCGGATGCTCGAACTCATCGGCCGCACCGACGTGCCCGTGTTCGCCGGCGCGACGTATCCGCTGATCAATACCCAGGAGGGCACGCGGCGCTGGGAGCAGCTCCACGGCCGCCTGCCCTACAAGGGTGCGTGGATGGAGGACTGGCCCGACTACAACACCGTGCACCGTCCGCGGCATCACGCGCCCGACGTCGTGCCACCGATGATCGAAGGCGAGCCGGCGACCGCGCCCGCGTCCGAAAGCGCCGCGGCCTTCCTCGTGCGCGCGGTGCGCGAATTTCCCGGTGAGGTCACGATCCTCGCGATGGGTCCGTTCACGAACCTCGCGCTGGCGGCGCGGCTCGACGACGCGTTCGCCGCGAAGGCGCGCGAGCTCGTGTTCATGGGCGCGTCGTTCAACCCGGCCGCGCCCGAGGTCGACGAGTTCACCCTGCAGTTCATCCACAACCCGCGGGTGGAGTTCAACTGCCGCTTCGATCCCGAAGCCGCGCACCTCATGCTGCGCGCGGGCTGGCGCGCGATCACCTGCGTCCCGCTCGACGCCACGACGCGGGCCAAGCTCACGCTGTTCGCGATCAGCGCCGTGTTCATGACCGTGACCGGGGCGGTGATGGCGCCGCGCTGGACCTATATCGACCCGGCGATCGCGTTCAATCCGATGCTGTCCTTCCAGGTCGTGATCATGGCGCTGCTGGGCGGGGCCGGCT
>CAZENI010000328.1:1650-9531 GCA_964513055.1 uncultured Opitutus sp.
CGCGGGCCAAGCTCACGCCCGAACTGGCCGCGCTCGCAAGCGCCGGCGCCTCGCCGGTTGCGCGCTATTTCGCGCAGCACGTGAAAACCGGCTACCCGATGTGGGACGAGATCGCGGCGGGGGTGCTGCTCGATCCCGCGATCGCCACCACACGCCTCCGGCTGGCGATGGACATCGAGGTCGACCACGGCGGGAGCTATGGCGCCACGCTGAGCTGGCCCGCGGGCGGCGGCCCGGGGCTGGGCGAACCGGACGCCACCGTGGTCCTCGCGGTCGACGTCGCGCGCTTCGAGGCGTTGTTCGTCGCGCTCCTGCAGCGCGGGGCCGTTTAGCGAGGTGCGGAAGCACCGCAGCCGTCCGAGCAGCCGGGTTCAGAGTTGCGGCGCCATGGAAGCCCGGCCACATTGCCCCCATGGCCAGTGCGATTGCTCCCCTGCGTCCTCGCAGCCCGCGGAAAATTCCCGCCGGCCGGCCAGTGCTCACCTCGGAGCAATTCCTCGACTGGCTGGAACCCGGTGTGCGCGCCGACTTGATCGGCGGAAGGATTTCCATGCACTCACCGGTCAATCTACGCCACGCCGATCTGCTGAACTTTCTCGACCGCCTCATGGGCGCCTACATCGAGGACAACGATCTCGGCAAACTCTACCGCGAAAACGTCGCCGTCCGGCTGAGCGCGCGGGACACGTTCATGCCCGACCTCGCGTTTTTTCCCAAGGATCAGATCGTGCGGATGGCGCCAACGCATGTGCCGTTCGCGCCGACCTTCGTGCTCGAGGCCATCTCGCCGTCGTCGGAAACGCGCGATCGGGTGGACAAGTTTTCCCGCTACGAATTGCACGGCGTGCAGGAATACTGGGTCGTCGATCCGGAGAAGCTCGACCATCGGTTCTACCGGCGCAGCGGCGACATGCTCGGGGAGTTCGCGGACGGGGCGGAGCGAATCGACTCGTTCAGCCTGCCGGGTTTCTGGGTGAAGCGCGCCTGGCTCGATGCGGAGCGCCTGCCGACCGTGCGCGCCTGCCTCGCAGAGATCGCCGGCGCCGCGAAAAGCCGCCGCCGCGGCTGACGCGCCCCGGCCGTTCGCGCCCCGGCGCGGACGCGCGGCACCCGCGCCCGAAACCGCGGTCGGGTAGCAGGCATGCGAAAAGCCGCCTTCCGTTCCCTGCCCGTCGCCCTCGTCCTCCTGCTCGCCGGCTGCTCCACTGCCTACTATGGCGCGATGGAGAAGATCGGCATCGCCAAGCGCGAGATCCTCGCCGACCGCGTGGAGAAAACGCGCGAGGCCCAGAAGGACGCGAAGGAGCAGTTCGCCGATGCGCTGCAGCGTTTCCTCGCGGTGACAAAGGCCGACGGCGGCGACTTGCAGAAGAAATACGACGCCATGAACGGCGAGTTCTCGCGCAGCGAGGCGCGGGCGAAGGAGGTGAGGGAGCGGATCACGGCGGTCGAGGACGTCGCCGCGGCGCTGTTTCGTGAATGGAAACAGGAGCTGGGCCAATACTCGAGCGCCTCGTTGCGTGCCGACAGCCAGCGGCAGCTCGACCTCACGCGCCGCCGCTACGAGTCGCTGCTCACCTTGATGAAGCGGGCCGCCGACCGGATGGAGCCGGTGATCGCGACCTTTCGCGACCAGGTCCTTTTCCTGAAGCACAACCTCAACGCCCGCGCCATCGCCTCGCTCGGCGACACCCACCGCACCCTCGAAGCGGACATCTCCCGACTCATCGCCGACATGGAGTCGTCCATGCGCGAGGCGGAGTCCTTCATCAAGGACCTGAAGTCGGGGACGTGAGCACAAGCCGGCGGGCGCGCGCCGCGACGACGAGCTCCACCATCACACCGACGACGAAGCCGACCGCCGAGGGCATCGCAAACATCAGCAGATCCTCGCGGTGGAACACCCGATGGGGATTGAACAGTTCGCCCAGAAACGGAATGGCTCCCACCGTCGCGCCGAGGAACGCCGAGAGAACCACCGCGCGCCCACTGCCGCCAACCACGCCGCGGCTGAAGGCCCATTCCATGAGCGCGGCGTAGGCGAGACTTGGAATGATCGCCATCAGGTAGGCCGCGAGGATCACGAAGCCGAACAACACGGGAACGCCGGCCCAATCCGTCGGGCCGTTTCGCCCGAAGAACATCACGAAGAACATCAGGATTCCGCCGAACAGCGGAGGCAGCAGCGCGTGCTGGAGGAAGCGATGGAGGCGTTTCATGGCCGGCTCAGTTCGACTGAAGTCCCCGCCGCCGCCAACGCCACCCGCTCCGCCCGCGACGGCAGCGCGGCCGGCGTCGCGAGATTCCAGACCAAGCCGAGACGCTCGAGCGATTTCAAGACGACCCAACCGGGATCCCATTCGTGCGGCTGGAGGCCGAGGCGCGCCGACTCCGGGTAGGCGTGATGGTTGTTGTGCCAGCTCTCGCCCATCGTGAGGAGCGCGAAGCCCGGGACGTTGTAGCCCTGCACCGCGGCGCCCTCGATGTGCCACGCCCGCGCGCCACGATTGTGCGCGAGATAGCCCACCAGCCAGTGTCCGGTCAGCGAAACCAGGAGCCGCACGCCGCTGCCCCATACGACCCAGCCCACCCCGCCGGCGAGATAGAGTGCCAGCGCCAGCGGGAGTTGTTGCCAGCGCCACGTGCGTTCGAGCCACGCGTAAAATCGGTCGTGGCGCACGCGGTCCTCGATCGTGAACTGCGGTCCGTGCGTAAGCTGAATGTCGCAGTGCAGTTGTTGCCAGCAGTCGATCCACCACGCCTGCGAGTGGATGAAGAACGCATGGCACCGCGCCTGTCGCTGCGACCAGTCGCGGATGTCGTGGAGGTAGATGATGCGAAACGGTCCCGCGATTCCGACCATCACGCCAAGGTAGACAAAGATCCGCTCAAGCCAGAGCGGACAGGCATAGCTCTCGTGAATCAATCGTCGGTGCAGGCCGAGCGTGTGACCAAGGCAGAGCGTGAGCACGGTGAGGACAAGCGAGACGGACGCCGCCCCGACACTGAACGTGAACGGCGCGAGCCCGACGGTCGTGCCCAGGGCCGCGAAATACCACAGCGACTTGCTCGCTTTCCATGTGACCCGGCCCTCGCACGGGTTGGTGTGGGGGTCGGCCGGCCGCATCCGTTTGTGGGTGCTCATGGGAGTCGTCGATCAGGTCGCGAACGCCGCCCACGCGTAGAGAAACGGCAGGAGGCAGAACACGACGTTCGTCGCGCTGTAGCCGAACCGCCACCAGCCGTTCACCAGATACGGCGTCACATCGAGCAGCCGCGCCGCGATCCACCGCAGCGTCCAGAACGCGGCGAGTTTGAGGAGGAGTTCGAGGTGCGGGTTCATGTCAGGGAGGCCGCGAGGCGGCGGTGGAGCGGCGATGCAGGCGATGGCGTGCCGTGTCAACGGAGCGGCAGCGCCGGCGGCGCGAGCGGGGCGGTCGGGGGAGTCTCCGGCCGCGCACCCTTCCGGCGCATTTTGTCGAAGTTGAACAGATTGAAGAAATGCATCGCCCCGAGGACCATCAGCACCACGCCGAGCTTGGTGCTCAGGAACTCGATCATGCCTTGCAGATCCACGGGCTTCTCCCCGTAGCGCAGCGCGGTCGCGATGAAACCGACGTTGATCAGGTAAAAGCCCACCACGAGCAGGTGGTTCACCGAGTCACCCATGACCTCGTTGCCGCGAAACGCCGCGACCACGAAGACGCGGCCGTTGCGGTGCAGCGTGCGCGCCACCCAGATGGTCATCGCGATCGCGATGGGCAGGTAGAGCAGGTAGGCAATGACGGTGTAGTTCATGGCGATTCCTTGTCTTTTAGTTATTTCAGTTAACTCAGAAATCTTAGGGCAAAACCTCAGCCCGCGAGGCGGAAGACCTTGTCGCCGAGCTCGAGCAGGCGCTTGGTGGCGGCGGGCGTCAGCTTCTGCGTGCGGTCGGCCCAGCTGCCGGCGAGTTCGATGAAGGCCGCCAGCTCGTTGAGGCGGTTGATGGTGTAGTCCGAGTCGGCCTTGCCGGCCTTCGCATCTGTCACGCACTCGCGCAGCGCGGCCAGCGTGGGGTCGAGTTCGCGCTTCTTCCGCTCCCGCATGATCACGAGGAACATCTCCCACACATCGCGCAGCGTCTCGAAATGCTCCCGCCGGTCGCCGAAGACGTGCACCGTCCGCACCAGGCCCCAGCCGTTGAGCTCCTTCAGGCTCGTGCTCACGTTCGAGCGGGCGACGTTCAGCGTCTCCGCCATCTCGTCCGCCGGCAGCGGCTTCGGCGCCAGCATGAGCAGCGCATGCACCTGCGCGACCGAGCGGTTGATCCCCCAGCGCCAGCCCATCTCGCCCCAGTGGAGGATGAACCGTTCCATGACCGGCGTGAGTTTCATGATTTCTGTTATTTCAGAAATCTTGCGCGCCGTCAAGCGCGTTCCCGCCGCGGCGTGTGGCGGCGGCGTCCGCCCGCCCGACCCCGACCCCGACCCCGGCTCGCGCCGCGCCGCCGATCCGCCACTGTATAGGATATAGAGATTGCCTACATTGTATATCGAAGCGCAACGTCCGCTGTGAACTCCCACCCCGTCGCCATGTTCGAGATCGTGGCCCTGCGACGGGAGCGCCGGCTGGCATGCCATTCGCGGCGGTTCGGTCGGACGTTCGAGCGCGACTCCGAGAACCCTCCGATCGGATCGATCGAGCCGTTCCTCTCCTGACGGAAGCCCGCCGCAGCCGCCCACCACGCCGCGTCACGATCCCTTTCCCGTTTCCCCAATCCCCATTCCCATGAGTTACCTCTCCCAACGCCTGCGCCTGCATTTTGCGGGGCAGTTCCAAGCCACCGTCTCCACCGTCAACAACGACGTCACCCACTTCAACAACGCCACCTTCCTCCCCAGCTACCAGCAGCGGATGACAGGAAACGCGCCGGACGAGTTGAACGGCTGGTGGAATCCCGCCGGCGATGGCGTCTGGCGTCTTCTCGGCTGCGCCATCACCTCGGCCTTCATGGCTGACGGCACGGCGGCGAGCCCGACGGATGCGGTCCTCACGCTTTCCGTGGCCGACTCCGACAACACCGCGCCGGCCAAGCTCGTGGATCTCGACCCGCAGCAGCAGATGGTCTCGATGATCTTCGGCCTGAAGATCCGCCTCGCCAACGCCACCGGCCAGACGCTCATGCGCGGCGAGTTCGCCCCCGCCGCCTTCACGGATCTGTGGAGCAAGATCCAGGGTAGCCAGGGCGGCGACATGGCCTTGGGCACGATGTGGCAATCCGTCATCACGGTGACCGAATGGGGCAATCTCTCCGCCTCGCCCTTCCTGCAGGCCCTGCAGGCGGCGGCCGAGGCCAACGGGCACCTGCTCTCCATCAAGTTCAACGTGGATTGCTACTCGATGAACTGGCCGACGAATCCGCCGACACCGGGCGACAACCAGTTCTGCCGCGGTCGCATCGTCGGCACCATCGGGACCGCGGCCACCGCCGAGCCGCGGCATTTCGTGCTCGGCCGGCAGTTGCTGGCGCTGCAGTCGGACTCAACCGGCAATCCCTACATCAACTACTGCGCCGCCGTCGTTGACCCTGCCGCCGGTGTGATCCGCCTCGACCTCGGCAACGCCCTGCCGGTGGACAGCTCGGGCAACCAACTGGACATCGGATCACTCAGCCTGGTGGTCAGCCCGCCCGGAGCCGCCGGACCGACCGCGATCGGCACCATCCCCTACCTGATCGCCGGCTGGTATCGGCAAACCGCCGGCATCGTCGAAGTGCCGCTGCCGGCCGGCCTCGCGAGTGTGGTCGCGAACAACCCGCTCGGGCTGCTCGCGAGCCAGCGGCCGGCCGGTGTCCTCACCGGGGAGAACCCTCCGACCACGGCGGACGGCGTGAACTACCCCGGCGGCCGCTATGTGCGGGCTGATCTTTTCGTGTTCCGGCTCGGCCCGGGCGAGACGGCGCCGGTAAACTTCTACGCCACCGCCTACGGTCAGCCTTGCGCAGGCCAGGTCATCGACCTGCAGCTCAATCCCGCCGGCCTCGGCTGGCAGGCGGGAGAACCGGACGTCGGCACGCCCGCCGGCGGCCTCCTCTTCCCCGCGAGTGTCACCACCGGCGCCGACGGCCGCGCGGTCGTCACCCTCACGGGTGGCGACACCGCGAACGCCCGCGGTTATATTGACGGCCAGGTTTACGGCGTCGGCTATGCACTCGCCGATGAGAGCCCGGCCGATCCGGCGAACTCGTGGAATTTCATCAGCGTCCTCGTCTTCGACGCCTTCGCCTATCCGCCGGGAATCCTCCCGACGTGGAACGACTCGTTCCTGCCCGGCACCGGCCTGCGGCATATCTTCGAGCAATACGCCAACCTGTATCCCGTGATGAGCCGGTTCATCAACCTCGGGGACTACCAGCAAGTGAAGGCCTACGCGTCCATGCTGGTCGTCGCGTTCGGACTGCCGGTCGAGAATCCCAACTACATGCCGGTCACGCGCGACCTCTCGCCCGGCAAGCGCGCCGCGATCCTCGCCTGGTTGCAGAACCCGCTCGAAGGCCCGCCGCCCCCGCCGCCGGACGCGAAGCGCCTGCAAGCGGCCGCCCCCGCGCCGTCTCCATCCCCGACGGTGGCCGCCGCCGCGGCTGCCGCCCGCGGCGGAAAAACCGCCGCCATGGCCCGCCGCCTCAGCCGCCGCTGATCGCCGCCGGCACTCCCCCCAACCGACCACCGCTCCCCCATGCTTCTCCTCAAACGCTCCCTCTACCGCAGTCTCACGGCCGGCGGCATCGACGGCCTCCGGCAGTCGCTCCAGACCGCCATCGAACTCGAACACTCCACGATCCCTCCCTACCTCTACGCGCTGTATTCGCTCGGCAATGACCCCGCGAACGCCGCCGTCGCCGACATCATCGGCAGCGTGGTCGCGGAGGAGATGCTGCACATGACGCTTGCCTGCAACGTGCTCAACGCCGTCGGCGGGCAGCCGGTCATCGACCGCCCGGGCTTCGTGCCCGCGTATCCCGCCAGCCTGCCCGGCGGCATCGAGACGGGACTGCAGGTGCCCCTGGCGCCGTTCTCGACCCAGCTCCTCCAGACCGTGTTCATGGAGATCGAGGACCCGCAGGAGCCGATCATCTTTCCCGATCGGAAGGCCGCCAGCGGTGAGGGCCCGAACGACCAACCCGACGGCATCACGATCGGGCAATTCTATCGCGGGATCATCGACATGGTCCACCAGCTCGGCCCGGGGATCTTCACCGGCGATCCCGCCCGGCAGGTCGTGCCACCCTTTCCCGAAGGCACGATCGTCACCGATGCGGCGAGCGCCGTCGCCGCGATGGAGATCATCATCGATCAGGGCGAGGGCAGCAGCGCCACTTCGCCGCTCTCCGGTGGACCGGGCAGCGAGCTCGCCCACTACTACAAATACGCGGAGATCGTCGCCGGCTACGCCCTCGTGCCCGACGCCACGACACCGCTCGGTTTCAGCTACTCGGGCGCGCCCATCGCGGCCGGTGGACGCATCGCTCCCATCCCCACCAATCCCAAGGCCGGCGACTATGCGGCCGGGACCGCCGAGCGACACGCGATGGACAACTTCAATTACTCCTACACCTCCGTGCTGAAAGGCCTCCACGAGCTGTTCAACGGCCAGCCCGGCAACTTCAAGCGGGCGCTCGGCGCGATGATGTCGCTGCGCCAGCAGGCGCTCGACATGATGGCGGGGACCAACCTGCACCAGCCCATCGGCCCCAGCTTCGAATACCAGCCCGTGAACCCGTCCGGCGGCTGAGCTAGTGTTGGTCGCCGGAAATTGCAGAACATAACCTGAAGCGGCTGGAGGTAGGGCGAGGCGTCCTCGCCCCCCCCACACCGGGGGGGGGTTTTTTGGGGGGGGCGG
>CAZENI010000329.1:0-9521 GCA_964513055.1 uncultured Opitutus sp.
GTGACCGGAAACATCTCGCTCGTGGCGTTGAGCTTCATCGTGCACGAGCCGAGCGAGATCATCGAGTGGACGAGGGAGAGGTCCTTCGCCTCGAGCCGCTTGATGTAGCGGAGCATCTCGTGCTCGGTGTGGTAGCGGTTGAACGTCGCGTGGGCGAGGAACTGCGAGGTGCGCGCGTGGGGCGCTGCGAAGTCGGAAGTTTGAAGTTCGGAGTCCGCAGTGATCTTTCCCGATTCGCTGAAGAACGTGAGGAGCAGTTCGATGTCCTCGAGGGTGGTCGTCTCGTCGAGGGAGAGGCCGACGGTGTAGTCGTCGACGACGCGCAGGTTTATCTTCTTCGCCTCGGCGGCGGCGTGGACGCGCGCGGCGGAGACGCCGCCGATGGTGAGGGTGTCGAAGACGGGCTCGGCGTTCACTTTCGCCCCGGCGCGGCGGAGGCCGGCGGCGAGCAGCTCGGTGAGCAGCTTCACGCGGCGGGCGATCTGCTTCAGGCCCTCGGGGCCGTGATAGACGGCATACATCGAGGCCATCACCGCGAGCAGGACCTGGGCGGTGCAGATGTTGGACGTGGCCTTGTCGCGGCGGATGTGCTGCTCGCGCGTGCCGAGGGCGAGGCGCATGGCGGGATCGCCCTGGGCGTCCTTCGACACGCCGACGAGGCGGCCGGGCATCTGACGCTTGAAGGCGTCCTTCGTGGCGAGGAAGCCGGCGTGCGGGCCGCCGAAGCCCATGGGCACGCCGAAGCGCTGGGCCGAGCCGACGGCGACATCGGCGCCGAACTCGCCGGGTGCGCGCAGGAGCGTGAGCGCGAGGAGATCGGCGGCGACGATGGTGAAGGCGCCGGCGGCGTGGGCGGCGGCGAAGAACGTTTCGAAATCGTGGATCGAGCCGGTGGTGTCGGGGTATTGCACGAGCACGCCGAAGCACGAGGCGTCGGGCGTGAAGGTGCGGTGGTCGCCGACGATGACCTCGATGCCGAGCGGCTTCGCGCGCGTCCTCACGATGTCGATGGTCTGCGGGTGGCACTGCGCGGAGACGAAGAAGTTCCGGTGGCGGAAGGCGTCGCCTTCCTTGAGGCGGTGGCACATCATCATGGCCTCGGCGGCGACGGTGCCCTCGTCGAGCATCGAGGCGTTGGCGATCTCGAGGGCGGTGAGCTCGGTGATGAGGGTCTGGAAGTTGAGCAGGGCCTCGAGGCGGCCCTGGGAGATCTCGGCCTGGTAGGGCGTGTAGGCCGTATACCAGCCGGGATTCTCGAGGATGTTGCGCTGGATGACGCCGGGGGTGGCGGTGTCGTAGTAGCCGAGGCCGATGAAGCTGCGGAACACCTTGTTCTCGCCGGCGAGGGCGCGGAGTTCCGCGAGCGCGGCGGTCTCGCCGAGGGCGGGCGGGACGTTGAGCGCGCGGTCGAGGCGGATCTGCGGCGGCACGGCGGCGGCGGCGAGGGCGTCGAGCGATTCATACCCGAGGAGCCCGAGCATCGCGGCCGATTCGGTCGCGCGGTCGCCGTGGTGACGGCGGGGAAACGTGTCGAGCGGGGCGAGAAATTCGCGAGGCGAGGGCATGATTTTGGCGCACGCTAGGCGAGGGACGACGACGCGCAATCGCGATTTGGGTTGGGGGAGGCATTTAAGGATTGGTTTCCCGAGGCGAAGCCGTGCTGTTCTCGCGCATGACCCGCGCCGACCGCGCCGCCTTCATCGACCGCCGCCTTGCCGAGCTGTATCCGGAGACGCCGGTGCCGCTCGTGCACACGGATGCGTTCACGCTGCTGGTGGCGGTGCTGCTCTCCGCGCAGAGCACGGACAAGGGCGTGAACAAAGTGACGCCGCGGCTCTTCGCGCGCGCGGGCACGCCGGCGGCGATGATGCAGGTGCCGGTGGAGGAGATCCGCGCCATCATCCGCCCGTGCGGGCTGTCGCCGGCGAAAGCGAAGGCGATCGCGGGGCTCTCGCGCCTGCTGGTGGAGCAGCATGGCGGAGAGGTGCCGCGGACCTTCGAGGAACTCGAGGCGCTGCCGGGCGTGGGGCACAAGACGGCGAGCGTGGTGATGGCGCAGGCGTTCGGCGTGCCGGCGTTTCCGGTCGACACGCACATCCACCGGCTCGCTCAGCGGTGGGGGCTGACGTCGGGGCGCAACGTCGAGACGACCGAGCGCGACCTGAAGGCGTTGTTTCCGCGCGAGCACTGGAACCAGCTGCACCTGCGGATCATTTTTTACGGTCGCGAGCACTGCAGCGCGCACGCGTGCGACGGCACGGTGTGCGAGATCTGCCGGACGCTGTATCCGCGGCGGCGAAAGCCGGTGGTCACGCGGAAGTAGGCGGCGTCCGTCCGGACGGGGGAGGTCGAGCCGAGGGTGGGATCCGGAAAGCGTGAAGGAGCGTCTAGCCCGGGAACGTGCAGTTGAGGTGGAGCCCGATGGGGACATCGGGCTCCACCTTTCGGCTTAGAGTCGCTCGAATGAAAGGGCGCTTCAACCGCACGGGTCCGGCTTAAAAAAGCACCCGCGACTCCGCCTGCCACCCGACCACGGAGGGTTTTTGTTTTGGACAGGATTCACAGGATTGAAGACAGGATTTTCAGGAACGAACCGAATCCGGGAGAGCTTCGATTCCCGTGCGACTGACGGTGTCGGACGAGGAATCCTGTAAATCCCGGTTCGAAATCCGTCCTGTCAACAAAGGCATGGTTCGAGGACTCTCCGCGCGCCCGGTGACAATCCGAACCGGCCAACTCTTAACCACGGACCCTGCGACTGGAGATGGTGGACGCTCGCGGACTCGAACCGCGGACCCCCTGCGTGTGAAGCAGGTGCTCTAACCAACTGAGCTAAGCGTCCAACAAGGAGGCGGGAACGTGGACGGCGTTCCTTGGCGAATCAACTCTCTTTTCTGGTCGGCGACGGAGGTGGCGTGGAGGCCGCGAACCGACTGACTGCGCCCGCCCCGCGGCGGGGTTGCCACGAGGGCGACCGGCCCTACGCTGGCGGCGCATGTGCGGACGCTATCGGATCAAGGACACCGACGAATTGACGGAGCACCTGCGGCGGACCTTCGGGATTCCCGACTGGGTGCAGGCGCCGCGGTTCAACGCCGCGCCGAGCCAGGACATGCCCGTCATCATCATGGACGACGAGGGCGACGTGATCGTGCCTGCCACGATGCGCTGGGGCTATGTGCCGTTCTGGGAAAAATCCGAGAAACCCAAACTCGCGCCGATCAACGTGCAGTCGGAAACGGCGGCGACCAACGCGATGTTCCGGCAGTCGGTGCAGAAGCGCCGCTGCCTCGTGCCCGCGGACGGATTCTACGAGTGGCTGCGTCTCGACGACACGACCAAGATCCCGTTCGACATCCACCTGAAGGGCGGGCGTCCGTTCTTCATGGCCGGCATCTATGAAAAGGGCAACGAGCTGCGCCCGGCGACGTTTGCGATCATGACCACGCGGCCCAACGAGCTGATGGCGAAGATCCACCGTCGCATGCCGGCGATCGTCGACGACGACGAGGCGAGGCGCTGGCTCGCGGCGGGCGCGATGCCGGCGGAGGAGCTGGCGCGGCTGACGGAGCCGCACCCCGCGGACGACATGGAGGCGGTGAGCGTGTCGAGCCTCGTGAACAATCCGCGCAACGACGTGCCCGAGTGTCTCGAGCCCGTGGCGTTTCAGCCGCCGCTCCCGAAGCCGACGCAGGGGGAGCTATTCTGAGCGGGCGGCGACACCGGCGGGGGAATCGACGGTCCATCGTGGACCGCCATGTCCATCGACAAAGAGAGTTCCGGCTTTCCGGAGATCAATCCGCACAAGCGCACGACGAAGGTGAACTTCGCGATCGTGATCGGAATTGCGGTCTTCTTCGCCGCGATGGCGGTGGTGGTGTGGTGGTTCGCGAACCACGCCGGCTAGACACAAGGGGCGCCGGACGGATCAGACGCCGCCCTCGTTGCGGGCCCACTGGATGGCGTGGCGGACGAGTTCCGCGCCCGAATCCAGGTTGAGCTTCAACTTCAGGTGCTCGCGGTAGGAGTCGATCGTCTTCGAACTCAGATTGAGCTTCTGCGCGATCTGGCGCGTGCTGTAGCCGTTGCCGATGAGCTGGAAGACCTCCATCTCGCGGTCGCTGAGGGTGTCGATGGAGAACACCATGCCGTCGCTCTTCTTGTTCACGAAGCGGTGCAGCATCTTCTCCTTGATCTTGTCGCTGAGGTAAATCTCGCCCTGGAGGAGGCGCTGGATCGCCTGGATGACTTTCTCGCCGGCCTCCTGTTTCATGAGGTAGCCCATGGCACCGGCGCGGAGCGCGCGCTCGGCGTAGAGGCCCTCGTCGTGCATCGAGACAATCAATACAGGGAGGTTGGGCGCCTGGACCTTGATGTTCTTGGTGAGCTCGATGCCGTTGGTCGTCTTGAGGGCGATATCGACGATGGCGAGGTCGGGCTGGAGCTTGCCGACGAGCTCGATCGCGTAGGGCGCGTTGTCGGCCTCGCCGCAGACCTCGAGGTTGGGCTGCTGGTTGACGAGGGCCTTCATGCCCTGGCGGGTGATGGGATGGTCGTCGACGAGCAGGACCTTCAGCTTGGCCGGGACCGGGACGGGCGCCGGCTCAAGCACCCCGGCGGCGTCGGCGGGAGCGGCGGAAACGGGCTTCTTCATGGCGATCTTCGGTTTCATGTTCACTGGGGATATTGGAAGCGGCACTCGACCTTGGTGCCGGCGTTGGGTTGGGAAGTGACGGTCAGGGTGCCGCCGATCATCGCGGCACGATAGGGCATGAGGCTCATGCCCGAACTCGGACCGTGTTCGCCGTCGGGATCGAAGCCGCAGCCGTCGTCCTCGATCAGCAGGATCCGGTCCGCCCGGGTGAAGTCGGCGGTCACGGTGATGCGCCGGGCCGACGCATGCTTGATCGCGTTGTTGATCGCCTCCTGGGCGATGCGGTAGAGGTGCAGCGCGACACTCGTCTCGACGTCGACCGGGCCGCGCGGGATGAATTCGCATTCAAGCCCGTGGAGCCGCTGGATCTGGAAGGTGAGGTCCTCGAGGGCGGACTCGAGGCCGCTGGTTTCCAGTTGCACGGGGCAGAGGCCGCGGGCGAGCGCGCGGGCCTGCGCGATCGCCTCCTGCACGAGGGTGGAGATGGTGGCGGCGTCCTCGGCCTCCTTGCGGCCGTTGACCTGGAGCTTGTCGCGCAGGGCGGCGCTGAGGCAGGAGATGCCGGTGAGATACTGGCCGAGTCCGTCGTGGAGATCGCTGCCGATGCGATCCTTCTCGGCGTCGCTGACCCGGAGGAGTTCGCGTTCGACGAGGCGGCGCTGGGTGATGTCGATGCCGGCGAGGCCCTGGAGGTTGCGGCCGCTGTGCTCGACCATCGGAAACGTGGTGATGAGCCAGTGGCGCTCGCCGTGGGAATAGTGCGTCGGGGCGTGGGCGCTCGACGTGAGGCGCCGCGCGGCCAGCACCGCCTGCACGGAGAAGTGCTGCCGGAAGATCTCGTTTTGAAAGAGGATCGCGCCGGCCTCATCGAAGATGCAGACCGCGCACGGCACGCTTCGCATGAAGAGCTGCAACTGGGCCTGGCTCTCGCGCAGCGCGGAGAGCATCTGGGCGTGGCTGATCGAGTAGCGGATGGCGCGCTCGAGGCGCGTGGTGTCGAGCGAGCCCTTGCACAGGTAGTCGGCGGCGCCGGCGTTGAGGGCCGCCTGATCGATCTCCGGATTCTCGGAGCCGGTGAGCAGGATGATCGGGATCTCGCACTGCTGGCCCTGGAGGGTTTGGAGGATTTCCAGGCCGGTCGTCCCGCCGAGCTTGTAATCAAAGAGCGCGACGTCGAAGCCGCCGCGGCGGAGGGCGGCGAGCGCCGCCTCCTCGGTCGGGGCCCACTCGGGCTCGTAGCTGTAGGCCAGGCTCTTCCCGAGCAGGATTTTGACGAACGCGAAATCGTCCTCGTTGTCGTCGAGCACGAGCACGCGCACGGCCCGGCGGGCGCTGCCGCCGCGGCGGCCGGCGATGATGGGCAGCCCGGGCCGCAACGGGCTGGCGGGGGTGATGACGTCCGTGAGGTTCATGCGTTTTGTGGCGCGCACCAGAAGGACGCGGGAGCACCGTGGCCACCAGGCCCGGCACCGTCAACGGGGCAGCGGACGCGCCTCGCTCCGCGATCGTCGATCGCGACCGGACAAGGTGCGGCCAGTTGGTTTGGGAGTGGGAAAGGGAGATCGCGCACGCGTGCCGGGAGGGATGGGACATCCCGCGAGTGCCAAGGCTACCAGCGAACTGCCACGGGGGCAATCGGGTGGGTGCCCTTGGCGGACATCGGACATCTCCCTAGTCCGGAAATTTCACAGCCGGCAGAGAAGGCTTGAGAGAAATATCCGTCCGCCCTCCGGCCACTTCCGGCCGCGTGGGAGGATTCCCCATGCAATGATGGCGGTGACCGCCGCAAGCGGGGGCGGTCCAACGGGGCAACATCGTCCGCTCAATCCGCAACCCACTTCCTCCCATGAAACCTCACTTTCCTTTTCTCCGGCGCGCGCTGACGCGCCCCGTGCTGTTGGTCGCCGCTGGCTGCGTCGGCGCGCTGGTCACCCTGGACGCGGCCGGGCCGTCGCATTTCCGTCCGGTGGCGGCGCGCAGCCTGCTGCGCGGATTCGCCGCGGAGCCGCTGGCCGCCGATGCGTTGCGCCCGGGCGAGCGGGCGTTTCTCGCGAAGGCGCAGGAGTCCGCGCGGCGGCAGATGCGCCTGGCGGAGATCGGCGCGGGGCGGGCCCAGGCCGCGGAAGTGCGGAGCCACGCGCTGCAGCTCGCCGCGGACTATCACGAGCTCGACGGCACGCTCGAAGCGTTGGTGCGCCGGAAGGGCGGACTGCCGGGCGCGCCGGTCGGTGACACGTCGGAGCCCTACGCGGGGCTGCTCACGAAGAGCGGCGCGGACTTCGACCGGGAGTTCGTGCGCGTGGTCGCGCAGGCCTCGAACGACGTGATGACGCTGTTCGAGAACGCGGCGGGCGATGCGCGGGATGCCGACGTGCGCGATCTCGCCGCCTCGGAGCTGCCGGTGCTGCGCGCGCACCGGAACGCCGTCGCCAACCTGAAAAAGGCACTGGACTGACCGGGCCGGCCGGCGCCACCGGGGATTCCCCGCCAGTCCGGCACTTTCTCCGGCGGGGCCGGACAATGATGGCGGAAGTCCCCCCGCATGTTTCTCAATTCCTGGCCGATTCGCTTTTTGGTGACGCGCGCCGCGCGTGCCTACGGGTTTCTCGATCCGATCAACCTGGTCGCGAAGATCCGCGGGTTCGCGGAGCCGTCGGAGTTTGCCGAGCCGCTCGAGCTGCTGCGGGCGGGCATGCTCTTCCATGCGCGCGGGCTGGTGAACACCAAGGCGATTCAGAACAACCTCGACTGGGTCTGGCCGTATTGGGTCGAGCGGCAGTTCAACCCGGCGGACGACTCGTTCATCCCGCGGGCGTTCTCGTTCAGCCACATCAACCTGACGCACCGGAACTGGACGGCGGTCGGGCTGCCCGACGTCGCCTACTATCCAATCGTCGATCCGCGCGGCCTGGTGACGCCGCTCTTCGACGGCTGGTCGCTTGATTTCTGGCTGGTGCCGGAAGCGGGGGAACTGCTGCTGCCGTCCCGGCGGCGCGAGCGCGATTTCACGCAGACGCTGACGATCGACGACGAGCTTCGCGTGCGCTCGCGGGCCGCGTGGGAGGGCGGGGCGACGCTGGGCTCCGCTGTGAGCCTCTGCCTGCAGAATCACGAGCCGCACTGCTGCGTGCAGGTGCGGCCGGCGGGGCTGGCGGCCGGCCACCTCGCGGTGGCGCTGCGGCCCTACAATCCCGAGGGCATCAGTTTCGTGGAGAAGATCGCGGTCACGGCCGACGGGTGCGGCTGGCAGATCAACCAGCGCCACCTGGTGCTCTTCGACCGGCGGCCGGCGCGGCACATCCTGTCGGTCTACCAGGAGGGTGACGCCGCGCTGCGTATCCGTGAAGCAGGCACGCCGGTGCGGACCGTCGCCGATCCGATCGGGATGGCGACGGCGGTCGCGCTCTTCGATCTGCGGGAGCTCGCGGAACATCCGCTGGAGATCCGCTCGCCGATCTTCAATGAACTCGACCCAAAGCGGCGGCCCGCGATCACGGGCGAGCCGTCGTGGCGGCGCGCGCTCGCGCCGCTCGCCGTCGTGCGGCTGGCGGACGCGCCGCTGCAGCGGCTCTTCGAGCTGGCGCGCGCGAACCTCGTGCTGCACGCGCCGGACGAGGTCTATCCCGGGCCCTACACCTACAAGCGCTTCTGGTTTCGCGATGCGGCCTTCATCCTGCACGTGCTGCTGAGCCTCGGCGACGTCGAGCGCACGCGGCGGGTGCTGCGGCACTTCACGCCGCGGCAGCGGCGCGACGGGTATTTTCTCTCGCAGGAGGGCGAGTGGGACTCGAACGGCGAGGCGATCTGGATGTTCCATCGCTTCGCGGCGCTCACGGGCGAGGCGCTGCCGGAGGCGTGGCTCGACGCGGTGGCGAAGGGCGCGCGCTGGATCATGCGGAAGCGGCTGCCGCGCGGCACGGGCCGGCCCGAGGCGGGCCTGCTGCCCGCGGGCTTCAGCGCGGAACATCTCGGGCCGAACGACTTTTACTACTGGGACGACTTCTGGGGCGTCGCCGGGCTGCAGAGCGCGGCGGAGCTGCTGCGCGCGCGCGATCCGAAGTTCGCGCGGCAATGCGAGGAGACGTCCGTGGAATTCCTGGGGACGATCGTGGCGTCGTTCCCGCACGGTCCGCGGCGGCGTTTCCCCGGCGCGATTCCGGCGTCACCGAAACGGCGGATGGACTCGGGCGCGGTCGGCAACCTGGTGGCGGATTATCCGCTGCAGCTCTTCGCGCCGGGCGACGAGCGGATGCTGCGCACGGCGGACTACCTCCGCGATCACAGCAGCCACCGCGGCGGCTTTTTCCAGAACATGATTCACTCGGGCATCAATCCCTACCTGACGCTGCATCTGGCGCAGGTGCGGTTGCGCGCCGGCGACCCCGAGGCGGCGTGGGAGTTGCTCGACATCGTCGTCGGGCTGGCGTCGCCGACCGGGCAGTGGCCGGAGGCGATCCATCCCCGGACGGGCGGCGGCTGCATGGGCGACGGCCAGCACATGTGGGCGGCGTGCGAGCTCGCGATGCTGCTGCGGAATTGTTTCGTGCGCGAGGAGGCGCCGCACCCGGGCGCGGCGCGCGACGGCCGGCTGGTGGTCGCCGCGGGCGTGCGGCCGGAATGGTGGCGCGACGCCGCGGCGTCCTTCGGGCCGACGCCCACGCCGTTCGGCGCGGTCAGCGTCACGGTGCGGGCGGAGGGCGGGCGGGCGGCGGTGCTCGTCGCGGGCGATTGGCGCGGTGCGCCGCCGCCGCTCGACGTGCGGTTGCCGGGCTTCGCTCCGCAGCAGCGCACCGCCCGCGGCGCGCGCGAGGAGTTCACGCTGAGCCGCACGGGTCCATGCCTGGTTCCACCGGACGGCGGGACGATG
>CAZENI010000330.1:0-9520 GCA_964513055.1 uncultured Opitutus sp.
GCATGAGCGCGGGGTTTTTATGCGAGCAATGCCCGCGTTCGTTCAAAGCATTTCTTCAGGCCTGCGCTCACGGGGCCGGGCCCGCCTCCGCCGGTGGCTGCCATTTCGCCGCCGCCCGTTCCATCCGGCGCAGCAGCGCCGTGGCGTCCGCCATCTCCCGGACCGACAGCCCCCGCGTCACCTGCTCCACGACGTCGCCGTAGTGCGGCGTGACCCGCGCCCAGAGCTTCCGGCCGGCCGGCGTGAGCGTCACGCGATACACCCGCCGGTCATCCGGATCGTCCGCGCGCCGCACCCAGCCCGCCTGCTCCAGGCGATCGACCAGGCCGGTGACATTTGAGCGGTCCACCACCAGGACGTCCCCCAGCTCCCGCTGGCTCAGCCCCGCAGCGCGCGGGGCGAGCACGTTGAGCACGTTGTATTGCGCGGCGGTGAGCCCGAGCGGCCGGAAGAGCCGCTGGCTCTCCCGCAGGAAGGCATCGGCCGTGGCCATCACCGCGGTGGTCAGGGCCTGGGCGGTGGCGGGGCGCATGCCTATCGTTGGCTGCTCGATGGTTGATATGTCAACCACTTTGTCCGGCCGCCCGCAGATCGGCGGCCAGGGCGCCGAAGCCGGGGAAGTCATGCTCGAGCCGGCGGGTGTCGGGCCGCAGCCGGCGCACCTCGCGGAGCGCGCACGCGATCTCGTGCGGCAGGCTGGGCCGGTCCGTGCCGTAAACGCGCCACTTCAGCTCCGCCCGCGAATACGGCGGCCGCCCCCGCTCCCGTCCCTCCACCCACGCGGCCTCGGTCACGGCGGCGTCCCGGCCGCACAGATACCAGCCCTCGATCGCCGGCACGGCGACGCCCACCGCGCGCACCACGCGCTCCCGCCCGTGCGCGCGCGGAAATTTCTTCGTCGTCTGCCGGTGGATCGCCCGGAGCTGGCACATCCGGCAGTGCGGGTGGAAGTAGCCGGGCGCGTCGTGCGCCGCGCCGTGCACCACCGAGTCGTCCGAATCCACGACCACCACGAGCAGGTCCGCGTCGGTGTTGAAATGGAGGTGGCGGAGCACCGCCGGCATCAGTTGCGCGACGTTCGGCCCGCCGCGCGCCCGGAATCCCGGCGACACAAACTGCGGGGGCTGTCTCAGCACCGCCGCCACCAGCACCCGCAACGCCGTCTCGTCCGCCGGTGATTCGCTCAGCAGCGCGACCTTCATCGCTCCTCCGGCACGCCCCCCAGGATGCCGCTGAACCACATGTCGCCCAGTGATCCTTCGCGCAGCAGCTCCGGCAGATCGGGCCGGTCGCTCAGCCGCTCAAACCGCGCCGCCCGGCCGACTTTCTGGCTGATGATGATCTCCTCGGGATGCTCGCGAAACAGATCGATGAAATAGGGCGAATGCGACGTCGTGACGATCTGCACCGGGCGCCGATCGGAGTTGAACGCCTTCGGATAGCTGAGCCGATACAGCGCGTCCCGGATCTCGCGCAGCGTCCGCGGATGAATCCCGCGATCCACTTCCTCGATGCACAGCACGCAGGGCGGATCGGGATCGAACGCGAGCGCCAGCACGCCGACGAGGTAGAGCATGCCCTGCGAGAGCTCCGCGGCCGGCACGAAGCCGTTCTCCGCCAGCCGCAGGCCGAACTCCACCCGCCCGTTGGCGCCCTCGACGAGTTCCACCGAGCGGAATTCCGGCAGGATCCGGAGCATCTCGCCGGTCAGCGCGTCAAACGCCGCGGGCGCCCGCGTGCGGAAATCGGCGAGCACCGCGGCCAGGTTGCCTCCATCCTTCTCCAGCTCCGCTCCGCCGCCCTTTCGGCCCGGCTGCGTCATCGCCACGTGGTCCAGCACATAGGTGCGGATTGTCCCCAGGTCGGCGCGCAGCGCGCTCCAACCCGGCGGTTGCGCCGGCTCGAGGCGCAGCGTGTCGCAGACCGTATCCGAAATGCAGGACAGGCGCCCCACGATGCCCGCGTGCGGCGCGCCGAACGTCACCTCGATCTCCGGCATCCCGGGTCGCGACGGGCGGGCCTCATGGTCGGCCAGCGGCAACTGCGAGAGCGTGCGCAGCCGCTGGAGCGCCTCGATCAGGCTGGTCTTGCCGCTGCCGTTGGGGCCGATGACGAGGTTGAACGGGGCGAGCGCCACGTGGGTGTCCCGCAGCGCCTTGAAATTTCGAAACGCGATGGACGCGATCACCCGCCCACCCTGATCCGCGCCCGACTGCTTGTCGACGCCCGAGTCTCCACGCTACCTGTCGAGCCGCGCCTTCACCGTCCGCCGATCCAGATCGAGCCGCCGCGCGGTCTCCTCGATGGAACCCGCCTGGACAAAGACGATCCGCGTGTAGCGGCGCAGCAGTTCCTCCGCGGTGAGGGAGCCCGACTCGATCAACGCGTTCCAGTCGGCGTGGCCGGCTCGCGCAAGCGGGCCGGCGGGACGATACTCGCCGCGCAGCACGAGATTGCGCACGCACTGCTCGAGCTCGCGGAAATTGCCCGGCCACGCGTAGTTTGCTCCCAGATGTTTCTCAATCCACGCGAGCGTGTCGCGCGTGAACGCCGCCGCTTCCTCCTCGTCGAGGAGCCGCCCGGCGATGTGGGCCACGAGCGTGGCGAGTTCGTCCGGGGCGGCGTCGAGCTGCTCGCGCAGCGTCGGTGTGGTGAGTTGGTCCGAACACAAGCGGTAGTAGAAATCCTCGCGAAACCGCCCCGCCCGAATCTCCGCCGGCAGATCGCGGTTGGTCGCCGCGATGATCTTGCCCGCGAATCGCCGTGAATCGGTTCCGCCCAGGGGCTGGAACGTGCGCGACTGCAGCACGCGCAGCAGCTTAACCTGGATGTCTGTCCCCACCTCGCCGATTTCGTCGAGAAACACCGCGCCCGACGGCGGGCACACCTCCATCCAACCCGCACGATCCGCCAGCGCCCCGGTGAATGCGCCGCGGCGGTGCCCGAAGAGCTCCGACTCGATCAGCGTCGGCGACAGTGCGGCCAGGTTGAGCGGGAAGAAGCCCGCGGAGAAATCGCCGGCGAAGCCGCCGCGCTTCGGCTCGAAGGGCACATAGCGCGACAGCGCGATCGCCCGGGCCACCAGTTCCTTGCCCGTGCCGGACGGCCCGAGGATCAGCGTGGAGAAATCCGCCATGCGCGCATGCAGGCCCCGCCGGTAGCGCGCCAAATCGTGGCTGAAGATCGACTGCCAGATCGCGGCGCGCAGCTTCGCCATCGGCGCGGAGCCGCCCACGAGCGAGCGGAAGATGTTGTGAAACGCCCGACGTATCTGAAACGCGCTCGCGAACAGGTGCGGCGCTTCCTGCGGGCCCATTGCCTCCGCCAGCCCCGGCAACTCAAACCGCGCCACCACGTCCGCGCGAAACGCCGGATAGAAATCCACCCGCTCCCCGCCCCTTCCCTCCAGCGCCGCCAGGATGAACGCGTCGAACCGCGCCGCATAATTCTGATAAAGCCAGTAGCCCACCATCGCCTCATAGGCGGCCGCATCCTCGCGCCCGACGCGCCCATCCTTCGGCCAGGCGGCCCGCGCCCGGTCCACCACCGCCGCACAGCGCGCGATCAGCGCATCGTGGTTGGGACCGGGCCGGGCGGTGGGCGGCCGCGTGTTCCAGTCGGCCCCACGCTCCACGAACTGGGCGCCGAGCGCCGCCCGTTCCGCCGCGATGCGCTCGGGCAGGAACGGGTTCGACGCGTTCATCCGGCGCACCGCCTCCGCGAACGACCGATCCTGGGGCGTGAAGAGTCTCGAGGAAAAGTCCGGCATAATTTGTCAGTGACCTGACATTTCCTGTCTAGCGACCGCAACAGCCCACGCGAGCCGTAATTCGCTGCGGCCTGCGGCAGAGCGACTAACGCGATCCACCCGCGCCGTGGCACAGGCCGAGCAAAGCGGGCGCTCGTTCAACCCCGCTCCTCCTCATGAAACTACCGCACCTCCTCCTCGCCGGCCTCGCCTCCCTGGCCGCCGGCATTTTTTCCGCCCATGCCGCCGGCACGCTTACGCCCACCGGCGCACCTCAGACACCGATCCAAATCCGCTCCCACCACGTCAACGTCACCCTCAACAACGGCTTCGCGCAGACCGAAGTCCTGCAGACGTTCTTCAACCCCAACCCCGCCGACCTCGAAGCCATCTACGCGTTTCCGGTCCCCAAAAGCGCCAGCCTGTCGGAAGTCACCATCGTCACCGGCGAGAAGACGCTGAATGGCGAGGTGCTCCCCAAGGCCGAGGCCGAAAAAGTCTACGGCGAGGAAAAGAAGTCCGGCAACGACGCCGGCCTCGCCACGAAAAACAGCTTCCTCACCTACGAGTTCAAGGTCGCGCCGGTCCGCGCCAACGCCGAGGTGAAGCTGCGTTTCGTCTACTATCAACCGCTCGAAATCGACGCGGGCGTCGGGCGCTATCTCTATCCCCTCGAGGACGGCGGCACCGACGATGTCGCGCGCAGCTTCTGGACGGCGCACACCGCCGTCGAAGGCGTGTTCTCGATCAAGCTGGAATTGAAGTCGGCCTGGCCAGTCGCCGACGTGCGCGTGCCGGGCTTCGAAAATGTCGCAGTCAAGCAGCGCCTCACCGAGGGGCACTACCAGGTCGCGCTCGACCGCACCGGCGCGAAGCTCGACCGCGATTTCGTGTTCTACTACCGGCTCGCCGACAACCTGCCGGGGCGCATCGAGGTGATTCCGTATCGCGCGGCCAAGGACAAGCCGGGCACGTTCATGATGGTCGTAACCCCGGGCATCGATCTGAAGCCGCTGACGCGCGGCGCCGACTACAGCTACGTGCTCGACGTTTCCGGCTCGATGCAGGGCAAGATCGCCACGCTCGCCCGCGGCGTCGCGCAGTCCCTCGGCCAGATGTCGCCGCAGGACCGCTTTCGCGTTGTGACCTTCAACAATTCCGCGCGCGAAGTCGTGCCGTGGACCACGGCCACGCCGGAGAACGCGCAGGCCGCGATCGCCCTCGTGAAGTCGCTCACGACCAGCGGCGGCACCAACCTCTACGACGGCGTGGCGCTGGGTCTCAAAAACCTTGATGCCGATCGCGCGACAAGTGTGGTCCTGGTCACCGATGGCGTCGCCAACCAGGGCATCGTCCGTCCCGCCGACTTCCACCAGCTCCTCCAGCGCGTCGACGTCCGCGTCTTTGGCTTCCTCATGGGCAACGGCGCCAACTGGCCGCTCATGCGCACCATCGCCGACGCCAGCGGCGGGTTCTACGCGGGTGTCTCCAACGACGACGACATCGTCGGCCAGCTCATTCTGGCTCGGGGCAAGGTGACGCACGAGGCGCTGCACCATGCGGCCTTCAAGTTCAGCGGCCCGGTGCAGATCTCCGAAACCACCGGCGACACGCCGCAGAAAATCTATCGCGGCCAGCAACTCGTCCTCTTCGGCCGCTACGATGGCGCCGGCCGGGCGACCGTGACGCTCAAGGCCTCGCTGACCGGCGAGGACAAGATCTACACCACGACCGTCGACCTGCCGGAAGTCGACACGGACAACCCCGAGATCGAGCGTCTCTGGGCGATGGCAATGATCGAGCAGATCGAAATGAACGAGGCCGCCGGCTTTCTGCCGCCGAGCGAGTCACACGACATGATTCAACTCCTGGGCGTGAACTACCAGCTCGTCACCGACTACACGTCGATGGTGGTCCTCGACGACGCGACGCTCGCCAAGCGCGGCATCGCGCGCCATAACCAGCAGCGCACCGCCGCGGAGCGCACAGCCCAGTCCGTCCGCGCCGCACAGCCCGCGCGTCAGGGCCGCGTCGATACGGCGCAGCCGGCCTTCCCCGCGCCGGCGCCCCACGTGAGCCGCCACGGTGGCGGCGGCGGATCGGGCGGCGGCGACCTCAGCGGCGACGTCGTCTTCCTCGCGTTCATGGGCGCGATCCTGGTGCTCGGCGTGTGGTTCGGCCGGTGCCGGAACCGCAAAGCCGGCGAATGACCAAACCGGACGGGGCGGCGCGCCACGAAGGCCGCCCGCCCCGTCCGTCTCCGTCTGCGGTCCGTTCCCATGAAACGCTCGCACGTCCCTTGGCTCACGCTCGCCCTCGCCGCAACCTCGGTCGCGGTGCAGTGGATACCCGGCGTCTCCGCCGCGCTGGAGTTCAATCGCGCCGCGATCACGGCCGGCGAATGGTGGCGCCTCGTCACCGCCCACGTGACGCATTTCGACGGCAACCATCTCGCATGGGATGTCGCGGTGCTCGTGGCGCTCGGCACGGTCGTGGAGCCAGAATCCCGGGCGCGCACGGCAACAGCACTCGGCCTGGCGGGCATAGCCATCACCGCATCCGTCGGGTGGTGGCAGCCACAGTTTGAAAACTACCGCGGCCTCTCCGGCCTCGATTGCGCGCTCTTCGGTGTCTTCGCCGGACGTCTCCTGCTCAACGCATCGCCCGGCGCACGAGTCGCCGGCGCCATCGGCCTCCTCGGTGCCGCGGCGAAAGCGGCCGTCGAATTGAAATCCGGCGCCACGCTCTTTGCGATCGGCGCGACCTACGCCCCCGTCCCCCTCGCCCACCTGATCGGCCTGCTGGCGGGCGTGGTGACAGCGCTTGTGGGTGGAGAATGGACGCTTACTTTCCTCCGCCGAAAATCCGATTCACCAGATCCGCGGCCTTGTCCGTGACTCCGCTCTTCTCCAGCGCCAGGGCCGCCAGCTTTGCGTTCAATTCGCTCGTGTCGACCTTCGCCAGCGTGCCGCCCACTTTCAGCGGCAGCGTGCATCCGAGGTAGCCGAGATCGTCCGGCTGGGGCTCGAGCACACCGAGGTATTTCAGCAGGTCGCCCTGCCGTCCGCGCGCGCGCAGTTTGAATTCCATCGCCAGCGAGTCTTCCAGCAGGCCCGTGCCCGGACGATGCAGCGCCGTCCCGTTTCCCGTCAGCCTGACCTCGGGCGAGATCAGCGCCAGCTCCCGCAGCGTCGTATTCAGGGCGGCATCACGCGTCAGCACCACGCTCAGTTGGTCGTAGGGAATCGGATTCAGGCTCTTCGCCAGTTCCGCGACGGCCTGCCCCTTGTTGGCGAGGTCCGCATTGTCCTTCTTTCCTGCGATCGAACTGAGGGCCGTGCCCGTCGACGCGATCCAGCCGGACAGCCTGCCCGTCTTTTCGGCGAAGCTGCCGACGCTTACGGGCAGGCCGCGAAAGATTCCGCCCTTGCTGGTCAGTTGAAACTCCCCCGCCGCACCCAGCGGCAAGTCCGACAACCGGGCCGCCCGCCACGCCAGCTTGCTGGCCAGATCGAAGCGCCCCTCGACGGTGGCCGGCCGCGTCGCGTCGATCGCACGAAACAGCGGTCCAACCTCGAAATTCCGCACGGCCACGTCGGCTTCGAGGAAAAAGGGCTCCGCCGCCGTGCCGTTGAAACTGACCGCGCCGCTGCCGTTCAGCCTCCCACCCTCGCCCAGTCCGGCCTGCAGTCCTTCGACCTTCACGGTGCCGGCGTCGATCCGCAGGCGGCCTCCGAGATTCGTCACCTCGAACGTGTCCGAGTAGATGACCCGCTGCAGCGCGAGCGTCACGCTCCCGTGCCAGCCTGCCCACGGCGGCGCCGCCGCGCGCGCCGGCGCGGGGACGTCCGGTTTTTGCGGCGCAAGGGAGGCCAGCATCTGCGCATCGTTGAGCACGAGCTGCACGCTGCTGAGCTGCGCCTCGATCAGTCGCACCTTGTCCCTTTCCGGACCGATACTGCCGGTGAACGTGCAGTCGGATTTGCGCTCATCCCGCTCGATCACCAACGGAAGGTTGAACACCAGCCGGCCGTCCGCCGCAAGATCGGCGCGGAGATCAGCCGAGACCTTCGGCAGCGTCACAGGCTTCCCGTCGGCAGTGGTCACAAGCTGCGTCAGCGCCACCCGCGCCTGAATCTCCTGCCGGGCGTCGAGACTGGCCACGAAGTCGATCTCCGCCGTGCCGTCCGTGAGGCTGACGACGCCGGCCGCCACGGGTTGGCGCAGCAAAGCGGGGAGATTCACGTTGAGTTTGCCGGTCGCCTTCACGGCCTGCGCGGCTCCGGCCAGTTGTCCGGCCTTGGCGGCGAGCGTGAGGATGCGAGTTCCGCCGGAGCTGGCGGTGAACGCCCCGAACTCCGCCTGCCAGCCTTGGGGCGTGTAGTCCGCGGTCGCCGTGAAGCTCACCTCCAACCGCTCGACGACCGTCTTGCCGCCCTGCGCCACCGTGAGGCCGTCGACCTGCAGGGGCGTGAGCGAGCGGAGCGCCCCGCCGACACCGCGCGCGCTGCCCGCCAGCTCGCCGCGCAAGTGCCCGCCGGATACTTCGACGTCCTTGAGAAATGGCCTGGCCCACGCGAGCGGGACGCCTTGCAGCACGATGCCGAACAACTCGCGGCTCGCGTCCGTCGCCCGCAACTCGCCCGACTTCAAACTGAACTCGAATCCCTGCAGCGCCCGCACCGTCGCCACCGGCTGTGCCGCCGCGATCGCCGCCTCGAGCTTCCGCACCACAAAGGTGCCGTCGCGTTCGGCCAGATCGAATTCGCCCGCGATCTTCAACTCCCCGAGCACCGCGAGCTCCGGCCGGATCACCTGCAGCCGATCCGCCGTGGCGTTGAGCCGGCCGCTGGCATGCACGGCGGAAAACCTCGCATCGGTGTCGAACCGGCCTTCGCCCACCGCCGTGAACGCCGGCAGGGCCGAGCCGAGCGCAAACGGAGCCGCGTCCGCGTCACGCACATCGATCTTCCAGCTTCCCTCAATCTTCTGGCCGCCGCGCGGAAGCTCCGCCTGCAGGTGGATGACTTCCTGGCCGTCCGCGACGACCGCGACCGCGTAGGTCTCGCCCGCCGCGGAGCGGGCGGCCGACAGCTCCGAGGTGACTTTCACGCCCTGCGGAAACCGCGTGCCGGTCGCCGCCGTTTCCAGTTTCGCGCTCAGCCGCGTAAACGTCCGCGGGGTGTCCATCGCGGCCACGATGCCGCCGCGCACACTGACGGCGCGGACCACCGGATCTGCGAGCGTCGCCTGCGCGACCAGATCGAACCGCCCCTCCTTGCCCGCCCCGACGCCGCCGCCGGTCAACGTGACTTTCACGCGGCCGCGTTTTTCCGGCAGGATCACTTCCCCCTCGAGATCCACGCCGTCCACCGAAAGATCGAAGGGCACGTGCAAGAGACCAAGCAGCCCGGCAAACGCCTGCCCCGCCACCTCCGTGATCGGCGGCGCCGCGCCGGCCCGCACGCCCGGAGCCCGCACGCCCGGCTGCCCGGCCCCGGGCGTCGACAGATCCAGCGTCCAGCCCTTCGCCACCAGGCGCGACACCAGGACCTTTTTCTGCAGCCCCGCCGAAATCAGCGGCAAATCGAGTTCGACGGCCGGCACCACGAGGAGCACGCCCGGCTGTTCGAACTTCAGATCGCGCAGGGCAACGTGCCTGGTGCCGGCCGAGAGGGCACCGACGCTCGCCTTCAGATCCGGTTGCGTCGCGATCGCGCGACGCGCGGCCCACGTTTGAAACGAAGAGTTGAACGCGACCGCGATGGCGGC
>CAZENI010000331.1:0-576 GCA_964513055.1 uncultured Opitutus sp.
GAGCGAACCGGCCCGCGAAATCGCCCGCAAGCGGGCTCCTACCTTCCGAGCCGGGATCGTTTTTCGACGCCCTCTCAGGGCCAGAGCCAGAAAAATACGAGAGCCGAACCGATCCCGTAGAGCGCGGCGTCGAGGAGATACTTGGCACTCGAGGTCCACGGGCGCATTGACCAGATCGATTCCTGCACGGTCCCGAAGCCGTGGGCGATGAAGGTGACCGCACCCACGAGCTTCGCGGCGCTGCGGGCCTGGCCGAAGCCGAGGCCGTGGAGCCGCATCGCCAGATACGCGGCGACGATCGCGACGATGAGGGACCAGACGAACCACAGTCCGAGGAACTTGCCGAGGACCGGCACGCCGGTGGGGCCGAGCGTGAATTGCCCCACGGGTCCTTCGCGATATTTCTGCTGCATCGCCTCGCCTCCCATGTCCTTCATCTCCCTGCAAAACGGCACAACATACCGTCCAGGGGCGGGATTGCCCGCGCGAATCGCGGCGCGCACGGCATCCTCATTCGCGAAGCCGCCGTAATCGGAGGCGTGCCACTTGATGACCATGTGGATGAGCGAGCTGATC
>CAZENI010000331.1:586-9500 GCA_964513055.1 uncultured Opitutus sp.
GATCACGAACACGACCACCGCGCTGAGCAGGATCGGCAACCAGAGCGAGAGCAGGGCATTCATAGAAAAGCGACAGGCCCGGGGACGGCGCGGGATCTCGCCTCACGCACTCGCGCGTGCCGCGAAGGCCTCGACGACTTCCGCGCGCCGCATGCTGAGGAGCATCAGGAGCGCAGCCAGGGTGCCGTGCGGGAAATTGCCGAGACTCACCAGTGACGCCACCCACACGAGGCGGGGATGGCTGGAGCGCAGGCAGCACAGTCCGGCCGCGAGCTGCAGGCCACCGGCCACCCAGCCGAGCGTGAGCTGCAGCACGACGTAGGTGGTGATGGCCCGGTCGAGCCAATCCGACGACGCATCCAGAATCGTGGCCGGGTTCAGCATCTCGGCATGGCCGAGCATCGCCTGGAACAACGCCATCAGCGACATCGTGAGCGTCAGGACTCCGCTGCCAATCTGGAGATAGCCGAGCGCGGCGAGATAGCCTTCGCCGGGCCGCGATAATGGGTGCACGCGAACGTCGTCCATGGGGTATGGGGGTAGGTGCGGGAGGGTGGACCGCCCCCGTGAAATGGGGACTGCCCGCGCGCGAAGCAAGGCATGAACGCGACGCGTGGACTACGGGGCTTGTGGTGAGCCATGCCGTCGGGGCAGGCCCGGCATGCGCGTTTCATCCGACTTGGGTTCGCACGCACTGCGTCACGGCGACGCCATCACTTGCTCGAAGATAAGCTCGAGCGAATCCGGCCCGACGCTGTGCGAACCCTCGAAGGGCAGGTCCAGTGTCGCGAGAAAGAAGATGAGCAGCCCGAGGAGGATGGCCATGATGCCGGTGAGGACGTCGTGGAGCAGGGGGCTCTCGGCGACGATCAGCCAGGTGAGCATGAAGCTCATGAGCGAGCCGGCCAGGACGACGACCCACAGGATCGTCGGCAGGCGCCACGCCACGCAGTCGAGGCGCAGACGCCGGGCCTCGAGCATGCTCGCAAAGCGATAAAGGGACTCACGGTGCAACGTGATCTGCGCATCGGTCGCCGGCTCGAAGGCGGTGAGCGCCTTTTGAAGTTTTCGGACGAACACGTGGCTGCCGCTCGGGACGATGCCACGCTGCATTTCCGGCCACGCGACGTCGATGACCTGGCGGGTGTAGTCGCGCAGCATGCCCGTGAGCTCGGTGCGCTTGGGCTCGGGATAGGAGTCCACGTTGCGATAGAGAGAAGCGATGGCCGCCGCCTCGGCGCTCACCTTGCTCTCGACGTCGCCGAAATTCTCCCACGCCGCCACGGAGATCAGGCCGAGCGTGATGCCGTAGAGGACGCCAAAGGCCGAGATATAGTGGCCGACGGTCTCGTTGTAGTCGCGGCCGGCAAACCAGCGGCGCACCAGCGAGCGAGTCGCGATCTGTCCGCCGACCGCGACGACGAGAAACAGGCCGATCACGAACAGGCAGAACACCCATTGCGGCAGCTCGCGGAATACGTGCAGATGGAGCGTCGCGATCACGGCAGCGGCGTCATCACCTGGTCGTAGATCAGCTCAAACGAATCGGGCCCGACGCTGTGCTGGCCCTGGAAGGGCAGGTCCAGCGTCACGAGGAAGAAGATCAGCAGCGCGAGCAGCACGGCCATGATCGCGGTGAGCACGTCGTGCAGGAGGCGGTTCTCGACGACGAGCAGCCACGTGAGCACGAAGCTCATGAAGGAGCCGGCGAGCACGACCACCCAGAGGATCGCGGGCAGGCGGCCCTCGACGCAGTCCATGCGCAGGCGCCGGGCTTCGATCACCTGGTTGAACCGGTAGAGCGATTCCGAGTGAAGGGCTTTCTGGCCCTCGGTCTTGGGCTCGAACGACACGAGGGCCCTTTGAAAGCCCATGATGAGCGGATGGCCGCCGCGCGGCACGATGCCGCGCTGCATTTCCGGCCACGCGACGTCGATGATCTGCCGCGTGTAGGTGCGGAGCAGACCGATGAGCTCGGCACGCTTGGGCTCGGGATAGGTGTCAACGTTACGGTAGAGCGCGGCGACGGCGGCCGCTTCCGCGCTCACCTTGCTCTCGACGTCACCATAGTTTTCCCAGGCGCCCACGGAGATCAGGCCGAGCGTGATTCCATAGAGCACGCCGAACGCGGAGAGATAGAGGCCGACGAGGTCGTTGAAATCGCGCTCGCCGAACCAGCGCCGCAACAACGGTCGCATCGCCATCTGGCCGCCGACGGCGACCGCGACGAAGGTGACGATGACGATGAGGCAGAATTCCCACTGGGGAAGGGAGTGGAGCCAGTGGAGGTTTAACGCGGCGAGCATGAAGGGGAGGCAGGAGCAGGTGGGGTGAAGTCCTCCCCGACGCGAGAGTGAAAGCACGCCCCTGCGGGAGCGCAGGAGCGGGCGAGCGCAGAGGTGCGTGCGGAAGCGGCCGCCAGTTGGACCCCGATCGGATTGCCAGCGCTCGGGCGGCGGTCCGAAAAACTCCCCGCCCGGCACCCCGGCACCACGGCACTCAGGCGCCGCGCACCGCCGCCTCAATTCTCGCGACGTCGATCTTCTGCATCTCCATCATCGCTTCAAACGCGCGCTTCGCCACCTCGCCGCCCCTGGCCATCGCCTCGGTCAGGACGCGCGGGGTGATCTGCCACGACAGGCCCCATTTGTCCTTGCACCAGCCGCACGCGCTCGCGGAGCCGCCGTTGCCGACGATCGCGTTCCAGTAACGGTCGGTCTCCGCCTGATCCTCGGTGGCAATCTGAAACGAGAACGCCTCGCTCTGCTTGAACGCGTCGCCACCGTTGAGGCCCAGGCACGGCACGCCGCACACGGTGAATTCGACCGTGAGGATCTGGCCTGCCTTGCCGCCGGGAAAGTCGGAGGGCGCCCGCTGCACCGCACCGACCGTGCTGTCGGGAAAGGTCCGGGCGTAAAAGCGCGCGGCCTCTTCCGCATCGCGCTCATACCACAGACAGAGGGTGTTCTTTTTCATGGTTGTTCTCCTTTAGGTTTTGCCGGCCGGGGAAACAAGTCCGCCTTCGGCGCCGGGACTTGGACAACGCCTATTTCGCCGTGCAACTGAACATCCACTCGTTCCCGTAGCGATCGATGAGGCTGCCCCAATAGTCGCCCCAAGGCATTTCGGTCGGCGCCCACTCGACCTTGCCGCCTTCCTTCAGCGCGGCAAACAGGCGATCGGTCTCGGCGCGGGTGTCGGTTTCGAGGTTCATGGTGACGTTGTTGCCTTGGATCCGCGGCCCCATCGACGCGGGCGCGTCGTTGCCGATGATCACGTGGCCGCCGAGGATCGGGAGTGCGATGCGCATGACCATCCCGGCCTGCTCGGCTGGCATCGACGGCAGATCGCGGAAGCGTTGGATGGGGCCGACGAATTCGGTTTGGAACACGGAACGGTAGAAGAGGAAGGCCTCCTCGGCGTTGCCGGCGAAGTGAAACCAGGTGGAGACGCGAGCCATGGCGGGTGGGGATGAAGTGAGGAGGGGCGAGGAGTGCTTCGGGTCCGACTCCTTCTCAACGAACCAGGGCGCCGCCGCCGGACAACGGCGAGGCGATTTTTCGCCCCGCGCTGCCTGCGATCGCGGTCACGGGCCGGCACGAGGATCGATGGTCGTCTCCGTTTCCGCGTCCGGAGGATTCCTCGCTGCTCCGACGCTCGCCGGCTGCAGCGACGCGCAGCCCGCCCGACAATGGAGTCGCGTTGGAGGCGTTTTTCGGCACGTTGCGCCCGTTGTGGTGAGCAACATGGTGCTTCGTCGCTTTTGGAAACCCGTTCTCGTGCTCGCGTGGCTCGGCCTCGCCGGCGAGCTGCGCGTGCTGGCCGCGGAGAGTCCGCCGTCACGGCCGAACGTTCTCTTCATCCTGATCGACGATCATGCGGCCAACATGACCAGCGTAGGCGGCGAGTCGCCGGTGAAGACTCCGAACTTCGAGCGACTGGCGGCGCGCGGCTCGTGGTTCACCCACGCCTACGCCGCGGTGCCCTCATGTGCGCCGTCGCGCGCGGCATTCCTGACCGGCGTTCACGCCCACAAGTCCGGCGTCTACTACAACAGCCAGGGCTTCCGCCGCACGACCGCGCCCATCGCGAAGGCCGTGACGATGCAGGGGCAGTTCCTCGCCCACGGTTACCTCACAGCGGGCTACGGCAAGATTTCGCACACCGGCTATCAGGACGACAACCTCGCCGACTACACGCCGGGCTATTTCAAGGGGCACGGGGTGAAGAAATATGTGCGCCACACCGACAACGACCTCGTGCCGCACATCCTCCCGGAGACGCTGCGCATTCCGGACCCGGCCTACCTGCCGACGCGCTTCGGCGCGCTTCCCGACGACTGGGACCGCGACGACCCCGCGAAACTCCAGCAGGACACCGAGCAGGCGAATCGGGCGATCGCGTTTTTGCGCGAGGCGCACGCGCGGCCGTTCTTTCTCTCCGTCGGCTTCTGGCGTCCGCACTCGGAGCGCATCGTGCCGAAGCGCTACTACGATCTCTACCCGTTGGAATCGATTCGGATTCCACCCAGTTATCGCGCGGACGATCTCGAGGACGTGCCGGCGCCGGCCCGGCGGCAGGCCACGCACCAGGGCACGCACGCGGCCGTGATCAACGCGGGCCTCTGGCGCGAGTATCTCCGCTCGTATTACGCCGCGGTCAGCTACATCGACGAACAAGTCGGGCGCGTGCTCGATGCGCTCGACGCCAGTCCGCACGCCCGCAATACCATCGTCGTCTTCGCCAGCGACAACGGCTACAACGGCGGCGAAAAGAACATGTGGGCCAAGTATGCGTTGTGGGAGCAGACCAGCCGCGTGGTCTTCAGCGTCTCCGGTCCCGGCCTGCCGCGGCAGACCTGCGCCACGCCCGTCAGCCTGATCGATCTCTATCCGACATTGCTTGCCCTCTGCGACCTCCCCGCGCCGGCCAGCCATGCGCTCGACGGCATCGATCTCACGCCCGTGCTCAGGGGCGAGCGAAGCGAACGCGGCCAACCCGTGCTCTCCACCTTCGGGCTCGGCAACCACTCGATCACCGACGGACGCTATCGCTACATTCGCTACCGCAACGGCGACGAGGAATTTTACGACCACGCGATCGATCGTCACGAATGGACGAACCTTGCGCGGGACGCGAAGTTCGACGCCGCGAAAGCCGCGCTCGCGCGCCTGCTGCCGGCCGCGGACGCACCGGAAATCGAGCTGGCGCGCCCGTGGGACGGTTCGGAGTTGAATGCCGATGTCTTTAAGCGCCTCGGGTCGCCGCTGCCCGCGCGGTAGCGGGGGGGGCCACTTATCTTGCCTCGCGCGGCCCGAGGCCGTCCGGCTTCGCTGACCCGTTCTGCGTCACGTCCGCTTCCTTCCTTCTTTCCTTCCTTCCTATGCCGTTTTTTGCGGGCGAGTCCGCATCGCGCGCGACCGTTCGTTTAAGGATTGTCCGCCTTCACGGTTCTCTGGTCACTCTCGTTTCAATCCCATGAACACCCAAGCCCCACGATCCAGGCTGCGCGTCAACTGCTTCGCCGTCTCCCTCGACGGCTTCGGCGCCGGCCCGCGGCAGGATCTTACTAATCCGCTCGGCGTGGGCGGCATGGCGCTGCACGAATGGTTTTTCCCGACGCGCACGTTTCAAAGTCAGCACGGCGGCGGCACGGGTGGCACGACGGGCATCGACGATGACTTCGCGGCGCGCGGCATGGCCGGTGTCGGCGCGTGGATTCTTGGCCGCAACATGTTTGGCCCGATCCGCGGCGCGTGGCCGGACGATCAATGGAAAGGCTGGTGGGGCGACACTCCTCCCTACCGCGTGCCGGTGTTTGTGCTCACGCACCATCCACGCGCCCCGCTCGTGATGGCGGGCGGCACCACGTTTCACTTCGTGACCGAGGGCATCCACGCGGCGCTGAGCCTGGCGCGCGAGGCGGCGCAAGGAAAGGACGTGAGGGTCGGCGGCGGCGTCGCGACGGTGCGCCAATATTTGCAGGCCGGCTTGATCGACGAAATGCACCTGGCCATTTCGCCGGTGCTACTCGGGCAGGGGAAGAACCTGTTCGCCGGCCTCGACCTGCCCAAGCTCGGCTACGAGCGCACGGAGCACATGCAGTCGCCGCAGGCGACGCACGTCGTGTTCACGAAACGCGCGGCGTAGTTCCGGCCAAACCCGCCGGTATGGACTCTTCCGCTCGTATGAATACGGCCGCGCGACGGGTCATCCTGGCCGGAGCGACCGGCCTCGTCGGGGGTCATTTGCTGGATGGGTTGCTCGCCGATGAAACGGTGGTCGAGGTGCACGTGATCGGGAGGAGGCCCATTCTTGTCTCAAACGCCAAGCTCCGGATGCATGTCGTTGATCTGCGCGCGATGGGTCCGCTGCCGGCGGCGGGCGAAGTGTATCTGGCGTTGGGCACGACCATCCGGGTCGCCGGAAGCCGCGAGGCCTTCCGCGCGATCGACTACGATGCGAATCTCGCGGTCGCGCGCGCCGCTTATGACGCCGGCGTCCGCCGCATCGGTTTGGTCAGTGCCATGGGCGCAAACGCGAGTTCGTTGGTCTTCTATAGTCGCGTGAAAGGGGAATTGGAGGACGCGGTGTTGCGGTTTGAGACCGCCGCCACGGTCGTGGTCCGGCCATCGTTGTTGTTGGGCGACCGCCAGCGATTGGGTCAGCCCGCCCGCCGCGGCGAAACCTTGGCGGCACCGATCATGAATTTCCTGCGGGTGATTCTGCCGCGCAACTATTGGGCGATTTCCGCGGAGAAAGTAGCGCGGGCTTTACTCACTGAAGTGCCGTCGGCAAAGGGAGCCCTGGTGATAGCTTCGAGCGACCTGCAAGCCTACTGATTTTCGCGGCTCGGTTGGGTGACAGCGGTGCACCCACACGCGATCGATTTATCTAATCAACTTCACCACCTGAAGACCGACCGCTTGGCGGTCAGCTAGAATCTTCCGCGCGGTTGAGAGATCGAGATTCTGCCACGGAATCATGCGTGGGAATAGCTGACGGCACGACCATCCCGGTTCGATATTGCCCTGAGTCTCGGCTAGCAAAAATACCTGACTGAACGGACATTTTGGCCGGCACATCTGGAGATAAATGGAAAGTTTCACCCAATCGAACTCCGTTGGCTGCTCTAGGTGGAGAACGAGTCGAAGGTCGTTGTCCGGGGTGCGCCAGAGCTTTTTTTCATCGAGAAATGCGATGATGTCATCTGTGCCTCCTGGGCGATTGCGATAACTCACAAGCTGACATTGGTGAAACTCACGCTCGTCGGGCTTTCCAGTCGCCACACTCGGGATCAGGATGATGTCCCAATCGTCAATCTCACCGAAGCCATCCATGAAAACCGACTCAACTGGCATTGGCTGGGGCGGGGTGCCGATTTGCGGGAACCCAATGTGAAAGCGCTTCTTCTCATTGTTCTCTAGTATTAACGCGAACAGGCACGTCGTCAGAATTTCGCGGGCACGCTTGTTCTGTTTGATGCCGCTGAGCTGGCGCGCTTCCCATGCCGAAAACAATGTGCCGACGTCCCAGCCGTAGGCATGCCATGTCGCGAGTGAGTCCACGACGTTAACTTTCGCTCGAGGTTCTCAGAAAAGTCGGACGGGGACGCGCGTGAACTATTGGCAGCAATGGCGAGTCACGCGGCGTGGCCGAGGCTTTGGGCGGGGCGGATTTTGGCGGTGAGCTTTTTCCGCTTTTTTCCCAGAGCCCGAAAATCACATTCAACCTGCAGCCCGTGCCAGAACTCCGGGGTCTGGCCGAAGAAGGCGCCGAAGCGGATGGACATGACGGGGGTGATTGAACGGTGGCCGAGGACAATCTCGTTGATCGCGCGCGGTGCCACCCCGATGGCGCGGGCCATGGCGTTTTGAGAAATCCCCATCGGATTCAGGTATTCCTCGAGCAGGATTTCACCGGGTGTGATGGGCGGGTTCATGGCTATGACGTGTAGCGTTATAGCGACGCGCTTCAATGGTAATCTAGAATGGCGACCTCAGCCGGGCCTTTTTCCGCCCAGCGGAAAACGATGCGCCGTTGGTCGTTGATCCGGATGGAGTGAAACCCGGCACGATCCCCCTTGAGGGCTTCGAGCCGGTTGCCGGGCGGAACGGCGAGGTCTTGCATCACTCCGGCCCGGTTCATTTGAAAAAGCTTCCGCAGGGCGACACGAGCAATCGCCGCGAAACGCCGGTTCTTCTCCTCATGGAAAAGCTGCTCGGTGTCGCGGTCGGCGAAGGACTGGATCATGAGCGGGGCGGACGAGGGCGTCAGCAAGACTGACGCCCTGAGAAGAAACAGCCGGTCAGACGGTCGCGAGGATGTCGTTGAGCGTCTTGCTCGGCCGCAGCGCCGCTGAAGCCTTCGCGTCGTCGGGCTGATAGTAGCCGCCGATGTCGGCCGGCTTGCCTTGGACCGCGATCATCTCGGCGACGATTTGTTTTTCGGCGGCGGTGAGTTTCTCGGCGATCGGGGTGAAGCGGGCCTTGAGGTCGGCGTCCTTGCTCTGCGCGGCGAGGGCCTGGGCCCAGTAGAGGCAGAGGTAGAAGTGCGATCCGCGGTTGTCGATGCCGGCGCCGACTTTGCGGGCGGGGCTCTTGTCGTTCTCCAGGAACTTGCCGTTGGCTTCGTCGAGCGTCTCGGCGAGAACTTTCGCCTTCGCGTGGTTTTGCGTGATGCCGAGGTGCTCGAAGCTCGCGGCGAGGGCGAAGAATTCGCCGAGGCTGTCCCAGCGGAGGAAATTCTCCTCGGTGAATTGCTGCACGTGCTTCGGCGCGGAACCGCCGGCGCCGGTTTCGAAGAGGCCGCCGCCATTCATCAGCGGGACGATTGAGAGCATCTTCGCGCTCGTGCCGACTTCGAGGATCGGGAAGAGGTCGGTGAGGTAATCGCGGAGGACGTTGCCCGTGAC
>CAZENI010000332.1:0-9457 GCA_964513055.1 uncultured Opitutus sp.
CGGAGCGTTTCTACGCGGACCTCCTGCAGCACGTCACGCGCACGGCCTTTCCTGACGCCGTGTGCGCGATCGCCTCATCCGTCGAAACGGCGGAGGCCGCGCTGGAGAACGGATGCTTCGACTTGCTGTTGACGGGCATCGCGCTGCGCGACGGCGACGTGCTGCAACTGCTGTCGACGTGGGGGCGGGAGCCGCGGCGGATGCGCCGCATCCTGGTGGTGTCATCGCGCCTGGAGCCGCGGCTGCTCGCGACGCTGCGGCAGTTGCCGATCAGTGGAGTGTTCGACGCCTCGAGCGACGGACTCGACGCGTGCGCGCGGGCGATTCGCAGGGTCTGCGGGGGGCAGTCGTATTGGAGCCCGAGTTTGCTCGCCACGGCGCAGCACGCCGGCCTCGCGCCCACCTCGATCTGCCGGCTGCTGACGCCCGCCGAGCAGCGGGCGCTCGCCGTGCTGGGCGATGGCTGCGACGACAAGGCGGCGGCGGACGCACTTGGCCTGAAGCCGTCGACCGTGCGCAGCACGCGGCGCGAGCTGCACCGCAAACTCGGGGTGCAGCATCGCGGCGAGTTGATCCGGATCGCGGTGATCGCGGGCTACGTGCGCTTCACGCCGACCGGTGTGATGCGGCTCGGCTTCTCGCTGCTGTCGGCGGCGTGCGGACGGAAGACGGACGCCGTGGAATTCACGGCACCCGGATCCGCCAAGTCTCCCGCGGCCGCTAAACTGTCGGGCCTCTCAAGCTGAGGGGAAGGGCCACTCGCTTTCTCGATCGCGAGGTCCCGGGCGCGGGCGCTTCGGTGCAGCTTCAGACTTCCCGTTCCCTATGGTTCAATGGTCAACCTGACTCCGCGGGATGACGGCTGGGGCGCGCCCTAACTGACTACGGCGAACCTCAATCGGGAACAACTCGATTGGGAGAGGAAGCAGTCCCTAGGGGCGGGACTTGCCGGCGGTGTCCCAGGTCGCGCGGCCGTCGAAGAGGGTGAAGCCCATGCCGGACGCGGATTGGGCTTCCATCGCGACGGCGCTCGCGGGGACCTCCAGACGGATCCAGCGGCCGGCGGGCGGGAGCGGGCCCATGTGCCGGCGGCTGCCGGTGTTGGCGATGCCTTCTGCGATCAGATCCTCGCCCCATGAGGCGCGGTGTTCCCAGTCACCGGTGAACCACGTGAGCACGACCTGGCGCGGCGGACTCGCCGGATCGAGGTAAACGTAGGCGAACAGGGTGTCGCCCGTGTTCACTCGGAGCGGCGCGGCGGCGAACGCGAAGAAATGATGGTGCAGGCCCGCGGCGTTCTCCGATTGATGGGCACGCTCGCCGGAGTGCGGCGTCGGGGCGGAGGTCACCCAGTGCCAGCGGTCGTTCTCCGACGCATACGCCACCGCTCCTTCCGACAGCGCGTCGTCGAACCAGATTTCGTCCGACGGCCTTCTCGCGCTGACGGCATCCCAGTCGAGTTGCGTCGGTGCGACGGGCGCACTCCCCGGTCCCGCTCCGACGGAGGCCGCGATGCCTTGGCTGGCGTGGTAAACGCTGCCGCTCGGGCCGGCGGCGAGTGCCACCGCGCGCACCTGGTAAATCACCGGCCCGGCGTCGCGGTTCGGTTCGTGCCAACGCACCGCGTCTGCCGGGAGCAGGGCGGAGTTCAACCGCGTGAACGGCCCGCGCTCCGACGTCCCGCGATAAACATGGTAGCCGAGCACGTCATCGCGTGATGCTTTCCAGGATACGACGACGGTGTCTCCGTCGACCGCGGCCGTCACGTCGGCGGGCGGGGCGAGCGGCGGCAGCCGCAGCGTCGGATCACCGAGCAGCGCGATGTGCACCCCGCGGAGCTGCCGCTGCACCGCATTCTGGTAAAGGCCGCTGTTGTTCTGGCTCGCCCGCATCGCGTGCCCGATCGGCTCACCGACGCCCATCTCGTGGAGGAAGAGGTGCGGCCGGCCCGACCAGGCGGCGGTGAGCCCGTGGTCCGGGGCGGCGAGGGCGGTGCGCAGCACGTTGTCGGGCTTGTCCCATTCCGAGAACCAACTGCCGAACATCGTGTAGAACGTGCCGCGCGCCCTTCGCTCGAGGAAGTCGCTCGCCCAGAGATCCGCATACTGCCCGTGTCCGCCCAGGCCGCCGATGGTGAAGTCGCTGCCACCGCCGGCGCCGAAGACGAAGAGATAGTCGGCCGCCGCGAGGCGCGAGATCCAGGCCTGCTCCACCGCGAGACCCAGCGCGCTGCCGACCGTGACGACGTTCTCCGGGCCGACGAGGGGCGCGTAACTGCGATAGGCGCTCGCGGCATAGGCCTGCCCGTTGGCGTCACCGATCGCATTGCCCACGAGGGCGCGCGCGGCCGGACGCACGACGGCGTGGCGGTAGGCGTGGTTCTTCGCGAGGTAGCGCCGCAGCAACTCGACCTCCGAGGGATAGGGGACTGGCGAAAATCTCCCGGGCAGATCGGCGAAGTCGATGCGGCCGAGCATCACATCCACGTCGGAGGGGAGCGTGCTTTGATCGTAGATACCGTCGCCATTTGCATCGGTCCACTCGCCGTCGAGATCGGCGTAGAACGCATCGGCGGGCATCGGGCGCGCCCCGTGGCCGTCGACGTTGAGATTCCCGGAGCGCACGACCGGCACATGCCCGAAGAGAATGACGGCCCGGGTGCCGGCGCGGTCGGCTTCCCAGACGGCGCGGATGGCGGCCTTCACCTCCGCGGGCGGAGCCTCGCGCGCGATATCCCGGCGCACGACGGTCCAGCCGTCGCCGGCAAGGTCGGCTTCGAAACGGCGGAGTTCGGCCTCCAGGGGCGGCGCGATCGAGCGATCGACCACGAGCACGGCCCGGCCCCGGGACTCGACCAGCGGCGCGTTGATGCCGACCACGATGTAGCCATGGGCGGTGTAGGCCACAGCGTGTCGAATTACCTGATACTCATAGATCCGGCCGAGCGCGACGTTCGCATCGGTGAACGAAGTGGCGTCCGATCCGAGCGTCACGGCTTCGCCCCACACGCCTTCGCCGGGCAGCTTGCGCGCCACGGTGTAGTGGCGCACGGGAAAGGGATCGGTGGTCCAGAGCAACTCCACGCGGGCCGGGTCGGCGTTGACTGCGGCCGTGATCTGCACGGCATAGGTCCACGTCATCTCGACCGCGGCGGCGGCGGACGTGAGTGCGACCCCAACAAGAAGGCCCAGGACAGCGCGCGGAAATAGCATCGGGCCTACCGGACAGCCGGAGACGCGCGCAGTGCGGCAAGGGCGCGAGGATTGGGGAAGAAAAACGCGGTCGCGATTGAGGCGGAAAAAGTGCGCGGTGCCGCGCAGAACTACAACCCGCCGAGCGGCACGTTGATGCCCACCGGGATGGCGCGATCGCTGACGGCGCGGGCGCCTTCGTTGACACCGATGGTGCGCACGAAGGTGTCGAGGATCAGGTCGACGTAGCGGTTGAGGATGCGGTAGGGCGAGTGCGGCACGTAGACGATGTCCTGCGCCTCGAGCAGGATGTCGGGCGCCTGGCCGCGGATGATCGCATGGAAGTCGACGACGGCCACTTGCGGCTGACTGAGCGAGCCGCGGACGATCGCCACGTGCGACGGATACGCGTCGCGCAGCGTGCCGCCGGCCTGCGCGACGGATTGCACGAGCGTGAGCTGGTGGGCGTAGGCGACGGTGCGAGGCGTGGTGACGGCCCCGAGGACGTGGACGTTGCCCACGCGGCCGGAGGGCAGGTAGACGAAGTCGTCGGGCTGCAGGAAGATGTTCTGCGACATGTCGCCTTCGCGCAGGAGCTTTTGGAAATCGACGGGAATCATGCGGCCCTGGCGGATGATGAAACTGCGGCCGAGATCGGCGGCCTCGTCCGTCGCGCCCTGGCGCGCGGAGCCCGCGAGACCCACGGAGCCCGACATCGTCGCGAACGCCGACGCGGGCGAGGGGCCGCCGGCCTCGGCGATGGCCTCGAGCAGCGTCATGGGACCGCCGAGCCGGTAGATGCCGGGCTTGTTCAGCCGGCCGAGGACCCAGATGCGCTGGCTCTCGGCGCCGAGCAGCGTGAGCGAGATCGGCTGCGGCTCGCGCACGAACTGCTGCATTTCCCGCACGAGGCGTTCGCGGGCTTGGGCGAGCGTCATGCCCCACACGTCGATGCCGGGGAGCACGTTGAAGTAGATTTTTCCATCCGGCCCGACGACGGTGCGGGAGCGGGTGGCGAGGTCGCCGACGACCTCGACCTGCAGCAGGTCGCCGGGCCCGAGGCGGTATTCGAGATTTGGACGCGCGAGGAGGGCGGCGTCCAGGGGGGCGCGCGCGCCGGCGGGCGTGGGCGTGAAGCTGGCGGGGATCGTCGCGGGGGCGGCGGGCCGGCGGGAGGTCGCGCAGCCGGCGGTGAGGAGTCCGGCGAGCAGCGCGAGCGAGAGCGAAAGGCGGAGCGGAGCGGGAAACGGGTGCATGGTCGGGGCGAAGTGAGTTAGCGGATACCCTGCACGCGCTCGCCGGTGACGGTCACGACGGCGGCGGTGACGAAGGCCTGGGCGGCGAGGTCGAGGAGTTCTTCGGCACGGATCCAGGGACGCTCGCTGACGTAGACGATGTCGCGCGCCTGCAGGCGGATGTCGGCCTGCCGGGCGGAGAGCACCTCAAGGGCGTCGAGCGTGAACGTCTCGGGCTTGGTGAGGCCACCGCGGATCACGAGCACCTTGTTCTTCCAGGCGCGGGTGTTGAAGCCGCCGCGCGCCGCGATGGCGCCGAGCGCGCCGGTGGACTGGCTGTAGTGATACGCGCCCGGGAGCGTCACCGCGCCGAGGACGAAGACCTCCTGCTGATCGGCGGCGGGGAAGTAGATGTAGTCGTTGGGCTCGAGGGTGACGTTCTGCGTCAGGTCGCCCTCCTGGAAGAGTTTCTCGAAGTTGACGGGGAGCTGGCGGCCGCCGCGCGAGAGAAAGGCGCGCGAGAGATCGGCGAGCTCGATCAGGCTGCGGTCGGAGGAGAGGCCGGTCTCCATGCCGCCGGCACGGCCGACGGCCTCGAGGAGCGTCATCGGACGGTCGAGGAGGAAGGCGCCGCGCTGGGCGACCTTGCCGAGGACGAAGTATTTTTTGCTCCGGTAGGCGACGGGGACGACGATGGCCTGGGCGGCGCGGCGGTATTGGCCGAGGGCCTCGTTCAGTTTCCCGCGGAACTCGTCGACGGTGAGGCCGGCGGCCAGGACGCCGCTGGCCTCCAGATAACTGATACGGCCGTCGGGGCCGACGGGCACGTCGGTGGCATCGAGCTGGGGTTCGCCGTAGAGGCCGAGATTAAGCAGATCGCCGGGGCCGAGCGTGAGCTTCTGCTGCCATTGCGCGCGCTGCGCCGGGGAGACGACGGAGAAGGCGGTGCCGGCGGCGGATGGCTCCGCATCGGCGGCGAGCGCGTCGGGAGACGCGAGGCCGGCCCCGAGGAGGGTGCAGAGGGCGAGGCAGCCGAACCAGCGCGAGAAGCGGCCCTGCGTCGCGGGCGTGAGGGCGCGGTTGATCACGGCGCCGACGAGATTGCAGCGCGCGTGGCGGAGGGTCTCGAGCTGGTTGCGGGTGTCGGTGGCGTCGGACTTGCCGCTTTCGACGAGCCAGAGGAGGTTGGGCAGGTTGGAGGCGAGCAGGACGGACTCCGGCATGGAGGCGGGCGGGAGCTCGACGAGGATGACGACGTTGTCGATCTTGCGCCAGATGTTGAGGGCGCCCTGCCATTGCTTGCGGCGCTCGAGGTTCCAGGTCCAGCCGGGGAGAGGGATGTGCACGAGGGGATCGGTTTCGGGGCCCATGAGTTTTTCGGTGACCATGGCGGGGGTGAACAACGCGCTCGCGGCGAGCGCGGTGAATTCGGATTCGCCGGAGAACGGGCGGGACGCGGCCGCGTGGTCGCCGGGGTGGGTGAGGATGGCGGTGGAGCTGCCGTCTCCGTCGCCGCGACCGCCGGCGGGCGTGCCGCGGGCCGCGCGGGCGTGGCCGTTGACGCCGGGCATCGCCGTGGCGCCGAGGTGAATGACGTCGCCGTCGACCGCGGCGCCGACCACGACGGGCTCGGAGGCGGCTGCGGTGGACTCGTCCGAGACGCCCGGCATCTCGGCGGTGGCGCGGGTGGCGATGGTGAGCACGCGGAAGCCGCACTTGCGGGCGGCGCCGGCGAGCTGGTTGATCCAGGTGGTGCGGCCGTCTCCGGAATTTGAGGACGTGACGCCGCAGATCAGGCCGTGATTGGGCGAGAAGGCGAGGCGGTCCTGCAGGGCGATCCAGGTGCGGAAGGCCCAGCTCTCGCGGGCGGAGAGGGAAAGCTGGCGGATGTCGCCCAGCGAGCCGAGCACGGGCAGGCCGGTGACGCGCAGGACGTCGGCCTCGGTCTTGAGGCGGTTGTCGAAGATCTCGCGGCGCAGCACCTCGGCGCCGGCGCCGACAAAGCCGAGGAGGCCAAGGAAGGCGGCGAGGAGGCCGATTTTCATCCAGGGTTTCTGCACGCCGAGATTGTCCGGACTGGCGGGCTGCACGATGCGCCAGTTGCCGGGCGGGTTGGCCTTGAAGAGCTGGATGGCGCGCTGGCGATCGACGAGCTGGCGGCGGAGGGCCTCGAGGCTGCGCACCTTGTAATAGGCGCCCTCGAGTTCCTGGGTGAAGCCGGCGCCGCCGGCTCCGAGGGGCCCCGCGGTGCCAGTGGCCGCCGAGGCGGTGGCGGTCGAGGCGCGCAGGGTGGCGGCGGCCTGTTCGGCGGTCTTGCCGGCCGGCAGGCCCGCCTTGATGACGGCGAGGAGTTCGCGCTGAGCGCGGACCTTGGGGTGGGCGGCGGTGAACTTGAGCAGGAGATCGGAGAGCTCGTCCTCAGCGGCGCGGAGCTGCTCCAGGCGCTTGCCGGAGATGGCGGGGGGCGGTGCGCCGGCTTCGAGCGAAGCCAGGGCGACGGACGCGGCGGCACCGGCGGGGAGCTCCGCGCGGGCAACCACGAGATCGGCCTCGACGTCCTTCAGGTGCTGCTGGACGTAGCGGTCGGCCTCGGCGGCGTCCTGACGCTGGTTGTCCTGGGAAAACTCGACGACCTCGCGCATGTAGGCGTTGGCGAGTTCGATCGAGCTGGCGGGGTCGCCGCCAAACGCCTCGACGTTCACGATGTCGCTTCCGCGTTCGGGCCGCGGCTTGATGCGATAGGCGAGGGCGCTGCCGGGCACCGGAGGGGTCATCCGCGCGCCCATGCGCTTGAACACCTCGGGGGACTGCATCAGCCCGACGATCGTCTGCCCGCTCATTTTCTGCGGGCGGTAGGCGTCGCTGGCGACCGGCGGTTCGTAGGCGACCATCTGTGCGCTCACGCTGTAGCCGGTGCGCCAGAGGGAGAGGCCGAGCGCGCCGCCGGCGATGGCGCCGGCGAGGCCGCCGAGGAGGAGCCAATACCAGTGCTTGCTGGCGGGGCGGAGCAGGGAGCCGGGATCGAACGAGAGGCGCGGCCGCTCGCCGCCGCCCGGGGGCGCGCCGGCGGGCCCGCGCGTAGTGGAATTCCGGCGACGCGAGGAGGCGCCGGCCGGGCCGCGCTCAGAGTCCTGGGCGGGGCCGCCATCCATGTCGGGATAGCCGGCCGGGCGATCGTTGGAACGATTCATGGCTGGAAGAGGGTGGACCTGATTTGGAACGATGAGCCGGTGCGCACGGGGGAATCGTAGCGCTTTGCGGCGCCGGTCCACAGTAGGTGGAAACCTACATCCCCGTGGGGCATGGCACTGGTGCGGCCGGAGCCGCGGGCCGCGGCAGGTCAGACCAACTGGTTCTGAATCGCGTAGTGCGTGAGCTCGGCGTTGTTGGCCATGCTCATCTTCTCGAGGATGCGCATCCGGTAGGTGCTGATCGTCTTCACGCTCAGCCCGAGGTCCTTGGCGATGGTGGTCGGGGTCTTGCCCGACGCGATCTGCCGCAGCACGAGAAACTCGCGATCGGACAGCCGCTCGTGCGGGGGCGTCTGCACGTCGATCGCGAGATAGGAGGCCATCTTCTCGCCGAGGGCGGGGCTGACGTAGCGGCCGCCGGACATCACCTTGCGCACGGCGCCGACGAGCTCCTGCGGGGCGCTCTCCTTGGTCATGTAGCCCGAGGCGCCGATCTTCAGCAGGCGCACCGCGAACTGATCCTCGGGGTGCATGCTGAGCATGAGCACCGGGAGCTTGGGCCGCGACTTCTTGATCTCCTTGAGCACCTCGAGGCCGCTGCGGCCCGGCATGGTGATGTCGAGCACGACGACGTCCCAGTTTTCCTTCCAGACGAGATCGATCGCCTCCTGGGCGCTGGAGGCCTCGCCGAACTCCGCCTTGGTGAATTCCTCGGCGAGGATCTGCTTCAGGCCGGAGCGGACGACGGCATGGTCGTCGGTGAGGAGAATCTTCATGCGACCTCCCGGATGAGCGGCACGCGCAGCCGCATCGAGGTGCCCCGGCCGGGCGCGCCCTGGAGGAAGACCTCGCCGCCGATCAGCATCGCGCGCTCGCGCATGCCGACGAGCCCGATGGAGCGCGTGTTGGCGATCTCCTCTTCCGAGATGCCGCGGCCGTTGTCCTGCACCGCGAGCACGAGGGCGCCGTCCTCCTCGGCGAGCGAGACGTCGACGACGGAGGCGCGGGCGTGCCGGATGATGTTCGTGAGGGCCTCCTGATAGATGCGGAAGAACACCGTGGTGACCTGCTGGCTGAGCTGCGAATCGTCGACCGAGGCGGCGACGCGGCAGGCGATGCCGCTGCGGGTCTGGAATTCGTTGGCCTGCCACTCAAGCGCGGCGACGAGGCCGAGGCTGTCGAGGATGCCGGGGCGCAGCTCGGTCGCGATGCGGCGCACGGTCTGGATCGTCTCGTCGATGTGCCCGACCATGGTCCGGACCTTGGCCTGCACGGCCGGGGCGCTGCGCGCGACCTTCGTGGCGAGCCAGGACATATCGAGCTTCAGTCCGGTGAGGGCCTGACCGAGCTCGTCGTGCACCTCGCGGGCGATCCGCGTGCGCTCTTCCTCGCGGACATACTGGAGATAGGAGGTGAGGGCGCGGAGCTGATCGCGGGAGCGGCGCAGCTTGTCCTCGGCGCGGTGGCGCTCGCGCCGCTCGGCGGCTTCGCGGAGTGCGCGCTGCACGGCGGGGCCGAGGCGGGCGAGCCGGGTCTTGAGCACGTAGTCAGTCGCGCCGTTCTTCAGGGTCTCGATCGCGACCTCCTCGCCCATGGTGCCGGTCACGAAAATGAACGGCGTGTCCGGGGCCCTTTCCTTCGCGATCGCGAGGGCCGCGTAGCCGTCGAAGGCGGGCAGGGCGTAGTCCGAGAGGATCATGTCCGGCGTGTGCTGCTCGAGCTGCTCGACATAGGCCTCGCGGGTCTCGACGCGCGTGAGCAGGAACGGCAGCCCGCTCTGCTGGAGAAAATGCTCCACGAGCTCGGCGTGCGGTGCGTTGTCCTCGACCAGGAGGATGCG
>CAZENI010000333.1:0-9423 GCA_964513055.1 uncultured Opitutus sp.
CTCCGCCAATCCGCGGGCGCGCGCGAAGCTCCGAGAGTTTTTCCACCAGTGGCTGCAGATCCGGTTCGTCGAGGATCTGGGCAAGGATGCGGTGCTTTTCCCCGGCTTCGATGCCGCGTTGATCGACGACCTGCGCACCTCGCTCGATCTTTTCCTCGAGGCCGTGGCGTGGGAGGGCAGTGGAGACTTCCGCGAACTGCTGCAGGCCGACTGGTTGATGGTGAATGAACGGATCGCGCGCTTCTACGGCCTGCCGGTCCCGTCGACGGGAGAGGGATTCGCGCGCGTGGCCGCGCCGGCAGGCGAACGCGCCGGCGTGCTCACGCATCCCTACCTGCTGGCGGCGCACAGCTACAAGGCCGCGAGCTCGCCCATTCACCGCGGCGTCTTTCTCACGCGCAGCGTCGTCGGGCGCACGCTCAAGTCGCCGCCGGTGGCGGTGGCGTTTGACGACGCCGAGTTCGCGCCCGGCCTGACGATGCGCGAAAAGGTCACGCGCCTCACGCGCGGCGAGACGTGCCAGGGCTGCCACGCGGTCATCAACCCGCTCGGCTTCAGCCTCGAGTGGTATGACGCCGCCGGGCGCTTCCGTCGCGAGGACAACGGCCGCCCGATCGATGCGGCGAGCGATTACCTCGTGGACGACCGGCAGACGGTGCGTTTCGCCGGCGCGCGCGACGTGGCGGACTTCGCGGTGAGCAACGCCCGTGCGCAGCAGGCGTTTGTCGAGCAGCTTTTCCACCACGTCGTGAAGCAGCCGATCCGCGCCTACGGTCCCGACACCCTCCCTCGTCTGCGCGATTCTTTTGTCGCCTCCGGCTTCAACCTGCCGAAACTCCTCGCCGAGATCGCGACCACCGGAGCCCTCGGTGCGTCTGGCCCCACGACGCTCGCCGCCCACCATCATCCGCCCCGCCCATGAACCGCCTCCATCGTCGTGCTTTCCTGAAACGGGCCGGGCTTACCGCCGCGGTGCTGCCGTTCATCACCGGCCTGCCCAGCCTGGCGCTCGCGGCGCCCGCGCGTCCGCGTCAGCGGTTGATCATCGTCTTTTCACCCAATGGCACGATCCCGACGGAGTTCTGGCCCGACGAGGCCGGGCGCGACTTCACGTTGAAGAAGATCCTCGCGCCGCTCGCGCCGTTCAAGGATCGGATGCTGACGCTGCAAGGCGTCTGCAATCGCATCCGTGGCGACGGCGACGGCCACATGCGCGGCATGAGCTGCCTGCTCACGGCGATCGAGCTGCTGCCCGGCAACATCATGGGCGGCTCCGGCCAGCCCGCCGGCTGGGCCAGCGGCATCTCGATCGATCAGGAGATCAAGAATTTCTTCCAGAGCCAGCAGCTGACCCGCACGCGCTTCGGTTCGCTGGAGTTCGGTGTCGGCGTGCAGGACCGCGCGGACCCGTGGACGCGCATGTCCTACGCCGGCTCTGGCAAGCCCGTCGCGCCCATCTCCGATCCGTATCAGATGTATGAGAAGCTTTACGGCCGCACCAAGGACCGCGAGAGCCTCCGCAGCGTGCTCGACCCGCTCCGCGCCGAACTCGCGCGCGTGCGCGGTCTCGTGAGCGCCGAGGATCGCCGCATGCTCGAGGAGCACGAGACGCTCGTGCGCCAGCTCGAGCGCGAGCTGGCCGATGGCACGGGCGCTGCCTTCCGCCATGCGCCGCCCGAACTGGAGCGCGGCGTCGCGGCGGAGCAAAACGACCACGTCCCGCGCCTCAGCCGCATGCAGATTGATCTGCTCGTGAACACGCTCGCCAACGACATGGCCCGCGTCGCGACTCTGCAATATACCAAGTCCGTCGGCGGCGCGCGCATGAGCTGGCTCGGCGTGACCGACGGCCACCACGGCCTCTCGCACGAACCGGACAAGGATGCGGCGGCGCAGGAGAAACTGATCAAGATCAATACGTGGTTTGCCGGAGAAGTGCGTTATCTCGCCGAGCGTCTGGCCGCGACGTCGGAGCCGGGCAGCGATGGCTCGATGCTGGACAACACGCTGATCGTGTGGACCAACGAACTCGGCAAGGGCAACAGTCACACGCTCGACAATATCCCGTTCGTGCTTGTGGGCGGCGGTTTCGGTTTCGAGATGGGCCGGGCGCTCAAGTTCGACAGGGTGCCTCACAACCGGCTGCACCTCGCGCTGGCGCACGCGGTGGGCCACAGGATTCCAACTTTCGGCAAAGTGGATTTTTGCGCCAACGGGCCACTGGAGCTGGGGTGAGTGGACGGTAGCGGCCGTCGTCCCCGACGGCCAGCGGTTGAGTTGGCGGTCGGGACGACCGCCGCTACCAGTGCGTGAACGATTGGTGCCTTTTCTGAACCGGCAAATTCTCGTTGAACCGCATCACGACGGCTGCTGCGCTGCTCGCGTGGTAAGTGCCCCCCTCCTTGCCGTCGGCCGTGCTTCGTGCGGTCACCTCCGTTTTGCCCTGCTGGTGCTGTTCGCTGGCATCGCTTGCCGTGGCTTCGCCGCGGCGCCGCCGAAGCAGGACGTCGTGGATCCCAACGCGCCGGTCAGCTACTGGCGGCAGATCCGGCCCATCTTCCAGGCGAGCTGCCAGGGCTGCCATCAGCCGGCCAAGGACAAGGGCGGCTATGTCATGACGGATTTCGCGCGGCTCCTCGCGGGTGGCGACAGCGGAGACAAGGCCATCATTCCGGGCAAACCGGACGCGAGCCCGCTCATCGCCGCCATCACGCCGAAGGACGGCGAGGCCGAGATGCCGAAGGACAAGGCGCCGCTCACGCCCGACGACCGGGCGCTGATTGCGCGCTGGATCGCGGAGGGCTCGCTCGACGACACGCCGAAGAACGCCGTGCAACGGATCGATGCGGCGCATCCGCCGGTTTATCAGCGGCCGCCGGTGGTCACCTCGCTGGATTTTTCGCCGGAGGGAAAGCTGCTCGCGGTGGCGGGCTTTCACGAAGTGCTGCTGCATCACGCCGATGGCTCGGGGATCGTGGCGCGGCTCGTCGGGCTGTCGGAGCGCATCGAGGCGGTGCGTTTCTCGCCGGATGGGACACGGCTGGCGGTCGCGGGCGGGTTGCCGGCGCGGATGGGCGAGGTGCAGATTTGGGATGTGGCCAAACGCGCGCTCGTCGTGTCGGTGCCGGTCGGATACGACACGGTCTATGGCGTGAGCTGGTCGCCGGACGGCAAGCTCGTGGCATTCGGCTGCCCGGACAACACCGTGCGGGCTGTCAATGCGGCGACCGGCGAGCAGGTGCTGCAACAAGGCTCGCACAACGACTGGGTGCTCGGGACGGTGTTCAGCAAGGAGGGCTCGCATCTCATCTCGGTGGGGCGCGACATGAGCACGAAGCTCACCGAGGTGGAGACGCAGCGCTTCGTGGACAACATCAGCTCGATCACGCCCGGCGCGCTCCGCGGCGGATTGCATGCGGTGGCGTTGCGGCCGGGGCGCGACGAGGTGCTGATTGGCGGCGCGGATGGCGTGCCGCAGGTCTACCAGGTGTTTCGCAAGACGAAGCGCCGGATCGGCGACAACGCGAACCTGCTGCGGAAATTCCCGGCGATGGACGGCCGGATCTTCGCGGTCGACTACAGCGCCGACGGCAAGCTCATCGCGGCGGCGAGCAGCTACAACGGCCGCGGCGCCGTGCACATTTACACCGGCGAATTCGACGCGACGATTCCGGACCTCCTGCTCAAGGCCTACGAGGCCAAGATCGCGAGCGCCTACAGCCCGGAGGAAAAGGCGGCGATCGAGACGTTCACGACGGCCGAAGTGAAATTGCTGGCGGAGGTGAAGGTCGCCGGAGGGGTCTACGCGCTGGCGTTCGCGCCCGATGCGAAAACGGTCGCGGCCGCCGGCGAGGACGGGCGCGTGCGGTTGATCAACGCGGCCGAGGGCAAGGTGACGAAGGAATTCGTGCCGGTGCCGGTGAGTGAAGAGCGGGTATCGCGTCGATAAATGAAATCTTCGAATCGTGTCATTCTGAGCGGAGCGAAGAATCCAATGGGATTCTCGCAAACGGAAAGCGCACACAACGCTCTGCTGGATTCTTCGCTGCGCTCAGAATGACAGACCAAAGCAAATGACCCGACTCTCGCTCCTTTTCTTCAGCGTCTTGCTCGCGCCGAATCTTCACGCCGCGGCCGCGCTCACGCCGGCGATGGCCCAGGCCGTGCCGGAGGCGCTGCCCGCAGGCGCGAAGGTTGCATCGCTCACGGTCACGCCGGCGGCGGTGAAGCTGCAGGGGTGTTACGATGCCGTGCAGTTGGTCGTGACGGCGAAGTTTTCGAACGGCGACACGATGGACGTCACGCGGCTGGCGAAGTTCACCCTTGGAGCGAAGCTCGGCGAGATCACGCCGGGCGGGCTGGTGCATCCCTTGGCCAACGGCAGGACGCAGCTCAGCGTCAGTCTCGCGGGCAAGTCGGTGATCGTGCCGTTCGAGGTGGTGGCGTTCGACCTGAACCAAAAGGTCGACTTCATCGGCGACGTGAACCCGGTCATCGCGCAGCTCGGGTGCAGCTCGGGCGGCTGTCATGGCGCGAAGGACGGCAAGGCGGGCTTCAAGCTCTCCCTGCGCGGCTACGATCCGATCTACGATGTGCGCTCGTTTGTCGACGACCACGCGGGGCGCCGGGTGAATTTTGCGTCACCGGACGACTCGCTGATGCTGCTGAAGGCGACGGCAGCGGTGCCGCACGAAGGCGGGCAGCGGATGAAGTTCGAGGACAAATATTATCGGATCCTGCGGGCGTGGATTGCCGACGGCGCGAAGCTCAACCTCGCGTCACCGCGCGTGACGAAGATCGAACTCTCGCCGCAGAACCCGGTGTTGCAGACGATCGGGTCGAAGCAGCAGGTGCGAATCATCGCGACGTATGCCGATGGCCGGCAGCGCGACGTGACGGCGGAGGGGTTCGTCGAGTCCGGCAATCTGGACGTGGTGGCGATGGAGAAGGGCGGGCTCATCACGACGCTGCGGCGCGGCGAGGCGCCGATTCTCGCGCGCTACGAAGGCAATTACGCAGCGACGACGGTGACGGTGATGGGCGACCGCTCGGGCTTCGCGTGGAAGGAGCCGGAGAAGTGGAACAAGGTCGACGAGTTCATCGCTGCGAAATGGCAGCGGATGAAGATCCTGCCGTCGGAGCTGTGCACGGATGAGGATTTCCTGCGCCGCGTCTACCTCGATCTCACCGGCCTCCCGCCGACGGCCGACGAGGTGCGGACGTTCCTGGCGGACGGACGGGCGACACGCACGAAGCGCGACGAGGTGGTCGATCGGCTGATCGGTTCACCGGACTATGTCGACCACTGGGCGAACAAATGGGCCGACCTGCTGCAGGTGAACCGCAAGTTCCTCGGCGAGGACGGCGCGAAGCTTTTTCGCGAGTGGATCCGCAAGGAGATCGACGGCAACACGCCCTACGATCACTTCGCGAAGAAGATTCTGACCGCGAGCGGTTCGAACCGCGAGAACCCGGCGGCGAGTTATTTCAAGGTGCTGCGCACCCCGACGGACACGATGGAGAACACGACCCACCTGTTCCTCGCGACGCGTTTCAACTGCAACAAGTGTCACGACCATCCCTTCGAGCGCTGGACGCAGGATCAGTATTACCAGCTCTCGGCCTATTTCGCGCAGGTCGACTTGAAGAAGGACCCCGAGGCCGGGAACAAGACGATCGCGGGCACGGCGGTCGAGGGCGCGAAGCCGCTCTACGAGATCGCCTACGACAAGACGGAGGGCGACGTGAAGCACGACCGCACGGGGCAGGTGACGCCGCCGGAGTTTCCGTTTCCGGCAAAGGTGGCGGCGCGGACGGCGACGCCCACGCGGCGCGAGCAGCTTGCCGAGTGGATGACGTCACCGGACAACCGCTACTTCGCGCTGAGCTACGTGAATCGGATGTGGGGCTATCTCATGGGCGTGGGCCTGATCGATCCACTGGACGACATCCGCGCCGGCAATCCGCCGTCGAATCCGGAGCTGCTGGCCTGGCTCACGCAGGAGTTCGTGCAGAGCAGCTTCAACGTGCGGCACGTGCAGCAGCTCATCGCGAAGTCGCGCACGTATCAGCTTTCGGTGAAGGCGCACAAGTGGAACGCCGACGACAAGGTCAACTACTCGCACGCGATGGCGCGGCGGCTGCCGGCGGAGGTGCTGTTCGACGCGGTGCTCAGGGTCGCGGGGTCGACGCCGGCGTTTCCCGGCGTGAAGCCCGGCACTCGCGCGGCGCAGTTGCCCGACTCGGCCATCGATGTGCAGAGCGGTTTTCTGGCGAGTCTCGGCCGGCCGGCGCGCGAGTCGGCCTGCGAGTGCGAGCGGAGCAGCGATATCGGCCTCGGCTCCGTGATGGCGCTGCTCAGCGGCCCGGCGGTGTCCGGTGCGATCAGCGACGCAAAGAACGAACTCGCGACGCTGACCGCCACCATCACCGATGACCGCAAGCTGGTGGACGAGATTTTCCTGCGGGCACTCAACCGCCACGCCACGCCGAAGGAGACCGCCAGCGCGCTCGCGGCGTGGAACACGATCGACACGGAACACGCGAAACTCGCCGCCGAGCTGGCGCAGCGCGAAACGTGGTGGAAGCCGATTTACGCGCAGAAGCAGCGCGAGCGCGAGCAGGCCATCGCGGCGGCGACGACGGCCGTCGCGAACCGCACCGCGGAGATCGCCGGGCAGGTCGCCGCGGCGGAGAAACAGCGCGAGGAGAAGATCGCGGCCGAGGCGGCGGCGCTGGCTGACTACGAGAAGCTGCTGCCCGGGAAGTTCGCCGCCTGGGAACAGGCGCTCGAGCCGGCGCGACTGGCCACGGCGTGGGTGCCGCTCGACATCACCAGCGCGCGGGTGAACAGCGGCACGCTGAAGAAGCTCGCGGACGGGTCGTATCTCGCGTCGGGTCCGGCGGGCAACCCGACCGACTACACGGTCATCGCCGAGTCGAAGCTGGCGGGAATCACGGGCATCATGCTCGAAGTGCTGCCGGACGAGAGCCTGCCGAATTTCGGGCCGGGGCGGTCGGCGGGGAATTTCGTGCTGAGCGAAATGTCGCTGCGGTGGAGCGACAAGGCCGGGCGGCGCAACGCCAAAGAGGCGGCGTTCAAGGATGCGCGCGCCGACCACACGCAAAATACCTACGACGTGAAAGGCGTGATCAACGGCAAGGCCGAGGGCGGCCGCGATGGCTGGGCCGTGGGCGGCAAGATCGGCGAACCGCACTACGCGCGCTTTTCACTGGCCGAGCCGATTGGCGACGAGAAGGGCGCGACGCTGACGTTTTCGTTGCAGCATCGTTTCCGCGACGGCTTTGTCATCGGCCGTTTCCGGCTGTGGGCGACGACGTCGACTGAGCCGCTCGAACTGGGCCTGCCGGCCGCGATTGCGACGCTGGTGACAGTGCCCGCCGCGGAACGCACCGAGGCGCAGGCGAAGGCCCTCGACGACTACCACCGCACGGTGGATCTCGGGCTGTTGAAGAAACAACAGGCGCTCGCGACGGCGCGGAAGCCGCGACCCGAGGATCCGAAGCTCGTGGCGTTGAAGGCCGCGCTGGCGAACGCCGAGAAGCCGGTGGCGATCGATCCGAAGCTCATGCAACTACGCGCCGACGTGGCGATGAGCACGACGCAGCTCGCCAACAAGCGCCTCACCGGCGTGCAGGATCTCACCTGGGCGCTCGTGAACAACCCGGCATTCCTGTTCAACCGCTGAAGCTCAGATTTCTCCGAGACCCCACAACCCACAGGCCCCGCCATGATTCGTCTACCCGGTGGTTACAATACCGACCTCTGCGACACGCACGCGAAGATGACCCGCCGCAATCTGCTGCGGCTCGGCGGCTCGAGCATCCTCGGCCTCTCGCTCGGGCAACTGCTCCGGCTCAACGCCACCGCCAGCCCCGCGGCCGCGGCCAAAGGCGGTCCCGGCTGGGGCAAGGCCAAGAGCATCATCATGGTCTACCTCCAGGGCGGGCCTTCGCACCTCGACCTCTGGGATCCGAAGGAGAACGTGCCCGACAAGATCCGCAGCGCGTTCAAGCCGATCGCCACGAAGATTCCGGGCGTCAATTTCACCGAGATCATCCCGCAGCTCGCGAAGGTGAACGACAAGTTAACGATGATCCGCTCGATGAGCTACACGCCGAACGGCCTCTTCAACCACACGGCGGCGATCTACCAGATCATGACCGGCTACACGACCGACAAGGTCAGCCCCTCGGGTCAGCTCGAGCCGCCGAACGCGAAGGATTTCCCGAATTTCGGCTCCAATATCGTCCGGCTCAAGCCCGTGGCCGAGCCGATGCTGCCGTTCGTGATGCTGCCGCGACCGCTGCAGGAATCAAACGTCGTCGGCAAGGGCGGCAGCGCCGGCTTCCTCGGCAAGGCCTTCGATCCCTACACGCTGTATCCGGAAGGTGATGACCTCGACATGACGAAGATGGATCGGCTCCGGACGGACGACCTCAAGCTGCCGCAGGAGGTCTTCGCGATGCGCCTCGAGCGACGGGCGCGACTGCGCGACGCGATCGAGGACGCGATGCCGGACATCGAGAAGGCGACGGCTTCCTACAATCTCGACGAGTATTACCAGCGTGCGCTGAATCTCATCGTGTCGGGCCGGGCGCGCGACGCGTTCAACGTCGCGGCCGAGGGCGAGAAGCTCCGCGACCGCTATGGCCGGAATACGTTTGGCCAGAGCCTGCTGCTGGCGCGCCGGTTGGTCGAGGCGGGCACGCGCGTCGTGGAGGTCATCTGGCCGAAGGTGGCGAACTCCGACAATCACTCGTGGGATCATCACGTCGGCCTCACCGAGCGCATGAAGGGCAAGTCCGGCCCGATGCTCGACCAGGGCCTGAGCGCGCTGTTCGAGGACCTCGATCAACGCGGCTTGCTCAGCGAAACGCTGGTCGTGGCGCTCGGCGAGTTCGGCCGCAGCCCGGAGCGCGGGGTGAGCACATCGGGCAACAACAACAGCGCGGACGGCCGCGATCACTGGCCGTATTGCTACACGAGCATCGTCGCCGGTGCCGGCATCAAGCGCGGCTACGTGCACGGCGAGTCGGACAAGACGGCGTCGAGTCCCGCGAAGGATCCGGTGCATCCGACCGAACTGCTCGCCACCATCTACCACGCCTTCGGCATCGACCCGGAGACCATCGTCTACAACCACCTGAACCAGCCGCGCGAGCTGGTGAAGGCGAAGGCGGTGACGAAGCTGTTTGCGTGAGACGATTCCCGTGAAGGCAGAACTGGCGCGGCGACGCTTCCTCACCCTGGCGGGCCTCTGGCTCGCCGCGTCGGCCACGGTCTGGGCGGCCGAGGGCCCGCAGCGGCGCGAGTGGACGGTCGACGGCGTGGCGCGCGAAGGGCTTGTCTCGGTGCCGGCCGCGGCGCGGGAGCAGCCGGCGCCGGTGGTATTCGCATTC
>CAZENI010000334.1:0-9308 GCA_964513055.1 uncultured Opitutus sp.
GGATGAACGCGAGCAGCCGGCCGACGGAGCGGCCGATCTTCGCGGCGGGCGCGCCCGGTTGGTATTCCCAGCGCGCGATCAGGCTAAGCGTGACGATGTAAATGAAGAGTGCGGCGACCCACGCGAGCAGCGCCGGCGGAAACGCGTGACCGGGTAGCGATGCGACCGCGAGTGCGAGGAACACCCGGCAGCCCGCCATCAGCACCACCGAGCCGATCCACTGCTTGTGAATCCAATCGTAGGCGAGGATGGTCGCCACGAGGGCGAGCGCCCAGCCGGGCGTGGCGCCCGCGTAAATCAACAAGCCCACGCCGAGGAGCATTTCCAGGCCTGCGACCCAGGCGGCGGTCGCTCGCGTTACCGCGCCGCGCGGGATCGCGCGTTCCGGCCGGTGCTGCAGATCGAACGCGGCGTCGGCCACGTCGTTGAACGTCGCGCCGCCCGCGTAGATCAGGCAGCCGGCGAGCGCGGCCAGGACAAATGTGCCGAGGGCCGGCCAGCCCGGCGCGTCCGACATCGAGAGCACGAGCGCGGCGAGGACGTTGCTGGCGACGGACGGGAAATTGCCGGCGCGCGCGAGGTCGAACCAGACGCGAAGCGGAGGAGACGACGAGGTCTTCATCGTCGCCCGCCCCGTGAAGGGCGGGAGGGCCGCGGGCTTTCGCGTTCGGCGGTCCCTGCGCTCACGCGCCGGGCTGCGAGATCGGCATGCATGTCACGCCAAGCCGCGCTCCTTCAGTGCGCCGAGCGTCCATTCGTATTCGCGCACGAGCTGATCCTCGATCGGCAGGCGCAACGCCGGCGGCAGCACCTCCCAGGTGTAGGTCTCCATCTCGAGATGCGTGCAGGCGCCCGGGTGCGCGGCGAGCCAGTCGAGCGTGGCGACGAGGTGATCGCGCGTGTCGCTGAAGGGCGCGCCGGGCGAGGCGTGGAGCGGCACGTGAAAATGCACCCGCCACTCATCGTCCGGCAGTGGCGGCGCGACCTCGGCGGCGGCAAGCGCGTCGGGCAGGTCCGTGTAACGGCGGCGCACCTCGTCGCTGCCGGCGCGACCGACAACGACCTGGTGCAGGTAAACGGGCTCGACGAACGCCGCGAGCGCGGCGCGGCCGGCGGCATCGGGCCGCACGCGCAGCGCGGAGCTGAGATGCAATTTGCTCAGCCGCAGGCCGGCGCCGGTGAGGCGGTCGAGCGCGGCATCGGCCGACTCGAACTCCACCGCGAGGTGGCAGCAGTCGTAGTTTACGCCGACGTGGCGCAGCAGCGACTCGCGATCGACGGCGGGATCGCTGGCGCGCCAGTCGTTGAAAAACGCGACGGTCTCCTCGCTCGTCTCGAGATAGCAGAGCGGCTCGGGCTCGAGGCCGAGGTGCAGATCGCGGCCGGTTTTCGCGGCGAGCGCGGCAATGGCGCGTCCGCAGGTCGTGAGGTTTTCGAAGATCGCGGCGCGGCGCGCGGGCTGGGCGGCGACGAAGGCCTTGAAGGAAGCCGGCACGGTGCTGACGCTGCACGCGGCGCCCGGCGGCGCGAGTTGCGAAAGCAGTTCGAACAGCTGGAGCGTGTAGGCGACGCGCTCGGCCGTGGACCAGTCGGGCGCGTAGACCTGCTCCTTCACCCGCGTGCCGTGGAAGCTGCCGTAGGGAAATCCGTTGATCGTGAAAACATAGCTGTCGTGCTCCGCGAGCCAGCGCTGGAACGCGAGCAGCGTGGCCGGCTGCGCGAGCTCGGCGGCGGCGCGCTGGCTGAGGCGCAGGCCAATGGCGTAGGGCCGGCCGGGGGCGACGCGGCGGCGCACCGGCAGGACGTGGCGCTCGAGCGCGGCGAAGGTCTCCGCCCAGTTTTCGCCGCGGTGGACGTTGGTGCAGTAGGCGAGCTGGAGGCCGTCGGAGAGCTTCATGCAGTCGATTCCGGATTCCGGATTGCGGATCGGTCAATCCGCAATCCGAAATCCGCGATCCGCCATGGTTACGACACCACCTTGAACTTCGGGCACTGCGAGAGGAAGCGGTGCGGGTTCCGGTAGAGCACCGCGTCGACGAAATCCGCGCTGTGGCCGCGGCGGCGCATCTCGAGCGCGGTCTTCGGCACGGCGAGCGGATCGCTCACGCCCCAGTCGCACGCGGAGTTCATCCAGATGCGTTCGCGGCCGCAGACCTCGAGCATGTCGACGGCGCGCGGCGGCGAGGACTTGGAATCCGGATACAGCGTGATCCCGGCCCAGAAGCCGCGGTCGAGGACGCGCTGGATCGTATGTTCCTCGACGTGGTCGATGATCACGCGGTCGGGCTGCACGCCGCGGTGCGACGAGAGCAGGTCGAGGATGAGATTCGTGCCCTTCAGCTTGTCCTCGAGGTGCGGGGTGTGGACGAGGATGAGCTGGTCGTGCTTCACCGCGAGGGCGACGTGGTCCTCGAGGACCTTGAGCTCGTTGCGCGTGTTGCGGTTCAGGCCGATTTCGCCGATGCCGAGGACGTTGGGCCGGTCGAGAAACTCGGGGATGAGCGCGAGGACGTCGCGGGCGAGGGCAAGGTCCTCGGCCTCCTTCGGGTTGAGGCAGAGCCAGGAGTAGTGCGGGAGGAGAAACTTCGCGGCGCGCGCCGGCTCGTATTCGGTGAGCTGGCGGTAGTAGTCGCGGAAGCCAGCGACCGAACCGCGATCGAAGCCGGCCCAGAAGGCGGGCTCGCAGACCGCGGCGCAGCCGGCCGTGACCATCGCCTGATAGTCGTCAGTCGTGCGGCTGACCATGTGGCCGTGGGGCTCGATGTAGCGCATCGGATGGGGAGTCTCAGGACAGAAAATGTGGAAAGCGGGAAATCAGGAAAAAGGCCCCCATCGGTTCAGTCTGAAGCCTTGCGCCCAGGCCGCTGCCAGGCGCCGAGCGCGGCTTTGCCGGTGGATTTGAGGTCGGGCGTGGTCGTCGGATCGCTGAGCTTTTCCAGGATGCGACGGGCGCGTTCGGGTTTGCCGTCGACGAGCAGTTTCGCGGCGGAGCGCAGGGCGGCGCAGCGGAAATCGCCGGCCACCTGGTGGCGTTCCACGCGATCGAGAAAGGCCGCGACCTCGATCAGCTTCGCGCGAACGGGGATGAAACCGTGGTCCACGACCGCGCGGCCGGCGGCGGAAACCGGCGGGGGATTCGAGGGACGGGAGGCGCGGGGCTTGGGCACGGGCGGCAGGGGCGGGTGAAAACTCAAATTGACGAAGGCAGGGCAAAGCAAACAAACATCTCCCCCGGTGGAAATCAACGAGGCAGGCAACCCCGCATGGCTGAAGAGCTGATCCTCGTGGACGAGCGCAACCGCGCGATCGGGCGCGCGGAGAAATGGGCGGTGCACCGCGAGGCGCGGCTGCACCGGGCGTTCTCGATCTTTCTGGTCGACGGCGCCGGTCGGCTGCTGCTGCAACGCCGCAGCCGCGCCAAATACCACTCGGGCGGCCAGTGGGCGAATTCGTGCTGCGGCCATCCGCGGCCGGGCGAGCGCACGCTCCCCGCGGCCCGGCGGCGGCTGGGCGAGGAACTGGGTGCCGCGGCGGCGCTGCGCTTCGGGTTTCGCGCGCGCTACCGCACGGCGCTGCCGAACGGGCTGACGGAAAACGAAATCGTTTACGTGTATTTCGGCGCGGCGCCGGCGGCGTTCGCCCTGAATCCCGCCGAGGTCTCGGCGGTGGGCTGGATGACGCTCCCGCAGTTGAAGGCGGACATCGCGCGGCGACCGGCGCGCTACGCCTACTGGCTGCGTTATTATCTGCGCAACCACTACGCCGCGCTGCGCCGCGACGTGGCAGCGGTGAGAAAATAAAACGGCGTCGCGCGCGCTCCGCGCCGCCGCGCGAAAGTGCGTGTTTTTTTGTTAGCCAGCGAAGCGGCCGCGCGTAGATTGCGCGCCTCGCTGAAATCCCGGCGGTTCGCCGGCGGTCCACCCTTCTGCCCCTATGTCCCTGATCCTCTTTCTCGCCGTCTCGGGCGTCGTTCTCGCCATCGCGTATCGCTGGTATGGGCGCATCCTCGGACGCTACCTCGAGCTCGATCCGAAGGCCGCGACTCCCGCACACAGCATGCGCGACGGGCTCGATTACGAGCCGGCCAGCCGGTCGTGGCTGCTGCCGCAGCATTTCTCGGCGATCGCGGCAGCCGGACCGATCGTCGGGCCGATTCTGGCGGGCACCTACTTCGGATGGCTGCCGGCGTGGATCTGGATCATCGTCGGCGCGATCTTCATCGGCGGCGTGCACGATCTGATGACGCTCGTGGCGTCGGTCCGCCACGACGCGAAATCGATCGCGGAGGTGGTGAAGCGCTACATGAACCGGCGCTCCTACCTGCTCTTCCTGGCGTTCATCTGGATTTCGCTGGTGTATGTGATCATCGCGTTCACCGACGTGACGGCGGGGACGTTCGTGCAGAAGGCCTCGTCGGCGGAGGCCGCCGCGCCGGGGCCGGCGGTCGCGACGTCCTCCCTGCTCTACCTGGGGCTCGCGATCGTGATGGGGCTCTGCATGCGGAAATTCAAGCTGGGCGAAGGCAAGGCGCAGGTGATCTTCCTCCCGCTGGTCGTGCTGGCGATCATCGCGGGGCCGATGCTGCCGTTCGATCTCGCGGCGGTGACGGGGAGCACGCGGCCGCAGGTGCTGTGGGATCACACGCTGCTCATCTACTGCTTCTTCGCGGCGCTGTCGCCGATGTGGCTGCTGATGCAGCCGCGCGGCGCGCTGGGCGGCTACTTCCTCTATGTCATCGTGATTGTGGGTGTGGTCGGCGTGGTCGTCGGCGGCCTGTCGGGCAACCTCACGATCGCGGCGCCGGCGGTCTCGAGCGCGCACCTCTTCAGTTTCAACGGCACGACGCCGCCGCTGCTGCCGGTGCTGTTCATCACCATCGCCTGCGGGGCCTGCTCGGGTTTCCACTCGATCGTGGCGAGCGGCACGACCTCGAAGCAGCTCGACAAGGAAACGGATGCGAAGCCGGTCGCCTACGGCGGCATGCTGCTCGAGTCGTTTCTCGCGTGCCTGAGCCTGGCCACGGTGATGATCATGGCCAAGCCCACCGGCCGGCCGGACCTGACCTACGCGGACGGCATCGCGGTGTTCATGAACCAGGCGACGTTCGGGCTGATCTCGGTCGAGATGGCGCGGCAGTTCGGGTTGCTGTGCTTTGCGACGTTCGTGTTCGACACGCTCGACGCCTGCACGCGGCTCGCGCGCTACGTGCTGATGGAACTCACTGGCTGGACGAGCAAGGCCGGCATGGTGGCCGCGACGGCTCTGACGCTCGCGCTGCCCGCGATCGTCGTGAGCCTGCCGCCGGCGATCGTGGCCGGGCAGGAGATTCCGATCTGGCGCGCGTTCTGGAACCTGTTCGGCAGCTCGAACCAGTTGCTCGCGGCGCTGGCGCTGCTCGGCGTGACGGTCTGGCTGCACCAGAAGGGCAAGTCGGTGTGGTTCACGCTGGGGCCGACGATCTTCATGCTCTTTGTCACGATGTGGAGCCTGCTGCTCACAGTGCAGACGCACCTGGCGCGCCTGAAGGCGGGCAAGGTGGCGGCGGTGCATCACATCGAGTTCCTGGTCGTGCTGCTGTTGTTCGTGATGTCGATCTGGCTGGTGGTGGAGGCGATCCTGCTGGCCCGCAGCCGGACGCCCCCGAACGCCCCGCTGGTGCCGGCGCCGAGCGCGGCGTAAGCACACGTCCACGACCCCGCGAGTCCCGCGTCCGCGCAAGCACGCGGGCGGCGGGTCTGCGGCACGCGGCTGGTGAGGCGCGGCGGGGTGTTGCCGCGCTACGCAGGCGACTACAGCCGCGATCGCATGACCGCCCGGCCGGCCCGGCCGCTGCCCGGGAGCCCGCCCAGCGGGCGGGCCTACAACAAACGCGTCCAAGAGCGATGGGACGCTGGTTTCGGCCCAAAGGCAGAGTGTAATACCAACGGCTGATGATTTCTTGACTACAGTTGACGCCAGGAAGGTAGGGCCGCGACCTCCGGGCGCGCCGCTCGTTGTGCCCGTCTAACCTGTCGCGCCCGGAGGTCGCGAGGCTACCCGGGAAAGTCCAAATCTCATGAGCCATCGGTATAACACCGCGCCCCCGGACTTTCGCCGCAACGCCCCTGCTGCAGCCCTGCGCGTGCGCGCAGGGACCGGCGGGAGCGCGCAGGCCGTTTCCTCCCGCCGCTACCCGACCGGCGCGCCCTCCGCGGCGCGCGCCGGCTTTCGCAGCAGCAGGAACGCCACGAGGTAAAGCACCAGCGCCATGAGCGCCGTCGTGCGCAGGCCGCCGAGCATCGAGTAGTATTCGAGGCAGCCGCCGAGCACGGCGCCGAGCAGGTTCGCCCCCAGCGCCCCGACCGGCTGCGCCGAGCGTCCCAGCAAAATGGAGACGATCACGCCCGCGCAGCCGATCGGCAGGCCCGTCAGCGCCCCCGCCAGCGCCGCGCGCAGCCCCAGCGGCAGCGACTGCAGCCAGCCCACCGGAAACACATACAGCAGCGCGACCGCCGCGAAGAGCGCGCCGAACCACGGCATGATCCGCACCAGCCCGAAGCGCTGCACCGCGAGATTCGCCGCCAGCACCATCACGAGGATGCCGGCGAAGACCGCCGCGTTCACGATCCAGGTCGAGCCAAAGAGCAGCGACAGGCTCGTGACGCCCCGCGTTTCGATCAGCAGGAACGCCGCCCCCATCAGGAACAGCGGCCAGTCAAACGCCGTCCCCGGCCGCCCCAGTCCGAACACCCGCCGCACCGACCACGTCGCCCCGCCCAGCAGCGTGCCGAGCACCACCAGGTAGCCCCACGGAAACACCCCCGGCCGCACGTAGAGAAAAGGCCAGTCGTCGCTCGGGGTCAGCGTCTCCGCCAGCTTCCCGATCGGCGTCGTGCGCGGGTGCTTCGCGATCGCCTCCGGCGCGAACGTCACGCCCGCGCGCGGCACGAGGAACGTCACCGAGGAATGCAGCGGGTTGAACAACGCCAGCGGCTCGCGGCCCGTCGCCCGCGTGATCGTCCAGTAGAGCCGCTCGAAAAACCACCGGCCCGCGATGCACGAGATCGCCAGCGACAGGTGCCCGCCCTCGCCCACGCGCCGCCACGCCGCGCGGATGCCCTCCTCGGTGTAGACGTAGTTGTCCAGCCGCAGGCTCGACATCGCCGAGCTCATCGCGTGCGAGTCCAGCAGGCCGTAGCACACCACGTCGAAGGTCTCGGCGCGGTTCTTCTCGAAAAACGACCGCGCATCGTCGACCACCGCGCGCACGCCCGGGTGCGCGTAGGGCTTTTCCGGATGCCGCGCGCGGCCCAGCGCGATGATGCGGGCGTCGATGTCGACGCTCGTCACGCGCGCGTAGCCGTGGCGCAGCGCCGCCTGCACGTCGTTGCCCGTGCCCGCGCCGACCACCAGCGCCGAGCCCCGCCGCGCGTTCACCACGAACGGCAGATCGTAGAGGTCGCGCACCTTGCGCAGGAGCTCGCGATCGTCCGCCGCCAACGTGCCGCCCGCGAGCCGAGCGTCCGACAGGTCGTGCAGGTATTGGTGGAAGTCGCGGTTGACCTGCAGCTCCTCGTAGATCCGCGAGTCCTGGATCAGCGCGATCCGGTTGTAGGGCGAGAAGAACGCCCCCTGCACGGAATACTGCGCGAGCCCCACGATCCCCGCCGCCACCAGCGCCGCCGGCACGCGCCCGGCCAGCACGACGAGCGGCGCGCAGCCGAGCAGGAACCAGACGGCCGGACCCGCCTCGACCCACGACGCGATCGCAAACGCCACGATGCCCGCCAGCGAACCCACCAGATCCGCCGTGTAGGCCCGCAGCACCGCCATCCGCGCGAACAGGTGGCCCAGCGGCGCGCCGGCGCAGACGAAGACCGCGACCACGCCAGACAGCAGCGCGAGGAAGAGCGTGAGGTTGCGCGCAAACAGCCACGGATCCGCCGCCAGCGTCGCGCCGCCCCAGAGCACCACGCTGTTGTCCGGGAACGGCAGGTGCACCAGCCCCAGCCGCTCCGAGAACGCGAACGGCAGCGCGACCACGAGCAGCACCGGCAGCGCGAGGTGCAGCAGCCCCGGATGCCGCCGGCCCAGCGCGACCCCGAGGCCCATCCCGAGGAACGCGCCAATCAGCACGAGATTGTTGAAGTAGGCGAAGACCCGCACCTGCGACGAGGTCCACCGGATCAACGCGAGCTCCAGCACCAGGATGGCAAACGTCGTCAGGCCGATCATTCCGCCCGTCGAAATTCGCCGCCCCTCGGCCCAACGGCCGTCGGCGAGGAGTCTGGCAAGGAATCTCATGCGGGGGCGAAGCGTGGGCGGCTGCGTTTCGGATCTACTTCGACCCGCCCACCAGCACCACCTTCACCCGCGGCTTCACGCCGTCGATCGTCATCCAGAACGAGCCCAGCATCCCAGGCGTGATCTTCACCGCCGGATTCGAAAGGGCCGGCGACACATAGCCGTCTGATCCCGTCACCTGCCAGCGCTGGCCGTTCTCCAGCGTGAAAATCGTGCGCCCCTCCCAGCCGCGAAAAGTCCCGGCGATCCGGCTCTCGACCGTGCTGTATTCGATCTGCGTGCCCGGCGTGAGCATCACCTTCGCCTTCGCCAGCAGGCCCGGCTCGTCCTTCTTTTCCGGCGCCGCGCGCGCGGCCTCCGTCGCGGCCGCCGCCCGGGTCGCCGCGGCCGCCCGGGCCTCGGCCTGCGCCGCCCGGCTCTCCGCCGCCACCGCTTCGCGCCGCGCGCGCTCGAGGGCCCCGCTCTTGAAATCGCGCACCAGCGCGTCGAGCCGCGCAATCTCGGCCGGCGTCAGCTTGCCGAGCCCCGCCGCGGAAAATTCCTCCGCGCGGACCGCCTTCGAAAAATTCTCCTCCGCCGCCGGCGCCGCCAGCAGCCCGGCCACCGCGAACATCATCGCGTAACACGATCGTTGCATCGCCGCAGGCTCCACGGGGTCCGCCGTCGCGGCAACGACTTTCGTGCCCGCCCCATTCCCCGCGCAGCGCCCGCCATTCGAATCGCTTCATTCCCATTTCCGCCCTTGCCAACATTCGCGCCCCTGCACTCTCTGAGACCCCACTCGCACGCATGGCCGGCCGCATCACTTCGCTCCTCGATCCATCGCGCATTGCGCTGCACGTGCAGAGCACCAAGCGCACCGCCGCGCTCAACGAGATCGCCCGGCAGCTCGACGGCCACCCCGATGTCGCGAACTTCACCGGCTTCTACGACGAGCTCCTCGCGCGCGACCGCCTCGACACCACCTGCCTCGGCAACGCCGTCGCGCTCCCCCACGCCCGCACCGAGCACGTGAAGAAGATCGT
>CAZENI010000335.1:0-9298 GCA_964513055.1 uncultured Opitutus sp.
TCTGGCTCAACCTGAACGACGGCAAGTTCGTCCTCCGCGTGAACCGCTTCGAGACCAAACGCATCAAGACCCGCAACGGTGACGCCGCCACGATCGCGCAGCGCACGCTGCGCATCGACGTGTTTCAGAACGATGCCCACCAACTCGTGAACAACGCCCGCGCCTGGATCACGCAGGCCAACCCGGCGTTCACGCCCGCGCAGATCGAGGCCGAGATCGCGCGCCAGACGGGTCTCTCCGTCGAGGAGCAGCACGAGCTCGTGCTCCCCGATCCCGGCATCTCCGCCACGCAGGACGTCGAGTCGAAGGGCACCGAGATCGAGCTGAACTTCAACCCCGCGAAATACTGGACGATGCAGGCCTCGCTCTCCGAGACCGAGACGACCAACACCAACGTCTCCCGCACCACCACCGATTGGATCGCGCAGCGCATGCCGATCTGGACGACCATCCGCGACACGCGCACCAACACGCTGTGGTGGGAAACCTCCTACGGCGGCAACACGCCGCGCCAGGCCTTCACCAACAACGTCGACATCCCGCTCAAGATCATCCTCCAGCAGCAGGGCAAGGCCAACCCCCAGATTCGAAAATACCGCTTCAAGATGGCGCAGAGCCTCCAGCTTTCCGGCCTCACGCAGCATCGCATCCTGCGCAACATCGGCGTCGGCGGCGCGCTGCGCTGGGAAGACAAGGGCGCCATCGGCTACTACGGCGTGCAGCAGTTTCCCGCCTCGATCACCGAGCTCGATCCCAACCGCCCGATTTACGACAAGTCGCGCTACTACGTGGACGCCTTCGTGAGCTACCGCACGAAACTCTTCGCAAAGAAGATCGGCGCGACCTTCCAGCTCAACGCCCGCAACCTCGGCGAAAACGGCCGCCTCCAGCCCATCGGTGCCTTCCCCAACGGCGTCCCGCTCGCGTATCGCATCATCGACCCGGCGCTCTACATCTTCCAGGTGAAGTTCGATCTGTGAGGCCGGGGCGGGTAGGGCGAACCGTCCCGGTGAGCCGTCGGGGGGAGAAAGGGCGGGCGCAGATGAGAGATGTTCGTAGCTTGTATTCGCGACGGCTCGGCGGGGACGCCTCGCCCTACCTTGCCGGCGCCCATGCGTGCGGCCACGTGGCGGCGTCGGAAACGAGCCCGGCGCGCACGGGATTCTGTCGCACATAGTGAGCTTTCTCCTCGAGCGATTCGTCAGAACGCAGCCGATGATCGAAGAAGCCGGACTGCCAGCGGATGTTCAGCGTCTTTGTTTGCCACGATTTCCACGCGCGAACGGTGGACGACAGATCTTTGTCGGGTGCGACCGCAAGCAGGGCGTGCGCGTGGTCGGGCATGAGCAGGAAAAGGTGAACCCACCAGATGTTGTTTGTGTGATAGTGCGCGACTGAACCGAGGACGGCGTTGGGAATTTGAGGAGAGGACGTGAGCTGATTCTCGCCGCGCGGCGTGCAGCAGAGCGTTACGAAGAACGGCGAACCTGCCTTCACCCATTCCGGGGTCTCGTGATGGAGGCGTTGACGCGACGGAAGCGACATCGGATGGGCAATGGATCGAGGTAGGGCGAACCGTCCCGGTGAGCCGTCGGGGGGAGGGGCAGGGCGAGCGCAGGCGATGAGATTTTCGCTCCTCTTTTCCGCGACGGCTCGGCGGGACGCCTCGCCCTACCGCAGAAGTCGGTCCGCGATGGCGGTGTAGAGCGCGAGGCCGTGCGGGAGCGCGGCTTCATCGATGTCGAAATTCGGGTGATGATGCCCGGCGGCCAGCGCAGAGCCGATCAGGAGATACGTGGCCTTCCCGCCGCGAGCCTGCACGGCGTTCATGAACAGCGTGGCGTCCTCGCTGGCGCCGAGATCGAGCGAGTCGACGACGCGCGTCGTCTGCGGGAGCGATTCGGCGGCGGCGCGGACGATCGCCTTCAACTCCGGGTCGCACTGCGCGCCCTGCGCTGCGCCGATCAGGATGACCTCGGCGCGCACGCCGTGCATCGCGGCGGTCGCGTCGATGATGCGGCGCGCCTCGGCGGTCATGAAGTCGTTGATCGCCGTCGTCGCGCCGCGCACCTCAAGTTTCACCTCGGCGCGATCCGCGATCACGTTGCGGCCGCTGCCGGCGTGGAGTTCGCCGACGTTGACGCGCGACGCGCCGTCGCCGTGGCGCGTGAGGGCGTGGAGCTGGAGCGTGAGCGTGGCGGCCGCGAGCAGGGCGTTGCGGCCGGCGTGCGGCTTCATCCCGGCGTGCGCGGCGACGCCGTGGAAGATCACATCCAGCTTCGTCGTGGCGAGGAACGCGCCCGTGCCGCAACTGATCACGCCCGTCTCATTCGCCGTGGTGCCAAGGTGGCCGGCGATGAAATAGTCGACGTCGCGCACGGCGCCCGCCGCGACCATGCCGGCGGCGCCGCTGCAGCCCTCCTCGGCCGGTTGAAAGATGATCCGCAGCCGGCCGCCCCACTGTTCGCCGCGGCGGGAGGCGAGCGTGGCGAGACCGAGGCCGATGGCGGTGTGGCCGTCGTGACCGCACGCGTGCATGCGGCCGGGACGTTGCGAGCGGAAGCCCTCGCGCTGCGGGCGGTGCGTCGGCGCGGCGCCCTCGGTGACGGGCAGCGCGTCAGTATCGACGCGAAACGCGATCGTCGGTCCTGGCCGCGCAAACGCAAACTCCGCCACCACGCCCGTCAGCCCGTCGCCCATGCGCTCCACCCAGGCGGGGTTGGCGCCGGCGGCGAGCGCCTCGGCGCGGGCGGCGGCGCAGGTCGCGGCGTCGGGCGCGCCCATGCGATCGGCCGCGGAGGTGGCGTCGGCCCCGATGCGGACGTGGCAGCCGGGCAGCGCGGCGAGCACGTCGCAGATCTTCGCAGCGGTGCGGTATTCGAGAAAGCCGAGCTCCGGGTGCGCGTGGAAGTCGCGGCGCCAGCGGAGGAGTTGAGCGGTGAGATCGTCCACGCCCGACTTGCTGGCGCGACCGTGCACCGGTGGCAACTGGAACGATGCGCCCGCTCAGGCCTTGGGCGGGCCCGCCGGCACCGGCAGCGCGGTGGGGAAGAAGGGGGCGAGCCAGTCGATGAACGGCTTCAGGATCGCCGGCTCCGAGCGCGTGAACGTCCAGTGCATGATCAGGATCGTGAGGATCAGCAGAAAGATGAACGCGACCAGCGCCGGGCTGATCCCGCGCAAGAACCGGTAGAAACTGATCGTCATCATCACGGCGAAGAAGCCGCAGACGATCGTGAGGAAGTGGTGTTCCGCGAACAGCGTCTTGATCTGTTTCGAGATCGGCTCGATCGCTTTCTGCAAGGGGGCCCAGTCGATGTTCATTCGCTTGGCGACAGACCTTTGGGCGCACCGGGGGTTCGGGTCAAAAGATAACTAAACCCGGCCGCCTGCGGGAGCTACGGAGGGGCCTTGGCACGACGGTTTGACCGGCCTTTGACGGGATGCCGGGCCAATGGCGCTGGCGCCTGCGTTTACGCCCGGTTTCGTGGCCGGTTCCGGAGCGAACCCGGAGAGCGGAGGCCGGGAGGTTTTCAGCCGGGCACGGACCCCGATCTGGCGAAAACCTCACGGTTTCCGCTACGCCAGGCGGAAGTTCGCTCCCCTCCGGTCGGGTTCAGCGCTGTTTGGCGGAGTCGGCCGGCAGGGTCCCGGCGAGCACGGTCACCATCCTGGCCGGGTCCACAAAGCGTTTGATCGCGGCATTGGCGTCTGCCCGGGAGATCGCCTGGAGGCGGCGCGGGAACTCGTCGATCCACTCCGGGCCGTAGCCGCGCTGGAGGGCGTTCAGCAGCGATCCGGCCAGGCCGCCGGTCGTCGAGAGGGCCACCTTGTAGGAGCCGGTAAGCGTCACCTTGAACGTCTTCAACTCTTCGTCGCTCAGCCCTTCGGCGTGAAAGCGCTTCAGCTCCCGCAGGGTCGAGGCTGCGCCCTTTTCCAGCAACTCGGGGGCAAACGTCCCGTGGATTGCCCAGGCGCCGTCGGCGTAGGTGTCCGAGCCGAGCGCCGCGCCGATGCCGTAGGTCAGGCCCTCGCGGTTGCGGATGATGTCGAGCAGGCGGGCGGAAAAGAAGCCGCTGCCGAGGACGGACGTCGCGAAGTTGAGCGGCTGATACGCGGGATCGTTGTAGCGCAGGCCCGACGGCTGGCCGATCACGAAGGACACGCTGGTCTTGCCCGGCATCGGCACCTTCTCGGTGCGGGCGGCGGCGAGGGCGGGGGCCTTCGGGGCGGCGGGGAGCGGCCGGCCGCCCGTCCAGCCGGTGAGCGCGGACGCGAGGGCCTGGTCGATCGCGGCGTCGTCGACATCGCCGACCGCCACGATCCGGGCGCCGGTCGGGCCGTAATGCGCGGCGTGAAACGCCTTCACCTGATCGAGCGTCGCGGCCTCGAGGTCGGCGAGATACTTGTCGTCCGCGGGCGGACGGTTGGGGTGGCCCTCCGGGAAGATGGCGCGGTTGAAGGCGCTGTCGGCCCGGTAGTCGGTGTCCTCCATCTGCCGCTTGAGGCGGCCGGCGAACTGCTTCTTCAGCTTGGCGAATTCCTCGAGGTCGAAGCGCGGCGTGCGCAACTGCTCGGCGAGGAGGCCGAGCACGGTCGGCAGGTCGCGGCGCAGGCACTTCGCGGAGAAATTCAGCGTGTGCGAGCCGGTGCCGAAGTTGAGCGTGGCGCCGGTCTGCTCGAGCAGCTCGGCGATGGCGAACTTGTCCCGCCGGGCCGTGCCCTTGTCGAGGAGGCCGGCGGTGAGATCGGCGATCGCGGAGTTGCCGGCGGGGTTGAAGACGTCGCCGGCGTTGAGCACGCCGCGGATCGTGACGACGTCCTTGATCGCGGTCTTGAGCGTGAGAGTGTCGACGCCGGCGACGGTGCGGCGCTGGACGCGCGGGGCGATCGGGGCGGACTCGGCGGTGGGCGCGCCGGTGCGCCCGGCGGAGTCCCGCTGCTCACGCACCGGGCTGCGACGGAGGTCGGGTTGTCCGGCGGATGAGCGCGGGGAATCGGCGTCGGCGGGATCGCGGTAGTAGTGCACGCCGTGGGCGGCGAGTGTGGGGGCGGTCGCGCGCTTGGGCGGACCGGCGGGCGCGGCGTCGGCGCCACCCTCGGCCTGCGGGATGAACCAGCCGGTCGTGCTCTGATCCTCCTGGAAATATTTCTGCGCCACGCGCAGCACGTCGGCGGGCGTGACGGCTCTCAGCGCGTCCAATTGCGTCGAATACAGCGTCCAGTCGCCGACGGCGATGGGCTCGTTAATCTGGCTGGCGATGGCGAAGGATCCGTCGCGGGCGTAGGCGATGCCGGCGAGCAGCTTGTTGATCGCGCGGCTGACCTCGGCGGGGGTGACGCCGTCCTTTTTCAGCTTCGCGACCTCGGCGAGGAGGGTCTGCTCGACCTTCTCGTGGGTGGTGCCGGGGGCGAGCATGGCGCTGAGGAGGAACAGCGTGGCGTCGTGCACGAAGTCCTTCCCGGCGTTGGCGCTGATGGAGAGGTTGGGGTCGATCAGGGCGCGGTAGAGCCGGCTCGTCTTGCCGTCGCTCAGCACGGCGCCGAGCACCTCGAGCGGCGCGTGATCCGGGTGCGTGGCGGCGGGGACCTTGTAGGCAATGCCGACGACGCCGAGTTCGCCGGGGCGCTTCACCGTCACGCGCCGCGGGCCGCTCTGGGCGGGTTCCTCGGTGTAGACCTGCGGAATCGGTTTGGCCGAGCGCGGGATCGGGCCGAACTTCTTCGCGATAAGGTCGAGCGCGGCCTGGGACTGGAAGTCGCCGATGAGGGTGATCGTGGCGTTGTTCGGCCAGTAGTAGGTGTCGTAGAACTCGCGGAGCTTCTCGATCGATACCTTCTCGATGTCGGAGCGCCAGCCGATGACCGGGTGGTGATACGGGTGGGCGATGAACGCGGCCGCGGCCATCTCCTTGAGGAGCGCCGAGCCGGGGTCGTTTTCGTCGCGTTCGAATTCGTTGCGCACGACGGTCATCTCGGGCTGGCGGTCCTCCTCGCGAAGGAGGAGGCCGCGCATGCGATCGGCCTCGAGATCGAGGGCGAGGGCGAGGTGGTCGCTCGGGAGGTTCTCGTAGTAGTTGGTGCGATCGTAGGAGGTGGTGGCGTTGTTGATGCCGCCGATGCTGTCCATCACGGTGTCGAAGCCCTTGCCGTTGCCCGCGTGGAAATTCGTCGAGCCCTTGAACATGAGGTGCTCGAGGAGGTGCGTGGCGCCGGTGGTGCCGGTGACCTCGTTGCGCGAGCCGACGCGATAGGTGACCATCAGGGTGAGCACGGGCGCGGAGTGATCCTCGAGCAGGAGCACGTTGAGATCGTTGGCCGTGAGCCGGTATTCGGCGATGTCACCGACGGTCTTGACGTGCGTGACGCCGGCGGGGGCGGGCGCGGCGGAAAGCCAGGTGACCGTGGACAGGAGACAGGGGACGAGAAACGAGACGCGGAGACGGTTCATGGCGAAAACGGCGGGCAGTTCTTGGACAGGATTAACAGGATTAACAGGATTCGGAGAGGCGTCCGAACGCAGAGGCCAATCCTGTTAATCCTGTTATTCCTGTCTAACGGTTTGGATCAGTTGAACTGACGCGTAGCTTTCCAGGCGTCGCGGGCGGTGAAGGTGGGTTTGGCTTCCTCGGTGGCCTGGTGATTCTTGCTGTGGAGCAGGATCGTGCGGCGGCGGCCGTCGGCGGCGAACGCGGTGTTGAGCACGGCGAGGGCCTGCTCCTTGGTGAGGGCGGCGAGGGCGGCGAGCGACGCCTGCTGCCGATCCCACTCGCCGCCGAAAGTGTAGGCGCGGCCGAAGAAGATCTCCGCCTTGTCGCGGATGCTCTTGGGCTTTTCCTCGAACTGCGAACGCGCGCCGGCGATCAGCGTGGCCCATTCGGCGTCGGTGAGCTTCGCGAGCGCGGCGGGGAGCGTGGCGAGGAAGGCCTCGGCGCGGCGGCGGAGTTCGTCGGGCGCGTAGCCGCTCGACTGGATCACGAAGGTGAAATAACGGTGGCGCAGCGAGCCGCTGGCGCTCGAGCCGACGATGTAGCCGAGTTGCTGCTTGGTGCGGAGTTCGCTGTAGAAGGGGTCGCCGAAGAAGTTGGCGAGCACGGCGGCGGCGGCGCGGATGGCGGGGGTGTCGTCGGGGAGCTGATAGTCGCGGACGAAGGCGGAGTTCACGCCGGCGATCTCGCCCGCGTCGATCACTTCCTCGCCGGGCTTGAGCGCGAGGTGGCGGCGGCGCAGCAGGGCGGACTCGGCGGCGGGCTGCGCGCCGATTTTCTGCGCGATGGCGCGGACGGCGGCGGTGGAGGCGTCGGGCGAGAGGTGACCGTGCACGACGGCCTCGATTTTGCCGCGGGCGAAGTATTGCTGCGCGAACGCCTGCACGTCGGCCCAGGTCGCGGTGGTGATGCGCGCGAGCAGCTCGGGCGGCAGGAAATGAAACTCGCGCAGCAGCGCGTCGCGGCGGTCGCGGGCGAGGACGTAGGCCTCGGTCTGGGCGTAGCTGCGCACACCGCGGAGCACGGCTTCCTTCAGGGACTCGAAGCGGTCGGACGTGACCTGGAAGGTGCGGAGGTTCTCCGCGACATGCGTGAGGTAGCGCGCGGCGGAGTCGCCGTAGCCGGCCACGCTGACCTTGAAGCCCTCGAGCGAGGCGTCGAGCGAGAGGTCGAGCCCGGCGAGGCTGGCGTCGCTGATCGCGGGCTCGAGGAAGTCGCGCAGGCAGACGTCGTAGAGGCGCAGCAGCGCGGCGGCGTCGGCGGTGGCGATCGCGCGCACGGGCACGAAGCGCAGGCTGAACGCCGTCTGCGGCCGCTGGAACTCGGTGTCGGGCGCGTAATACAGCTGCAGCCCGGGCTCGCTCACGAGCGCGACCGGCCGCTCGGGCAGCAGGGGCGTGGCGTCGGGCATGAAGCGGTTCGCGCCCGGCAGCGCGAAGTCGCCCTTCGCGGGCTTCGCGAGCGCCTCGTAGGCGGCGCCGGTGTCCTCGGAATAGGAATACGCCACACTGTAGATGCGTTCGCGCCGATCCGTGGGCACGCCCTTGGCGACGAGGGAGACGAGCATGTTGTCGGGCGTGAGGGCGTTGAGCAGCCGGCGGTAGGCGCCCTCGTCGGGCTGGCCCCAGACGATGTCGGCGCGCTCGGCGACCTCGAGGGGGAAGAACAGCGCCTGGTTGGCGAGCCGCGTGGCGAGCGCCGCGCCTTCGCCACGGTCGCGGTAGGTCTCATCGAGCTGGGCGATCCGCGCGCGGTCCTTGAAGAACGCGGCGGGAAAGGGCGCGCTGCGCAGGTGGGCGAGGTAGGAGTAGATCCGCCCGAGGACGCGCGCGTGCTCCTTCTGGCCGGCCGGGGTCAGATCGGCGCTGATGAACAGCGAGCTGTAGTCGGGCGTGCGCTCGTAGACGAAGGAGCCGAGCTGGTTGATCAGGCCGTCGCGCTTCAGCGTGGCGACGACGCCGCCGGGGCCGGGATAGCTCAAAAGTTGGGAGAGCAGTTCGTCGGGCTTGGCGGCGAAATCGGGGCGCGTGGGCGGCACGACGAACTCGAGGTAGAGCTGGCGGATTTCCTTCACCGGCTCGATCTGGGAGAAGCGGAGGGCCGCCTTCCGCGGGAGATATTTCGCCTCGCGCACGATGGGCGCGATCTGGCGGCGCGGGATGGGGCTGAACTTCTCGCGGGCGAGCTTCTCGAGCTCGTCGAGGGAGGCTTTGCCGCAGAGCGAGAGCGCCATGCGATCGGCGGAGTAGTGCGCCTCGTAGAACGCGCGGACCTGCGCGGGTGTGGCGCCGGCGAGGGTGTCCTTGTTGCCGGTGCCGAATTTGCTTTCGGGGCTGCCGCGCGCGTAGAGCTCGGCGGAGACGACGAAGAAGCGGCGGAAGTCATTTTGCACGTGCCGCATCGCCTCGTTGTGCACGGCGTTGATCTCGCGGCCGGTGAACTCGGGCGTGAAGAGCGGCGCGATGAAGAACTGCGCGAACCGGTCGACGCCTTCGGCGAAGGCCTCGTGGCGCACCTCGAACTGGTAGTTGGTGTGATCGCTGGCGGTGTAGGCGTTGTTGTAGCCGCCGTTGGCCTGCATGAAATTGCCGTATTCGCTTGGCGACGGATATTTTTCCGTGCCGAGGAAGAGCATATGCTCGAGGAAGTGCGCCATGCCCTCGCGGTCCGTCGGGTCGTCCATCGCGCCGACGGGCAGCACGAGCGCGGCGCCGGACTTGTTGAACTTCGGGTCGGAGACGAGGAGGACGCGCAGGCCGTTCTCGAGGACGAAGCGGCGGAAGACGGCCAGGTCCGAGGGCGCCTGGATG
>CAZENI010000336.1:0-9292 GCA_964513055.1 uncultured Opitutus sp.
CATCTGCTTCGCCGCCTTTGAGATGATCGCGAGGAAGCGCCGGCTCTCCTCGTCGAGCGCGGGGGCGGCCCGTTTGCCGAGCAGGCTGGCGAAGCCGTCGATGTGCCGCAGCGGAGCCCGCAGATCGTGCGACACGGAGTAACTGAAGGACTCGAGTTCCTGGTTGGCGGCCTCGAGCTGCCGGGCGCGCGTGGAGAGGTCCGTATTGAGCTGGCGGATGCGTTGATCGGCCTCCTTTCGCTCGGTGATGTCGCGCGCCGAGGCGTAGACGAGGCGCTCGGGACCGGCGGCGCGCGCGCTCCAGTGCAGCCAGCGAAACGAGCCGTCCCGGCACCGATGGCGGCAGTCGAATTCGACGCGCTCCTGTCCGGACTCGAGGCGGGCGAGCGCCGCGCGGGTCGCCTCGCGATCCTCCGGATGGACAAACTCGAGGTGCGGTCGCGCGAGGAGCTCGGCTTCCGGGAACCCGAGCGTCTGCTCCCAGGCTGGATTGACGCGCTTCAGGAAGCCGTCGAAGCCCGTGACCGAGAGGAGATCGCCGGACATCGTGAAGTAGCGATCGCGCTCCTCCTCGAGCCGCTTGCGGAGGGTGACATCGAACACCGTCGCGCGGCTGGCGAGAAACCGGCCCGTGGCGTCGTAAATGGCGGTGGCGTTCAGCAGGATCGGCAGCGTGGAGCCGTCTTTGCGCCGCAGGGTGTAGTCCACGTTCTGAACGGCTCCGGCGTGCTTGAAGTGTGCGAACCGGCCGGCGAAGAGGCCCGCGCTTTCCGGGGTGAGAATATCCGTGAAGCTCATGCGCCCCAGCACCTCGGCACGCGTGTAGCCGAGCCACGCCAGCGCTGTGTCGTTGATCGCGAGAAAGCGGCCGGTCTCGTCCAGCGAGTGGTAGCCGCAGGGCGCGTGATTGTAGAGATCCTCGACGCGCTCGTAGCTTTGACGGAGGACCGACTCGGCTTCCCGCTGCTTCAGCAGGTCGCGGCGCACCCGGATGCTGGCCAGGGTTACGGTGGCGAGGGCGAGGAAGGTGGCGCCGACGATGGTGAAGACGGTCCGCCGTCCTGCGTGGATACTGCGCGCCAGCCGGTCGTCCAGCAGGCGGCGTTCCTCCGTGACCAGGTCGCGCACCACCGCGCGGAACTCCTCGACGGCGCGCTGGCCTTCGAGATAGGCCGAGGTCTCGGCCGCCGCGTCCAGGCCGCGCCGGCGCCGGGCCTCGATCCGCCCGAGCATGATCTCCCGGGCGCGGTCCGCGAGGGGCGCGAGCCGGGCAACGCGCGCCAACTGAACCTCGCTTTCCGCGGTCAGCGCGCGGAGCTGCGCGAGATTCTCCTCAAGGCGGGGTGCGCCGGCGGAAAACGGGGCGAGGACGTCGTCGCTGCCGGTGAGCACGAAGCCCCGCACACTCGACTGCATCGCGAGCACATTGCTGGTCGCCTGATCGAGGTGGCTGAGGATCTCGCGGCTCCGTTCGACCCAGTAGTGGGTGCCGCGGAAACGAACGAGATTCCACCAGGCGGCGGCGGTGACGAGCAGAAGGACCAGGGCGGACGAAATGAAGCCGAGGGCGATCTTGCGTTCGAGGCTGAGGTTCACGCTGCGGGGCGGGGCAATCGGGGCGGCGGGCAGGACAGGACCCCCGAAATTCGTGGAGCCGGGCAGGACGGGCGAGCGTATTCGCGGCGGGACGCGGCCAGCCGCGACGCTGCGGACCGGCCGGCGGCTAGGGCTGGATGAGCCCCCGACGGATGGCGAAACGCACGAGATCGGTCTGGGTGTGGAGACCGAGTTTGCGGAGCAGATTGGTGCGGTGCGTCTCGGCGGTGCGTGGACTAATGAAGAGTTTCTCGGCGATCTCCGGGTTGGTGTGTCCCTCGGCCGCGAGCTGGACGACCATCCGTTCGCGCTGGGTGAGCGACTGGAGGGGATCGGAGTCGTCGGCGGGTTTCGCGACCAGCGCGTTGATCGCCCACTCGGAGAGGGTGGCGCTGAGGAAACGGCGGCCGGCCAGGACCTCCTTCAGCGCCTGGAGGATTTCCTGGGACTCCGAGCCCTTGAGGATGTAGGCGGCGGCGCCGGCGCGCAGCGATTCGATCACATACGCCTCGTCGTTGTGCATCGAGAGAACGATCACGCGCGTCTGCGCGCTGGTGCCGCGGGTCTGGCGCAGCACCTCGATGCCGTGCAGGCGAGGCATGTTGAGATCGAGGATGAGGATGTTCGGCTTGTGCTTCTCGACGAGCTGGGCCGCGGTCAGGCCGTCGGCGGCCTCGGCGACGACGCGGCAGCCGCCCTCGCCCTCGAGGATGCCGCGCAGTCCGCGGCGCACGATCTCGTGGTCGTCGGCGATGATGGCGGTCGTCATGACGGGGCGGCCGCGCGCGGGCCGAGGGCAAACTCGGCGTGGAGCCGCGTGCCCTGGCCGGGTTGGGAGAAGAGTTCGAACTCGCCGCCGGCGAGCCGGACGCGTTCGGCGAGCCCGGCGAGCCCGAGCGAATCGTGCCGGGCGAGCGCGGCCGGTCCGTCGAAGCCGCGTCCCCGATCGGAGATCTCGACGTGGAGCGCGGTGTCGTCGGCGGTGACGGTGACGATCGCCGTGCTCGCGCCGGAATGGCGGGCGACGTTGGTCAGCGCCTCCTGGACCATGCGAAAGACGGTGGTCTCGAGATCCGGGGCGAGGCGGGTGGCGGGCAGGGCGAGATCCAGTTCGACGACGATGCCGGTCTGGCCCTGCACGAGCCGGGCCTGCCATTCGAGCGCGGGCCGGAGCCCGAGGTCGTCGAGCATGCGCGGCCGGAGCTGCAGGGTGAGCTCGCGAACGCTGCGTAACAGATCTCCGGTGACAACGAGCGCCTCGGCGAGCGGCGGGCTCGGGGCGGCGTCGCGGGCGGCCTCGAGCTGGAAACGGAGGCCGGTGAGCAGTTGCCCGATCTGATCGTGGAGCTCCTGGGCGAGGGCGCGGCGCTCGTCCTCCTGCACGCGCAGGAGGCGGTTAGAGAGCGACTGCAGCCGGGCGGCGTGGTCGGCGGCGCGCTGCTCGGCGGCGCGGCGGATCACGACCTCCTGCTCGAGCTCGCGAGTGCGGGTGGCGACCTGCTGCGCGAGCGACTGGTTGAGGGCGGCGAGCTCGGAGGTGAGGCGGGCGTTGAGCCGTTCGGCGTCGGCCCGTTTCAAGGCGTTGTTGAGGGAGAAGACGAGCTCGGTGAGCGTGCCGGGGCCGCGGAGAAGATAGTCGTGCGCTCCGAGCTTGAAGGCGGCGATGGAGGTCTCTGCGTGGTCGAAGTTCGAGATGACGATGACAGGCAGGTCCTCGGCGGCGGCCCGGAGGTGACGAAGCGCGTCGAACATCGCGATCGTCTCCAGGTTCGGGCCGAGCACGACGGCATCGAACTCCACCTCGCCGTTGAGGAGGCGTTCCAGATCGGCGCCATCGCCGGCGGTGAGGCGCAGGCGCGGGGCGCTGGCGGAGAAGAACAACGCCAGGGCGCGCCGCTCCGTCTCCTCCGGATCCACCAGGAGCACGCGGTAGTCGCGGGCCGCCGGGGCGGCGGGCGCGGCCAGTTGCCGCCGCTGGTGCCGGGCGTGCACCCGTTGGACAACCTCCGGAATGCGGCGGAAATCAGGGGAGTTCTTGTCGATGCAGTCGACGGCGCCCGCGCGCAGCGCGCGCACGGCGAGATCGTGCTGGCCCTGGGCGCTGACCATCACGACCGGCGTGGGATCGCGCCGGGCGGTGAGTTCGCCGAGGACCTGCAGGCCGTCGAGGTCCGGCATCATCAGGTCGAGCATCAGCACGTCGTAGCCGCCGGCCTGCATCGCCTCGAGGCAGCGGCGGCCGCAATCGACCGTGTCCAGCCGGAAGGCGTCGCCCAGGCGGTCGAAGTAGAGCCGCACCATCTCCGCGACCTGGGGATCGTCTTCGGCGTAGAGAACGCGAATCATGGCGTGAGTGAACGTGTTCTGTCCTTCGACGCAATGGTGCTGCGGCTTGAGTCCGGTGGCGGCGGATTTCACGAGGTGAAACTACGGGCGCGACCGGATGGCCGGGTGGCGTCCGGCCGGCTAGACTGTGTCCCATGATTTTGGTGACAGGATAATCACGAACATGGTTGGCCGCCGCGGTCTTTGCCCCGGGGCGGCCGGTTAGTCCGCCAGCGCGCCCGGACCGAGTTCACCCGGGCGCGCTGGTAAAACTTTCCCAAAAGTCGGCCCGGAATGGGCCGATGAGGGAGGTTGCTGTTCCATGATCGCCGAACTTCCGCCGCCCCCCGGACTGACGCTCACACCCGAGGACATCGTCCGCGAGGTGCGGCACCTGCCCTCGGCGCCGAAGGTGCTGCCGCGGCTCAAGCAATTGCTGACCGACGGCAACTCGGCGATGCACGAGATCGTCGCCCTCGTGCGCCTCGATCCGGGCATCGCGGCCCGCGTGCTGCAGACGGCGAACAGCGCCTATTTCAGCAAAGGTGTGCGTTGCACGACGGTCGAGGAGGCGGTGAACCGCGTCGGCTACGATCACATCTACGAGCTCGTCTCCTACGCGGTGGCGTCGCAGGTGCTGGTGCGGCCGCTCGACATTTACGGGATCGAGGCGGACGAACTCTGGCGCCTGTCGGTGGCCGGCGCACTGGCGGCCGAGGCGCTGGCGGAGCGCACGCAGCAGGACTGCAACATCGCCTACACGATCGGTCTGCTCCATTGCGTGGGCATGGTGGCGCTCGACGAGTGGGCGCTGCGCGGCGGGCGGACCCTGCGTTTTCGCACGGCGGGGTTTCCGCGCGAAGCGGTGGAGAGCGAGCGCGCTGCGCTCGGCTTCACGCAGGCGGATGCCGGCGCGGCGTTGCTGGCGCACTGGGAATTTCCCGCGGCGATGTCGGATCCGGTGCGCTGGCAATACACGCCGCGCGCCTCCGCCGCGCACCCGCGGATGGCGAGTCTGCTGCATGCCGCGAAGTGGATTCGCTCGGCGGTCTGCGCGCCGACGATCGCGTTGCGGCCGCCGCTGCCGGAAGCCGTGCAACTGCTGCCGCTTGGCCTGAATCCCGCCGCGCTGCACGGGCTGGCGGGAGACGTCACGCGCCGCCTGGCCGCGGTGAGTTCGCTCCTCGACGCCGGGCAGGCGCCCGGCGTGGAGCGGCATCGCTTTCCGGCCCAGCGCTGGCGCGAATAGGCGCCGGCCAGGGGGCGGATCCAGGTCGCGGGCGGCGGAGCGCGAAGGAGCGGGGCGCACGCGCGTGATCCCGCGGCGCGGGGCGGCGGCCGGCGGCCGATGTATGCGTTCCGGCCCTACGAGCAGCGCGCGTAGATTCTCTGCAGCATCGTGACCGTGGCCTGGGGGCCGGCCGGGGCGGCGGCGCTGCCGGGCCGGGTGGCGGCGAGGCTGCAGCGCAGCAGGAGCTGCTCGTTTTCCTTGTCGAGCTGGAGAATCTGGAGGATGCGGGCCCGGGTCAGTTCCAGTTGTTCGCGGGCGCGGGGATCGCGGGCCGAGGCCGCGGGCACGGCGCGCAGCGCCGCGAGCGTGGTGTCGAGGCGGCCGAGCAGGGCGCGCTTGCGCTCGAGCAGCGCGGGATCGGGGGCGCGCTGCTGCTGCCGCAGGAAGCGGTTTTCATCCAGCACGCACTGGTGGATTTCGTCGCAGAGCCGGTGGTGTTCCTGGATGGTCTCGAGCTGGGTCATGGGGTGGCGGCGGTCTGGACGGGCGCGGAAGCCGGGGCGGGGCCGCTGGCCTGCCGACCGGTGGTGGATTCGAACATGGTGGAAATCTGCTGGCCGACGCGTTCGCGCCAGTCGAGGTGCTCGATGCGCCAGCGCGCCATCGTCGCGATCTCGAGGAACTCCGGCGCCGGCTGGGGGCCTGCTCCGTCCACGATCGCCTGATACGACGTGCGGGCGCGGTCGGTGATGCCGAGGCGCTCGTAGCAAAGCGCGAGCTGGTAGGTGAGGGGCAGGCGCCAGGCCGGCTCCGGGGAGAGCTCCAGCAGCGAGGCGTAGATGGCGCGGGCGTTGAGCGTGTCGCCGGTCTCGAAGAAGTCGTTGGCGAGCTGGTTGCCGGTCCGGCGCTGCCAGTAGGCCCAGCGCTTCGGGTCCGTGGCGATGCGCGCCTTCTCAGTGCGGAGCAGGTCGAGCGTGGCGGTGAAGGCTTCCTGCGGGCGCTTGAGCTCGCGCAGGGTCAACGCGATCAGGTAGCGCGCCTCGGGCACGTTCTCGTCGTCCGGCCACTGTTCGACGAAGGTGCGCAACGAGGTGGCGGCGCCCTCGAGCTCGCCCTGCAGGCGCAGCGCGTAGGCGGCCTTGAAATGAGCCCGGGCGCGGTCGGCGGGCGCGAGATCGAGGAGGCGGAGCCGGGTGTAGTATTTGTTGGCGTCCGCGAAATTGCCCGCCTGGAAGTGCGTTTCGGCGATCTCGAACTGGGCGGTCTTGGCCAGGACCTGGTAGCGCTCGAAGCCTTCGCCGGGCAGCTTGAGCGTCGAATTGATGACGTTGTAGAAGCGCGCGAGCGCGAGCTTGTGCACGCCGAGGCCGCGCAGGGCGCGGCCAAGCTCGAGCAGGGCGTCCGGCGTCCGCTCGTCGCCCGGATAGTCCTTCAGGAAGCGTTCGTAGATCGCCGCCGACTTCGTCAGCGCCCCCTGCTTGCGATGCATGTTGGCCAGGCCGAGGAGGGCGGACTTGAGATCGTGGTCCGCGGCGCCCGGGGAATTCAGCACATGCCGGTAGGCGATCTCGGAGGCCTCATAGTCGCCGCGATCCGCCAGGCTGGCGCCCAGGCGGAGCAGGCCCGCTGCTTCCGTCGTCGCGCGTTTCGGCGCCGGCGCGGTGGCCGGCGCTTCCTCCGGTGCGGGTGGAACCGCGGCCGCCGGCGCCTCCTCTGCCTGCGGTCGGGCGCTGGCGGAGACGGCCAGCGCAAGCGCGAGCCAGGTCGCCAGGGACGCGGACGAGGACGGCGGACAGGGACGGCGGGTCATTTCGTTTGCCGATAGGTGGCGGAGCTGTTCGGAAGGGCGGCGGGGGCCGTCGGAGCGGCGGGCACGGGCAGGGTCACGTCAGAGGGATTCTGCGACGCACCCGGCACTTGGAAGTAGGGCAGGAAATCCTCCGGACGCACGGCGGGGCGTGCGCTGTCGGGCAGGATGGCGGACGGAGTCTTGGCGGGCGCGGTGGCCGGCTTGGCGGGCCCGGGGGCGGACGTCGGCGGGACGTCGGCCGAGACCGGTGTCTCGCTCACGGCGGCGGAGCGGGCGGCGGCGGCGTTCGCCAGCGCGACTGAGGACTCCGTGGGAGTGAGTGCAGGAGTCGGCGGCGCCGCGGCGGCGGGTCGGGTGACCAGGTCGGGTGGAGGCGACGCCTCCTGAAAACGCAACGGAGGGGCGCCAATCGCGGGAAGATAGGGATTCGGAGCTGCGCGGCGGTCGGTGTCCGCACCGGGTGGACCCGGTCGGGGCATCGCCTGGGCCCCAACGGGCGCCAGGGCCGGAAGAAGCAGCAGCGAAAGGCACCGGAATGCCCTGCGCGCGCCCGCCGACCGCTGCGGTGGTTCGCGGTGATTCATTTCGTGTGATTCGGTCCATGTGAATGGAGTGTCCTGATTTTGCCCGCGTCTCCTATCGGCACACGCGCGGCGACACTTGAAATGAATTTGCGCCGGTGCTTCCGGCCGCCGCCGGGGCGGCGATTACAGCCCCGCCGGATCGAGCAGGGTCCGCAGTTGCCGGCCCAGCTCGTCGAGCTTGTAGGGCTTTTGCACGAAGGAGCGCTGGCCGAGGTGTTCAAACTCGGCGCGCGCCGCCGTGGTCAGATGGCCGCTGATGACAATGACGCGCAGGTTGGGCCGGCAGATCCGGATGATCTTCAGCACCTCGACTCCGCTCGCGCCCGGCATGTTGAGATCGAGCAGCACGGCGTCGAAGGTCCGGGACTGGTCGCTGATCAGCTCGATCGCCTCCAGCCCCGAGGCGGCCGTCGTGGTCCGGTAGCCTTTGTGCGTCAGGGCGGTGGAGAGCAGTGAGCGCAGGGATTCCTCGTCGTCGACGATGAGAAGGGACTCGGTGCCGCCCGGGAACTCGCTCGAGCCAGTTGCGCCCGGCACGGCCGCGGCCGACTCGGCCAGCGGGAGATAGACGCGAAACGTGCTGCCGGCGCCGGGCAGGGTGTCGACGTCGATCACCCCGTGGTGCGCCACGACGATACCGTAGACCACGGCCAGCCCGAGGCCCGTGCCCTGGTTGCCGTGTTTCGTGGTGAAAAAGGGCTCGAAGATCCGCTGGCGCACCTCGGCGCTCATGCCGGTGCCGGTGTCGGCGACGGCGAGGCAGGCATAGTTGCGCGCGGGATCCGCGCCGAGGTGGCGTAGCGACGGCCCCGGGTGAGCCCGGGTCGAGATCATGATGCTGCCGCCGCTGGGCATGGCATCCCGGGCGTTCACGCAGAGGTTGAGCACGATCTGCTGCAATTGGTTCTGGTCGGCCAGCAGCGGCGGCAGTCGATCCTGCAGATCGAGCTGGATCGTGACCGTGCGCGGGAAGGTCTCGCCAATCAGGGTGACGAGATCGCGGGCGAGCTGGTTGAGATCGACCGGTGAGAAGCGCACCTCGGTCTTGCGGCTGAACGTCAGGATCTGGCGCACGAGGCCGCTGGCGCGCTGCGCCGCGCGATGGATTTCGCGCAGTCCCTTCTGCAGCATGGCGGGATCCTGGGGGCTCTGCTGGCAGAACTCCGAGTAGCCGTTGATGATGGCGAGCAGGTTGTTGAAATCGTGCGCGATGCCGCCGGCGAGCGTGCCGAGGCTTTCCATCTTCTGCGCCTGCCGCAGCTCGTGCTCGAGGCGCTTCCGCTCCGTCACATCTTCGCGGAGACAGAGGAAGTTCGTGATTTCGCCGGCGGGGCTGCGCAGGCACGAGACCTTTACGGCCTCCCAGACGCGCGTGCCGTCGCTCCGCATGGTCGAGAGCTCGCCGCGCCATTCGCCGCCGGCGCGCACCGTCGTCCAGAACTTCTCGTAGGAATGCTCGTCCGGGTGGCCGTCACGGAGCACCTCGAGATTGCGGTCGAGGATGTCCTCCAGGGTGTGGCCGCTGACCTCGATGAACTTCGAGTTCACGTATTGCGCGTGACCGTCGAGATCCGTGATCACGATGGAGACGGGCGACTGTTCCACGGCGCGCGACAGCCGGTAGAACTGCTCCTCGGCCAGGCGCTGGCGGGTGATGTCGCGGCCGACGGCGCGGATGGCGACGATGGCGCCGGCGTCGTCGCGCAGGGCGGTCTCCTCCCAGGCGAACCAGCGCACGCCCTGGGG
>CAZENI010000337.1:0-9275 GCA_964513055.1 uncultured Opitutus sp.
CCTGGTGCGCGAGGTAGCTGCGATACAGGCCGGTGCCGCCGCCGATCTCGAGGAGCTTCTCGGACTCCCAGCCGTCGCCGCCGAAGAACGGCACCGTGAGGCCGAGGCCGCGGGCCTGGCGCGCGACGAGCGCGGCTTCGGTGTAGTAACCGGGGACGAAGACGGCGTCGACCCCCGCGGCCTTGATGGCGGTGAGCTGCGCGCGGAAGTCCTTGTCGCCCTCGTTGTATTTCTGCTCGATCGGCACCGTGCCGCCGCCGGCGGTGAAGGTTTCCTTGAAGAACTTGGCGAGGCCGACGCTGTAGGCATTCGAGACGCTGGTGAGCGTGGCGACTTTCTTCACCTTGAGATCGTTGAGCGCGAACTTGGCCATGACCGTGCCCTGGAAGGGATCGATGAAGCAGACGCGGAAGACGTAGTTGCCGATCTCGGTGACCTTGGGGTTGGTCGCGGCGGGCGAGATCATCGGGATCTTCGATTGCTGCGCGATCGGGGCGACCTCGAGGGAGCGCGTCGAGGCGACCTCGCCGAGGAGCGCGACGACCTTGTCGCGGGAGATGAGCTTGCGCGCGACGGTGGCGGACTCGCCGGACTTGGACTGGTTATCCTCGTGCAGGAGCTCGATCTTCTTCCCTAGCACGCCGCCGGCGGCGTTGATCTCCTCGATGGCGAGGACGATGCCCTTGTGCTGCGACTGGCCGAAGGTGGCGTCCTTGCCGGTGAGGGAGGCGTATTCGCCGACCTTGATGGTGTCGGCGGCGCGGAGCGCGGGAGCGAGCGCGGCGAGGGCGAGGAGGACGGTGGCGATGCGTTTCATGGAATGAGGGAGTGGAATTTCAGGGCGTGATGCTCTGGACGAACTTAAAGGCGCCGTTCTTCACGGTGATGATGACGGCGGTTTTCGCGGCGTCGCGTTTCTCGTTGATCGTGATCCGGCCGGTGACGGCGTCGAAGTCCTTGGTCCTGGCGAGGGCGTCGCGGATCTTGGCGCGGTCGGCGGAGCCGGCGCGCTTGATGGCGTCGACGAGGAGGAGGACGGAGTCGTAGCCGAGCGAGGCGTTGGAGTCGGGCGCGGCGCCGCTGCCGAAGCGCTTGCGGTAGTCGGCGACGAATTTCTGCACGCGGGGCGATGGGTCCTCGAACGAGTAGTGGGAGCAGAGATACGCGCCCTCGACGGCCTTGCCGCCGAGGCCGATGAGTTCCTCGGCCTCCCAACTGTCGCCGCCGAAGATCGGCACGCGGATGCCGAGGTCGCGGGCCTGGCGGACAATCAGGGCGCCCTCGGCGTAGTAGCCGGGGTTGAAGATGGCGTCAACGTTGGCGGCCTTGATCGCGGTGAGCTGGGCTTTGAAGTCCTTGTCGCCGTCGGAGTAGTTTTTTTCCACGGCGATCACGCCGCCGGCGGCGGTGAAGGCGTCCTTGAAATATTTCGCGAGGCCGACGCTGTAGGCGGAGGAGTTGGTGAGGAGGATGCCAACGCGTTTCACCTGGAGGGTCTCGCGGGCGAACTTCGCCATGACGGGGCCCTGGAAGGGGTCGATGAAGCAGGCGCGGAAGATGTAGTCGCCGACGGCGGTGACTTCCGGCGCGGTCGAGGCGGGGGAGATCATCGGGACCTTCATCGCCTGGCAGACGGGCGCGGCCTCGATCGAGCGGCTCGAGACGACCTCGCCGAGGATGGCGACGACCTTGTCGCGTGAGATGAGCTTGCGGACGGCGGTGCCGCTCTCGCCGGCCTTCGATTGCGTGTCCTCGGAGATGAGCTCGAGCTTGCGGCCGAGGACGCCGCCGGCGGCGTTGATGTGCTCGATGGCGAGGAGCGTGCCGTTGTGCGAGGCCTGGCCGAGGCTGGCTTCCTTGCCGGTGAGCGAGGCGTATTCGCCGATCTTGATCGTGTCGGCGGCGAGGGCCCGGCCCGCGAGCGGAAGGACGAGGGCGGCGAGGAGGCGCAGCGGGAGATTCATGCGGGGGACGCGAGGCGCGGGCGGGGATCAGGGATTCACGGTCTCGACGAACTCGAACTTGCCGTTCTTCACGGTGAGCACGACGGCGGACTTCGTCGGGTTGCGATCCTTGTCGAGGGTGATGAGGCCGGTGACGCCGCGGAAATTCTTCGTCGCAGCGATGGCGTCGCGCAGCTTGGCGGAGTCGGTGGTGCCGGCGCGTTTGATCGCGTCGATCAGGAGCATGGCCGAGTCGTAGCCCAGGGCGCTGAGGGCGTCGGTGCCGGAGCCCCAGCGTTTCTTGAAACGTTCCTGAAACGCGGCGACGAGCGGGTCCTTGCTCTCGGGGGAGTAGTGCGTGGAGAAATACGCGCCCTCGACGGCCTTGCCGCCGATGTTGATCAGTTCGGACGACTCCCAGCCGTCGATGCCGAAGAGCGGCTGGGCCATGCCGAGGTCGCGGGCCTGTTTGCAGATGAGCGCGGCCTCGGCGTAGTAGCCGGGGACGAAAATGCCCTCGACGCCGGCCGCCTTGATGGCGGTGAGCTGGGCGCGGAAATCCTTGTCGCCGTCGGAGTATTTCTGTTCGAGCGCGACGGTGCCGCCGCCGGCGGCGAACTGTTCCTTGAAGAACTTGGAGAGCGCGACGCTCTGGGCGGAGGAGACGGACGAGAGCAGCGCGACGCGGCGGAGTTTCAGGGAGTTGAGCGCGAACTTCGCCATGACCGTGCCCTGGAAGGAGTCGATGAAGCAGACGCGGAAGATGTAGTTGCCTTTGGCGGTGACGTCGGGGGCGGTGGCGCCGGGCGAGATGAGGGGGATCTTCGCGTTCTGCGCGATGGGGGCGGCCTCGAGGGTGCGGCCGGAGGTGATTTCGCCGAGGATGGCGACCACCTTGTCGCGCGAGATGAATTTCTTGGCGATGGTCGAGGCCTCGCCGGGCTTCGACTGATCGTCCTCGACGAGGAGCTCGAGCTGGCGGCCGAGCACGCCGCCGGCGGCGTTGGTCTCCTCAATGGCGAGGAGCGTGCCCTTGTGGGCGGTCTGGCCGTAGGTCGCCTCCTTGCCGGTCAGCGATGCGAACTCGCCGATCTTGATGGTGGCCTGGGCGTGGGCCGCGGTTGCGACGAGGGCGGTGGCGAGGAGCGCAACGAGCGGACGAAACGCAGGGATCATGAGTGGGTGACGGGGGAGGAGACGGCGGAGCCAAGGCCAGCCACAGCAGGTTTTCAACCAAACTGTTTCGCTGGGGGGCGCGGGGAATTGTGCCGGGTCGGCGGCGGGCGCGGCGACGGCAAAGGAGGGATGGGGCGGATGGGATTTGGCTTCCCGTGCCGCGGGCGCGCACGTTTCATCGCGCGAGTGAACACCTTTGACCGGCATCTCTTGCGCGAGTGGTTGCAGATGCTGGCGCTGGTGCTGACGGCGACGGTGGGGCTGCTCGTGGTGCAGGTGCTGTATGGCGACTTCCGGGATCTGCAGGAGTTCGGCGCCCAGGGATCGGTTTTCTGGAAATATCTCGTGGTGACGATCCCCAGCTTCCTGGCCGTGGTGCTGCCGCTGGCGCTGTTGATTTCGCTGCTGTATGTGCTGGGAAAACTGCATCGCGCCAACGAGTTCACGGTGATGCGCGCGGCGGGCGTCGGGTTCGCGCGGCTGACGGCGCCGATCTGGATCGTGGGTGTGCTCTGCTGCGGCGTCGCGTGGTGGATCAACACGACGATCGTGCCGTGGTCGGTCGAGGAATCGCGGGCGATGCGCGACGAGCTCGAGTTCCGCCACCAGACCACGAAGGCGATCTCGGCCGACCGTGTCGGCGCGGTCTACAGTGTGGCGTTCGACAATCCGCTGGCGCGGCGGATGTGGTTTTTCAACCGTTACAGCAAGGCCTCGAGTCGCGGCTACGGCGTGTCGGTGTCGGAACTCGACGCGAAGCGGCGCGAGCGCACGCGGATCGTGGCGGCGGAGGCGTGGTTCGACGCGGCGCGGAATGGCTGGATGTTCAAGGACGGTCGGGAGCTGACGTTCGATCCGGAGACGGGGGAGCAGACGGGGGCGCCGCCGTTTGCGGAGAAATTTGCGCCGACGTTCCGGGAGCGGCCGGAGCTGATGCTGCTGATCGATCGGAAGCCCACGCACCTGTCGTTGTGGGAGCTGCGTGACCTGGTGGCGTATCTGGAGATCGAGCGGAGCCCGAAGCTCGCGGCCTACGCGGTGCGCTACTACGGGCTGATTGCGGACGTGATCGGGCCGCTGATCGTGATCGCGATCGCGATTCCCTTTGCCGTGTCGGGGGTGCGGGTGAATCCGGCGGTGGGCGTGTCGAAGTCCATCGGGCTCTTCTTTCTCTACTACATTTTCAACAGCGCGGCGACGGCGCTGGCCACGAAGGGCGTGGTCGAGCCGATCTTCGCGGCGTGGCTGCCGCATGCGGGGATGGCGCTGCTGGCGCTGTGGTTCTTCGCGCGGTTGCGCTGACGGCTTCGCCGAGCGAATGGCGGTCGGGACGACCGCCGCTACCTTCGGGCGGTGCGGCCTGACCGAATACGCCTCACGCGACGAAGGCTGGCAGGCGGCCGCGGCGGGCGGGGAGCCGGCCGCCGAAGACGTTGCAGGCAAATTCGATCACGGCATCGCGATAGCCGATGAACTCGAGGAGGCGCGCGAGGAAGCGCCGCTTCGTGGCGCTGTCGATGTTCATGATGGCCCAGTAATGGGTGCCGGCGATCTGGCGGGCTTGATTGTGGCGGCAGGCTTCAAGGATCTCCTCGCGGCTCATGCTGAGATAGCGGCGGTTGCCGGACTGGCTCTGGATGAACTCGCCGAACTCGGACGCGTGTCGGGCGGCGATCCAACCGAGCAGGGCGAGGTAGCGGTCGGCGTCGGTGAACTTCGCGCGGAACTCGCTGCTGATGATGAAGGCGGTGATGGGCTCGGCGGCCTCGGGGGAGGCGGTGGGGACGTTGAGCAGCGCGGCAAGCACCTCGTCTGGCGTGCGGTGAAACCCGGTCGCGAGCCGCTGCAGGGCGGCGTAAACCTCGTCGCTGACCTCGATGTCCTTCATCGTCGGCGGAGCGTGAACCGGTTTGGCGCGTTTGCCGAGCGTCGTGCGCCCGGTGGACGCTGGGAGGCGTTGAACCGACGACATGGGGCGACGAGGTGAGGGGGGAAGGAAGGCGCTGGCAGCGGGGGCGGGGAAGATGGGAGCAGTCGCGGGAAATTTGTCTGAATATGCTGTCGGGCGCAGGCGTCTCCGGCGCGAACCATGAAAACACTCCTTATCGCTGTCTCGATTGCGCTGGCCGGGGTCGGTTCCGCCCAAGCGCAGATCTTCCGGCCCTCGGTCGGTAACGGTGCGGTGGTTGGTGCGGTGGCGGGCGGCCTGATCGGCGGACACAATGGTGACCGCTGGGCCGAAGGTGCCATCATCGGGGGCGTGGCCGGAGCCCTGATCGGGGCGGCCCTCACGCCGGCGCCCACTTACGCCGTGCCGCCGCCGGTCTATCAGGCTCCGGTGAACTTTGGGCAACGGGTCTACACACAGGGGAGCACGACGGTGGTGCAGTCGGCCCCGACGGTCGCGGATGCGCCAGGAATTTATGACCAGGCTCCGGCCCAGGTCGTGCAAACGCAGCCGCAGGTCGTTTATGTCGAGAGTGCGCCGCGCGTGGTCTACGTGCCGGCGCCGGCGCCCCGGGTGATTTACGCCGCGCCGCCGCCGGTGGTGAGTTTCGGCTTCGGGTATTACTCTGGCCCGCGCTATTATGGCAGCCGCAGCTACGGTTACGGTCATGGCCGCGGTCACGATCACCGTCACAGTCACGGCGGGCGTCGCTGATTCGGCCGAAGTAGTATCAACTGTTTGGGTGCAAACCCGCCGCCAGCCGCGGCGGGTTTTTCGCGCCCGCGGTCAGCGGGGCGGCGGGACGGAAGGAAAAGCGTCGGCCCCGAGGGCGTAGTCGGAGAAGTCGTTGCAGATGCCGGCGTGCGGCCGGTCCTGCTTGTAGATTTGCAGCACGCGGGCGTGCTCCTGATCGGAGGTCGGGAAAATCTGCGGCGGCTCCCCGGGAAGGAGGATGGCCGTGTAGGCGCGGCGCCGGTCGACCATGCGGCGGATGACAATCATGGGGCCCAGCGTGGGCGAAGACGCTCAATTCGCCAGCGGGAATCGTTGTTTGAGCGTGTGCCGGGCACCGTCCGGGTGCAGTTCGCTGGAGTAAAGATCGAAGGCCTCCACCTGAAAAGGAGGGGCGCACGCTTGGCGGTGCGTGTGCAGCCAATGCAGGGCGGCCGGTGCGGCCTGCTCGGTGCAGCGCGCGAGCGTGACGTGAGGATGAAAGGTCCGCAGGTCGAGCGGGAGGCGCGCGGCGATCAGCGCATCGTCCAGGCGCTGACGGAGCTGGAAAAGCCGCGGGTGACCCGCGCCGACGCCGAGCCAAAGGACGCGCGGCGGGTGTTTCGGGGGAAACGCGCCGACGCCCTCCAGCGGCAGGATGAAGGGCGCGACGCGCACGGTGGCGAGCCGCGTAGTCAGCGCTTCGATCTGATCGGACGGCACGTCGCCGAGGAAGCGCAGCGTCACGTGCAGTTGATCCTGCGGCGTCCAGTTCACGCCCGGAAGCGGCTGGGCGAGTTTACCGAGGACGGCGCGGACGGCGGGCGGCAGCGTGAGGGCGACGAAGAGGCGTTCGGTGCTCAAGGCAAAGCGCGGGAGGAGCGACGGGCGCGGCGCTGCTCACGACCAGTGGAAATTGAAGCTGACGCTGATGCGTTCCTCGGCGACGCGATTGGCAGCGACCTCGTGGCGGAGCCAGCTCTCGAAGAGGATCACGTTGCCGGCCTCGGCGGGATAGGTGACGTGCATCTGGTTTTCGCGGCGGGCGGTCGGGAGCTTGGGCGGCGCGGCCATGAACTTGCTCAGGCGCGGATCCTCGAACTTCAGGCCGGAGCAGCCCGGCGGGGTCGCGACGTAATAGGTGCCGCTGATGAACGAAAGCGGATGAAGGTGCAGCGAGTGGGCCGCGGTTGGCGGCATGATGTTGACCCAGATGTCGCTGAGCGCGATCGAGCGGCCGCGGAGATTCATGTCGAGCGCGCGCGCGAAGGCACGGACGTGGCGCGTGAGTTTCTTCTCCAGATCGGCAAACGTGCTGGAGAAGCGGTGGAGCTCGTTCATCGAGGCGTAGCTGGTGTAGCCGCCGGGATAGTTCTTGGCGGACCACTTGCGGCCGGCGGTGTCGTAGTCGCGCAGCCGGCGGCATTCGTCCGCGAGTTCCGTGTTGAGCCGGGCGAGGCCGGTTTTCTGCAGCGGCTCGCAGTAGATGAAGGTCGGAAACCAGGCGCGGATCGGCATAAGGCGAAGTCCGAAGGGCGAACGCCGAAGTGGGAAGTGGAAAACGCGCCAGGTCGATCCGCGGCGGGATGCCGCCGCCGCGTTTATCGCACGCCGCACATCAGCTTCTTCACCCAGGGGACGAGGGCGAAGAGGATGAGGGTGGCGATGCCGACGCCGATGGCCTGCTTCGAGAAGAAGGCGGCGAGTTCGGCGGGATTCTCGCTCTTGAATTCGCCCGCGAGGACGCCGGCGAGCTTGTTGCCGAGGGCGGCGGCGAGGAACCAGATGCCCATCACGAGGCCGACAAGGCGCGCGGGGGCGAGCTTCGTCATGGTCGAGAGGCCGACGGGGCTCAGCAGCATCTCACCGACGGTCTGGAGGAAAAAGAGCCCGACGAGCCACATGGGGCCGATCTTGCCGTCGGCGGTGAGTTTCGCGGCGGGCACCATCAACACGAACGAGAGGGCCACGAACAGCAGGCCGAGCGTGAACTTCATCGGGCTCGACGGCTGTTTGGGGCCCATCTTGATCCACATCCAGGCGAAGACGGGCGCGAGGAGGATGACCCAGATGGAGTTGACCGACTGCCAATAGGACGACGGGAAGGACCAGCCGAGGATCTCGTTTTGCGTCAGGCGGTCGGCGAAGAGCGAGATGGTGGAGCCGGTCTGCTCGAAGATCGCCCAGAAGATCTCCGCAGCGAAGAAGAAGACCAGGATGGCGGCGATGCGCTTGCTGTCCTGATCGGGGCGGAAGGCGAAGAAAAGAATGGCGGCGATCTGCAGCGCGAAGAGGCCGTAGACGATCGCCGGATACGTGTCGCTGGCCTTCATCGCGGCGATGAGGGCGAGGGACGCGACGGCGACGAGGGCGAGACGTCCCCAGGGCCGTGATTCGCCCGGTGCCAGCACGGGCGCCTGGCCGACGTGGGCGAGCCGCTGGCGTTGCACGACGTAGACAACGAGTCCGAGGGTCATGCCGACGCCGGCGGCGGCGAAGCCCCAGTGCCAGCTCTGCCGCGGGTCGAGGCCCCAGGCGACGAGCTGGGCCTTCCAGGAGTCGCTCTGCGCGAGGTGGCCGGTGATCAGCGGCGCGAGGAAGGCGCCGATGTTGATGCCCATGTAGAAAATCGAGAAACCGGCGTCGCGGCGCTCGTCGGTCGGGCTGTAGAGGCTGCCGACCATCGTCGAGATGTTGGGCTTGAGGAGGCCGGTGCCGACGGCGACGAGCACGAGGCCGGCGTAGAAGAGCGAGATGGAGTTGAACGCCATCGTGAAGTGGCCGCAGGCGATCACGATGCCGCCGACGAGCACGGCGCGCCGGGAGCCGATGAAGTTGTCGGCGATGAAGCCGCCGAGGATGGAGAGCAGATACACGCTCATCGTGTAGGTGCCGTAGATCCCGGCGGCGTGCTTCGTGTCGAAGCCGAGGCCGCCCTCCGCGGCCGTCTTCACCATGAACAGCATGAGCAGCGCCCGCATGCCGTAGTAGCTGAAGCGTTCCCACATCTCGGCGAAGAACAGGGTGGTGAGCCCGCGCGGGTGGCCGCCGAGGCCGCCGTTGTCGAACGGCACGGTGGGGACGGCGGGATCGGACGGATGGGGCACAGTGGAGGGGGCAGAACTCATGGTTTTTGTGCCGGGAGCTTGGGAAGGGGATCGCGGGGCGCAAAGCCGAAATCTGCCGGCGGTGTCTTGCGGCAGCCGCCGGCGAACGGCGGCAGGATGCCGCCGCCACGGGCAGGCGGGACGCCGGCGCCACTCGGAGCTTGCACGCGGCGGCGGAGCATTGCTGGTTTACCGTCAGGCATGAAATCGCCCGCTCCAACGGTTCGCTCCATCGCCCGCGCGCTCAATCTTTCGCACACGACGGTGTCGGATGCGTTGCGCGGGAAAGGGCGCGTCGATCCGGCGACGATCGCGCGGGTGGAAAAAGCGGCGCGCGAGGCCGGCTACCGGCGGAATCCGCTGGCGGCGGCGGTGATGTCGGAGCTGCGG
>CAZENI010000338.1:0-6251 GCA_964513055.1 uncultured Opitutus sp.
TCGGAGGGCGGCTGTTCTGGGCAGGTGGAACTCTGGCGTGTTCCCTCGGGTAGTCGGAGAACGTGGCACTGTCCGAGTTTGGTCGACTTGCGAACCTGTGGACCCAGGATTGCGAAACCGGCCGCAGCATCGTAGTCCTTGGATTCATGCGCCGGTCGGTCGCGAGGGTGCCCAGCGCAGCACTGAATACTCTTCGATAGCCAGATTCGCTTCATCCATCCAAGCCACGTGATGTCGAAGCGATACCGTGAACACATCGGCCCTCGTTGCCTCGCTCAATTCGTGCGGTGAATTGCCGGTTGAAACTCAGGTCGGTGGTAACTACGCCGATTCATGCTCACTGACATCGCCAGCAACCTCCTCGGAAAGCGGATTGGAAAGTGGGAAGTTGTGAAAAAAATGAGCGGTGCTGCGGCTCAGGGCGGTGGAGGATTTTCGTCCGGCTATCGCGTTCAGAACTCGGACGGGACCATCGCTTACCTCAAGGCGATCAACATCCACTATGCCTTTGCGAGCACAGGGAAGAACATCGTCGACCTGTTGAACGAAATTACCGGCGACTACATGCATGAGCGCGATTTGCTCGCATTCTGTCATGGCGAGCGGCTGGACCGGATTGTGGCGGCCATCGACGGGGACATTCACACCGAAGCGGGGAGTATGATCCCGGTCCCATACTTGGTATTCGAGTTGAGCGAGAAAGGCGATCTCGCCCGCCACGCCAGTCTGGCGACTCCGGGATTGGCGTGGCGCCTGCGGGTATTTCACGGAGCGTGCGTCGCTCTGCAGCAACTGCATCGGCACGGCATCGCACATCAGGACGTGAAGCCCGGCAACCTCCTGATCTTCGGCGATGACTTTTCGAAGCTGGGTGATCTGGGCCGCTCGACAACCAATCGGCCAGGCGCGCGCTTCGGACTGCCCGAACAGTGCGGCGACATGAACTACGCGCCCTTTGAGCTCTGGTATCGCTACAATCATTCCGATTGGGCGGTGCGGCGGACGGCGGCCGACCTGTTCATGTTGGGCGGAATACTCGCATTTCTTGTCGCTAATGTGAACTTCCTTTCGTTCACCCTCTCGCGGATGCCCAAGGAGATGCAGCCGCGGACTCGATTCAACCCGACTGGCTGGGGCGGCACCTACGAGGCATTGCTGCCAACGCTGCGGAAGTATTTGGCGGAGGCGGTGGCCGAAGTCGTCGCGCCGGTCCGGGCCGACCTCCGATATTCCATCGAGCGGATGCTGATGTGGCTCTGCGAGCCTGATCCTATGCGGCGTGGCCATCCCGAAACCGTCAATCAAGCGGGCGGCGACCGCTATTCGCTAGAACGGATCGTCTCGATATCCGACCGCATGGTGACCGAGGCGCGAGTGCCCGAACGCGCATGAATTCGAGCGATACGGAACGCGAACGCTTCGTGATGCCGCAGTGGCTTCCCTTCAACGCGGCAGTAAGGCAGGGTGAACTTTTTGCACCGGAAGCAGTCGAGGTGATCGACACGCGCGCTTCGGAAATGGCGTTCGCGGATGCGATGGGAGCTTTCACGACTGAGCCCGGGCCTTTTCTGGCGGCGGATCTGCTCGGGATCGCCGTGCGACTCGGCCGGGTCGGCGAGGCGCGAACCTTGGCGGAGTATCTTTTGGCGCACGACGTCGTCGGTCCGGCGACAAACGACTTTGCCCGGCGGGTGTTGGGCAGAAACCGGCCGGCCAAGGTGGCGGAGCCGGGCCTGCCGCAACGTATCCGCGAGGCGCGCGGCTGGCTGCGCCGGTTTCCGAACGACGCCATCGCGTGGGTCGAACAGGCGCGGCTCTACACCATCATTGGACAGAAGAAACAGGCGGAGCGTGCGATCGAGCGCGCGGTCAGGCTCGCGCCGCATGATCGCTTCGTGGTTCGTTCGGCCGGGCGTTTTTTTATTCATCGTGGCAATTGGGAACGGGCGCACGAGCTGGCTGCGGCGGCGGCGAAAGCGACGAACGATCCCTGGTTGAATTCGCTGTGGATCAGCACGGGCTCCCACTTGGGCCGGTCTCCCGTCGCATTCAGGTCGAAGCTAGGAGCGGCCCTGGCGGCGCCTCAACGCTTCCATCACTCGGAACTGATCGAGGCCTGCGCCACCCACGAGGTGATGGCAGGGTCCGAGAAAAAAGCCCGACGGATGTTTCACGAGGCATGGCTGGATCCGGCCAAGACCGTGGTCACCCACAGCCAATGGATCCTGCGGGAGAAAATGCCCGGATTGACGCCGGGAGTTGTGATCGATTTTTCTCGCAGCTCGGAGGCGATGGCTTGGGTTCGGTTGATGCGGCTGGAATTTCCTGAAGCGGTGCAAAGCGCCCGTGAGTGGGCGTTGGAGGAGCCTTATTCGACTGCGCCATTCATGCATGGCTCCTTTGTTGATACTCTGCGCGAAAACTATGAGGAAGCGGAGGCATTGGCTCGCGAGGGCCTCCGCGCCAACCCCGGGCACCACGGTCTAGTCAACAATTTGGCCTTTGCCCTTGCTGGGCAGAATCGGCTGACCGAGGCGGCGGCTCTGCTCCAGCCGATGCAAGGTGAGTTTGAACGCACAAAGGATGTGGCGCTGATTGCCACATGGGGCCTCGTCAGGATGAAGCAAGGGTTCCATGCTGAAGGCCGGAAAAGCTACCTCGCGGCCATTGAGCGGGCGCGGACCCAGGGAGACGCGAAGCTTACCCTGCGCGCCGTGCTCAACTACCTGATTGCCGAAGTCGATTCCGGCGGAACCCTCGACGCCGATTTGGTTACCGCATCGGCCGATTCCCTGCTCAAGGTCCATGACCCGCGTATTCTAATTACGGCAGAGCGACTGCAAAAACGTCTGCGCAGCCACCAACCGTTAGCTGTGATGGAAAAGGAAGCCGCCGCACTCGCGAAATTTGACCGCGCCGTGGTCCAGATTGGCGCCGAAGTTCGCAAGATGATCGCGGTGCCCGAAGGTGCAGTGCCTCCATCGTCACCGTGGCTTTGAGGCGATTTTGAGGCGCTCCGACGGTTGCTCGACTGGTCAGTATCTTCGGAGCAAACGCAACGCATTCGCCACAACCAAGAGCGTCGCTCCGGTATCCGCCATGATCGCCAACCACAGGCTGGCGTGGCCCATGAGGGTGAGCGCCAAAAACAGGGCCTTCAACCCAAGGGCAAAAGTGATGTTGAAGCGAATGATCCCCATCGTTCGCCGGCCCAGCCGCACCGTCTCGGCGATTTTAACCAGGTCATCCTGCATGAGGGCAATGTCCGCCGTCTCAATGGCGGCATCGGTGCCGGCCGCGCCCATTGCGATACCGATGTTCGCCGTCGCCATCGCCGGCGCATCGTTCACGCCGTCACCGACCATCGCAACCACGCCATGCTTCTCACGCAGCGCTTTCACGGCGGCGACTTTGTCGTCGGGCAATAAATCTCCACGCGCCTCGTCGATGCCGACTTGGCGGGCGATGAAATCGGCGGCGCGCTGGTTGTCGCCACTTAGCATCACGACTTGGGCGATGCCTGCCGCGTGAAGCTCCGCAATCGCCGCCTTGGCATTGGGGCGGAGGGTGTCGCCGATGGCGATGATGCCAATCACTTCACCTTTGCAGCCATCGTGCGGACGATGCCCGACTACGACCACCGACTGACCTTGCCCTTCGATGACCGCGAGGCGGCGTTCGATGTCTTCGTTGCACACGCCGAGTTCGTGGGCGAACCGATGATTGCCCACGAAATAAGAGTGCCCATCTAGGTTGCCCTCGGCACCGCGACCGCTGCGGTTCTGGTAGTTTTCCGCCCGATCAAAAGCGACTTTCTGCTCCTTGGCGTAAGCGACCACCGCCTTGGCAAGCGGATGGGCCGAGTGGTCGTCGATGGCGGCGGCGATCCGTAGCACATCCGAAGCAGACTGCGCGTTGACCAATTCCACCCCTTGCACCTTGGGCTTCCCTTCCGTGATGGTGCCGGTCTTGTCCACCGCCAGCGCCTTGAGCCCTCCAACCGTTTCGAGGTGCGCGCCGCCCTTTACGAGCACACCGCGTCGGGCGAGCGCCGTCAGTCCCGCGACGATGCTGACCGGCGTGGAAATGACCAACGCACAGGGGCAGGCGATGATGAGCAGCACGCAAGCGCGGTAGAGCCATACGTTCCAGTCGCCATCCATGAAAAGGGGCGGCGTGAGAAAAATCAGCAAGGCCGCGACCGTCACGGCGGGAGTATAGTAACGGGCAAACACATCCACGAAACGCTGGGTCGGCGCTTTCTGCTCCTGTGCTTCCGCGACGAGGCGAATGATGCGCGCCAGCGTGCTATCGCCGGCGGCCTTGGTGACACGAATTTCCAGCGAGCCTTCGCCGTTGATCGTGCCGGCAAACACCGTGTCGCCGGGCTTTTTGTCCACCGGCACGGACTCCCCGGTGATCGGCGCTTGGTTGACCGCGGACTCACCGCTGACGACAACGCCATCGAGAGGGATACCCATGCCGGATTTTGCGGCGACCGTCTCTTCGACCGCGACTTGATCGACTGGCACTTCGATATACGCACCGTCGCGCTTCACCACGGCGATCTTCGGGGCGAGTTGAAGCAGGGCCTCCGTGGCGCGGCGCGCCCGACGGTCTGCCCAACCTTCGAGCCACTCCGCCACGCCGAAGAGAAACACGACTGCCGCCGCTTCGATGAATTCTCCAATGACGGAAGCGCCGATGACCGCGATAACGACAAGCAGGTTGATGTCCGGGTGCAGCTTCAGGATCGCGCGCCCGGCCTTCGGCAACAGGAACCATCCGCCCGCCAACATCGCTGCAATCGACAGCGCCGCCGTGCCAGCCTTGGGCAACGCGTTCGTCCACTCCGCAACCAAACCGGCACTCACCAGCACGCCCGAGACGATCAGACTGATCGACTCCGCCCGGCTGCCCGCATGATCGTGCCCGGAGTGATCTCCGCCGGGATCGTCGTCGCCGTGCTCGTGGCCCGCGTGAGCATCTTTTCTGACGGACGGATTCGGGGGAGTTTCGTTGGGCGGCGATTGATCGGATGTTTTCATACAGTCATTCAAGGTTTGGAGTTTTTGGCTGCGCGAAAGCGCTGCATCCGCCACCCGAACCGAATGGCTTCGAAACCAGCGCCAAGCAGCACGCCAGCAAACCCGCCGAGCACCATCACGATCATTTTCTGCTTCCAAAACATCTCGACGGCGAAGCCGGTTAGCAAGCCGACGGGCAGGCCAATACCGACGCCGGTTAGCGCAAACTCCGGTTTTACAGGTCTGACGCGTCGTTCGCGTTTCGAGATGTTGAGGCGATGCGTCATGAGTATTTGAAGGTGCAGGCTTCTGCCGGGCGACGACAGTCTGCCGCGTTTAAGTTTTGCTCGCGACCTCGTGCGTGCCTTCGTGCGCGCGAACTTCGATTCGGGTGGTGCCGGGCGGGAGCGGGTCAAGCGTCACCCGGTAGGTGCCGGAGTCGGGCATGCGGTGACGGCGGGGAATCTGGCGCGGTTCGAAATGCTCAACCGTCTTGCGCAGGATTTGGCCGGCCGCGTCGTAAAGCGTGACGTCGAGATGCGTTTGGGTGGTGTCGTCCGCCGATAGTCGCTTGACCACATAACCGGTGACCGCGAGCGGTCCCTCCTTTTTCTCCAACCAGATTTTGGTTACCATGACCACCGGCGAGTCCACGCGCTCCAACTGGAGATGAGCGACCTCGGGGGGAGCCCGAAACGGTGTGGCGCAGCCGGCCAAAAATGCGCAGGGCAGGCCGAGAAATAAAAAAAGCGAAGTCTTCATCGGAGTGATTTTGCGTGGGGAGGATCTGAAACAAATCCTGCTCAATAGAGTTTCGGGAAACGCGAAAAACGGACCGAATCGCCGGACGCGCGTGATGCGGATGTCCGGCGATTGGTCGGGCGACCTTTAGTGTGCGCAGGTGCAGGCGTATTCGGCGAAACTGCAGTCCGGGCACTTGGAGAGGTTCAGGTTGAACTTTTCCGTCACAGCCTTCGCGTCGGGCGTGGCTTTGATTTGCACGACGGTGGGGAAGTCGTTTCCGGCGGGCAGAGCGGCGTTTGATACGAGCATATTCCCGGATTTGGCAAAGGTGAGCTTCGTCGGGGAGGAGCGCTCACCGGCGGTGACAGTCACAACCTGCCCGGCGGGCGCGATTGCTTTGCCGTCTTTGCCGAGAAACGTGATCTGCACTTTGCGGTCGGCGGTGACGAGGAACTCGGCATGCGGTTCGACGGCCGTGAT
>CAZENI010000338.1:6261-9236 GCA_964513055.1 uncultured Opitutus sp.
GTGATGACGCGGCCGCCGTTCGGCGCGGTGATCTTCTTTTATTTCGAGTGGTCATGGTTGTGACCGTCTTTCTTTTTGTCGGCGGCGGAAACCGGCAGACTAAGCGCGAGGGCGGCGATGAGGGGGAGGAGGAGGGATTTGATGTTCATGGTATTTTTTGACTGACCGAGGACTGAAGATGGTTGGCGGAGTTGAGTTGATCCGGACCGTCGCGCGCCAACCTGCACGGGGTCCGGAAAGTTTTATTGGGTGGCGGCTGCGTCGCGCTCGATCGCTTGCGCGGCCGCTTTGCGACCGAGATGGAAAAAGATCAGCGGACGCACGAGGAACTCGAGGAGCGTGGACGAGATGAGTCCGCCCACGATGACGACTGCGACCGGATGCAGAATCTCTTTGCCGGGTTGATCGCCCGCGAGGACGAGCGGGATGAGGGCAATGCCGGCAGCGAGCGCGGTCATGAGCACGGGGACCATTCGCTCCAGCGTGCCTCGCTCGACCATTTCGCGGGTGAATTCTTCGCCCTCGTGCTTCATGAGATGCAGGTAGTGCGAGAGCATCATGATGCCGTTGCGCGCCGCCACGCCGCCGACGGCGATGAAGCCGACGAGCGTGGCGATGCTGATATTGTCCACCTTCAGCCAGGTGTAAACGAGGCCGCCGATCAGCGAGAGCGGGATGCTCAACATCACCTGCAACGCCAGCGCCATGCTTTGGAAGTATCCATAAAGCAGGAACACGATGATCAGAAAAACGACCGCGCTGAAGAGCACGATGCGTTCGGTCGCGTCCTTCTGCGCCTGAAACTCCCCCTCATAAGTGATGAAATACCCCTCGGGGAGTTTCACTTTTTCGCGCACTTCGCCTTGCAGTCGGGCCACCAGAGCGCCCACGTCGCGGACGGTGGGCTTGATCGCGATGGTGAAGCGGCGCTGGCTGTTTTCGCGGAAGATGACGTTGGGACCTTTCGCCTCGCGCACTTCGGCAACGAGTGAGAGCGGGATGCGCTGGCCGCTTTCGGTTTCGATGGGAAGTCGCGCGATTTTTTCGGGTGAGTCACGCCACTCCAACGGCAGCCGGATGACGAGGTTGACGGCGCGCTGGCCTTCGCGGAGTTCGGCAATCTCTTTACCGCCGAGCAGCGCACTGAGCTGATCGTTGAGCGCGCCCGGCGTGACACCGTAGGCAATGGCGCGGTCGCGGTTCGCCTCGATGCGGAGTTGCGGGATGGATGACTGCTGGTCGAGTTTGGCGTCCTCGAAACCGGGAATGGTTTTCGCCACCGTCTGCACCTCCGTGCCCAGGCGGCGAAGCGTGTCGAGGTCCGGGCCAAAGACCTTGATCGCCACGGGGGCGGACACGCCGCTGAGCATGTGGCCGATGCGATCCGCCAGCGGTCCGCTCACGGCGGCGAAGACGCCGGGCACGGTTTTGAGGCGTCGATTGATGTCATCGAGGATTTCTTTGCGCCCCCGTTTGGCCGTGCTTTCGTGGCCAACCAGTTCGCGAAAATCCACATCGAACTCGGCGGTGGAAACCGGCACGACGTGGTCGCCGCGTTCGGCGCGTCCAAGGCGACGACCGACTTTGCGCACTTCCGGGACGGCGAGAATCTGTTGTTCGATCACGTCGGAGATTTTGTTCATCTCCTCCAGCGAAGTGCCGGGGGCGGACGTGACGGCAATCAGCGCCGTCTCTTCCTTGAAAGCCGGGAGGAAGTCCTTGCTCATCTTGGGATACAGCATGAACGCCGCGACCATGCCGACGGCGACGAGGCCGAGCACAGGCAACGGGAAGTTCAGGCCGACGCGCAGGAGCGTCGCGCGCAGCAGGTTTTTTAGAAAGCGGACGAAGCGGCCGTCCTTGTGTTCCGCGCCCGGCTTCGGGTTGAGCAGCAACGAACAGAGCACCGGGATCAGCGTCAGCGAGACGATGAACGATGCGACCATGCTGATGATGGTCGCAATAGCGATGGGCGCGAAGAGCTTGCCCTCCACGCCGCTCAAACCGAGCAGTGGAAGAAAAACGAGGATGATCAGGATCGTCGCGTAGAGGATGGAGTTGCGCACTTCGCCCGACGCACGACCGATCACCTGGAGCTTCGGACGAGGATGCGGTGACGCCGCGTTTTCGCGCAGCCGGCGAAAGACGTTTTCCACGTCCACGATGGCGTCATCGACGACCATCCCGATGGCCACCGCGAGTCCGCCGAGCGTCATCGAATTCACCGAGATGCCGAAGCGGTGAAACACGAGCAGCGTGATCGCGAAGCTCATCGGCATCGCCATGAGCGTGATGAACGTGGTGCGGAAATTCAGGAGGAACAGGAACAGCACAATGGTCACCATGATCGCGCCGTCGCGGATGGCTTCCTTAAGGTTGCCGATGGCGTGATCGATGAAGTCCTTCTGCTGAAACAACAGCGTCGTCTCCACGCCCTTGGGGAAGCTCGTCTTCAGTTCTTCCAGCGCTGCCTTGATCTGCTCGGTCAGCGCGCGGGTATCGAAGCCAGGCGACTTGGTGATGGACATGATGACACCGTAGGTCGGCGTCTTTTCCGGGGTTTGGCTGACGGTGGCGTCGCCGCGCATCGGCTCGATCCCCCATTCGACCTTGGCCACGTCCCGCAGCGTGATGGGACGGTCGCCGACTTTTTTAATCACCGTCCGCGCGATTTCGCCGAGGTCGGTCGTCATGGCGAGATTGCGCACCATGATTTCGGTCGGGCCGCTGCTGAGGAATCCGCCCGTCGTCGTGTTGGCCGCTTTAGCGACCGCTTCTTCAAGTTCGGCGAAGGTCACGTTGTGCGCCTGCATCCGGAAGGGATCGGGCTGGACTTCGATCTGCTTCACGCCTCCGCCCATGTTGAGAATCTCGGCGATGCCGGGGATGCCCTGGAGGCGGCGCTTGATCGTCCAGTCGGCGAGCGCCCGGACATCGCGCGGAGGAATGTATCCAGGTTCTCCCTCTTTGATCGT
>CAZENI010000339.1:0-9223 GCA_964513055.1 uncultured Opitutus sp.
CGGCCCGTCGAACCCGACGTGTAGATCACGTAGGACACCGTATAATTAAAAAAAAAAGCGGGGAGCGGCGTCGCATCGGCCGCGCCGGGCGGCGACGCCCACAGCGCCGCCAGATCGAGCCAGAGTCCGGCCGGTGCGCCGGCCGGGCACGGGCCGTGGCCGAGCACCCAGCCGGCCCTGCTGTCCGCCGCCATGTCGCTGAGCCGTTCCGGCGGATACGCCGGATCGAGCGGCAGGTAGGCGCCCCCGGACTTCAGCACGCCGAGAATCGCCGCGACCAGCGCCGGGCTGCGTTCCAGCCAGACGCCGACGATCTTCTCCGGGCCGCAGCCCCGCGACCGCAGCTGCGCCGCGACCCGCGCGGCGCGGGCGTCCAGCTCCGCGAAACTCCACGTGGTGTCGCCGTGCACCACGGCCGGCGCATCCGGCGTGCGCCGCACCTGCGCATGCCAGCACTCGACCATCGTGCCCGTCACGGGCGTGGCGCTCGCGGTCGCGTTGGCCACTTCCACGACGGCGTGCAGCTCCGTCGCATCGAGCAGCGGCACCAGCGCCAGCGGCATCTCCGGCGCGCGCACCGCGGCCGTCACCAGTTGCACCCAGTGCCGCGCGAGCCGCGCGATCGTCGGCGGCTCGAACATCCGCCGGTCATAGGCAATCGTCGCCGTGAGTCCGCCCTCGTGCTCGCCGACGAAGACTTCGAGGTCGAAGCGCGCCGTCTGGTCATCGTCGATACGCCGCACCGTGAGGTCCGGCAGCGTGAGCTCGGCACCCGGGGCGTTCTGATACGCGAGCGCGACCTGAAACAGCGGATGCCGGTTCGGCTGCCGCTCGGGCGCGAGTTCGTCCACGAGCAGTTGAAACGGAATCTCCTGCCACTCGTGCGCCGCGAGCACGCCGGCCCGCACGCGCCGCAGCCATTCGCGCAGCCCCGGCCGCCCCTGCGCCGCCGTGCGCACCACGAGCATATTGACGAAGAACCCGATCAGCCCCTCGAGGTCGCCGTGGTTCCGGTTCGCCGTCGGGATGCCCACGGCGAAGTCCTCCTGTCCGCTGTAGCGCATCAGCAGCGCCTGGAAGCCCGCGAGCGTGGCCATCGCGAGCGTGGCGCCCTCGGCTTCGGCGAGCGCGCGCAACGCCGTCACGACCTCCGGCGGAAACGTGACGACATGCCGCCCGCCAACGATTGGCCCCGCCACGACGGGCCGCGGCCGATCCGACGGCAGCTCGAGGGCGGGCAGGCCGCGCAGCTGCCCGCGCCACCAGTCGATGCCCGCGCGCAGCCGCGCTGCGTCCAGCCGCGCCCGCTGCCAGGCCGCATAGTCGCCGTATCGGACCGGCAATGACGCCAGCGCCGGCGGCCGGCTGGCGGCGAAGACCGCATACCACTCCGCCAGCTCGCGCGAAAACACCCCGATCGACCAGCCGTCGCCGATCACATGATGCAGCGCGATGATGAGCACGTGCACGCCCGCACCCGCGCGCAGCAGCCGCGCGCGGAACAACGGCCCGCGCCGCAGATCGAAGGGCCGCATCGTCTCCTCGCGCACGCGCGCGGCGATGGCGGCATCCTCCGCATTCACCTCTTCCACCGGCAGCGGGAAGGCCCCGGCCTGCGCCACGACCTGCTCCAGGCCGTCCGGGCCCGACTGGAACGTCGTGCGCAACACGTCGTGCCGCCGCACGATCTCGCCGAGCGCCCGTTCCAGCGCGGCGATGTCGAGTTTCCCTTCCAGCCGCAGTGCGGCCGACATGTTCATCGCCGCCGAATCCGGGTCCAGTTGATGCACGAGCCAGAGCCGTTCCTGCTGGAAAGACAGCGGACGCCGCGCGCCGTCCGGCAGCCGCGGGATGGCGTCCGCCGCCGGACCGCGCGCGACGCCTTCGTCGGCGAGCAGTTGCTCCAGCAGGTCGAGTTCGTCGGGTGAGGCGGAATTCATCGCAGCGTTACGAGGCAGCCACCGGCGCGGCGGATTTGCGGCGCTCGAGCAGGCGGGCGCGCTCCTCCGGGGACATCGACCGGACGCGCAACAACGCCGCCGCCGTCTTCAGCACCCGGCCGGGTGTGGCATCGACGGCGGTGAGCGCCGCTGCGACCTTCTCGGGAGTCGCGGCTTCGAAGAACACCCGCAGCGGCAGCTCGACCTGGAATATCTTCCGGATGCGCGCCAGCGCCTGGGCGGCGTGCAGCGAGTGCCCGCCGAGCTCGAAGAAGTTGTCGCGCGCGCCCACGCGCCCCGCGTGCAGCACCTCCTGCCACAGGTCGGCGAGCACCTGCTCGAGCGCATCGCGCGGGGCGAGATGTTCGGGCGCGGCGACGGTCACCGCCGTGGGCGCGGGGAGCGCCCGGCGGTCGAGCTTGCCGTTGGCGGTGAGCGGCAGGGCGGCCAGCGGGACGAACACCGCGGGCACCATGTAATCGGGCAGGCGCGCGCGGAGATGTTCGCGCCACGCGGAGAGCGGGACCTCGCCGTCGGCGACCACGTAGGCCACGAGGCGTTTCTCGCCCGCGGCATCCTCCCGCGCCGCGACGGCCGCGGCCCGGACCGCCGGATGCGCGCGCAGCGCCGTCTCGATTTCGCCGAGCTCGATGCGGAAACCGCGCAGCTTCACCTGCTGGTCGATGCGGCCGAGGAACTCGATCCGGCCATCGGGCAGCCGGCGCGCTAGATCACCGGTCGCGTAGAGCCGCGCGCCGGGCGGCCCGAACGGATCCGGCACAAATTTCTCCGCCGTGAGATCCGGCCGGCCGTGATAGCCGCGCGCGAGGCCCTCGCCGCCGATGAACAACTCGCCAGCGACGCCGGGCGGCAGCGCGTTCATGCCCGCGTCGAGCACGAGCAGGCTCGTGTGCGCGATCGGCCGTCCGATCGACTGCGCGTCGTCGGGCGCGGCGACCGGCTGTGTCGCCGACCAGATGGTGGTCTCCGTGGGCCCGTAGAGATTCCAGACGGTGCAGCCGCGCGCGAGCAGCGCCGCCGCGAGATCGGGCGGCATCGCCTCGCCGCCGCACCACGCGCGCAGCGGAGTCGACGGCCGCCAGTCGTCGGCCAGCAGCAGCCGCCAGGTGGCGGGCGTCGCCTGCATGACGGTGGCGCGATGCGCGGCGAGCGCGGCCGCGAGGCCACGGGCGTCGGCGGCAATCTCGCGCGTCGCGAGGACGAGCTGGGCGCCCGTGACGAGCGGGAGGAAGATCTCGAGCGCCGCGATGTCGAAGGACAGCGTCGTCACCGCGACGAGCGTATCGCTTTCGCCGAGACCGGGCGACGCGGCGAAGTGCGAGAGGAAGTTGGCGAGGCCGCCGTGCGTGACCTGCACGCCTTTCGGCCGCCCGGTGGAGCCCGACGTGAAGATCACGTAGGCCAGTTCATCGGCGGCGCTGGCGTGCGTCACCGGCGCGGCGCTTTCCGCGGCGATCGCGGCAGCGTCGGCGTCGAGGCGCACGCACGCCACCTCCGGCGGAAAGAGCCCGGGAAGCGCCGCGAGGGCCGTATCGGTCACCGCCAGCGCGAGCCCGCTGTCCTCCCGCATCAGCGCGAGCCGCGCGGGCGGGAACGCCGGATCGAGCGGCACGTAGGCCGCGCCGGTCTTCAGGATCGCCAGCAGCGCGATCACGAGGTCCGGCGAGCGTTCGAGGCAGAGGCCGATGAGCCGGCCGGGCGCCGCGCCGCGCGTGCGGAGCGTGCGGGCCAGTTGATTCGAACGGGCGTCGAGTTCGGCAAAGCTCAGGCGCGCCGCGCCGCAGACGACTGCCGGCGCGTCGGGCGTCCGCTGCGCCTGCGCGGTGACGCGCACGTGCACCGGCGCCCGCTCCCACGCCGAGTGGGCCGTCGCGTTCCACGTCGCGAGCTCGCGCGCCGCGGCCATCGGCTCCTGCAACGTGAGCGCCGCCACCGGCCGCGCGGCCGAGTCGGCGAACGAGCCGAGCACCCACGCCACCTGCGCGACGAGCGCCTGCATCGCGTCATCGGTGAAGCGGTTCTCCGCGTAATCGAGCCGCAGCGCGAGGCCTTCGCCGGGCAGCACGTAGAGATTCAGCGGGAAGTTCGTGTGCGCGAACGACTCGACCGGTCCGAACTCCAATCCGCCCACGACAGCGGTGAGCGCCTCACCCATCGGATAGTTTTCAAACACCAGCACGGACTCGAACAGCGGCTGGCCCCGCGGCACCTCGCTCCAGCCCTGGATGTCGACAAGCCGGCTCGATTCGAATTCGCGCAGCGCTGCCGTCTGCGCCTGCAGGCGCCGGAGCCAGGCCGTCGTCGGCTCGGCACCGGGCACGGGCACGCGCACGCGCACGGGCAGCGTGTTGATGAAGAGACCGACCATCGCCTCGGCACCCGCCACCTCGGGCGGACGCCCGGACACGACGAGCCCGAAGACCGACTCCGCGATGCCCAAGTGGCGCGCGAGCACGAACGCCCAAGCGGCCTGCGCGCACGTGCTGAGCGTGAGCTCGTGGCGTTGCACGAATTTCTTCAGCGCGGCGGTCGCCGTCGCCGACAACGCGGCGAGCGCCGACCGATGCCCCGGCGAGTCGGCGCGTCCGCCCGTCGGCGCGCGGCCGATCGCCAGCGCGGGCGCGGTGCGATAACCGGCGAGGTAATGGCGCCAGAAGCGCTCCGCCGCCGCGGGTTCGCGCGCGGCGAGCCAGGCGAGATACTCCCGATAAGACGGCGCCGGCGACAGCGCGCCGCTGCGCGCCGCATAAGCGCCCAGCAAATCGCGAAACACGAGCGGCAGCGACCAGCCGTCGAGCAGCAGATGGTGATGCGTCCACACGAGGCGCCCGCGGCCGGCGCCGAAATTGAAGAGCGCGATCCGCCAGAGCGGCGCGGCGTCGAGCGCAAAGCCGCGCTGCCGATCCGCGGCGAGCCAGGCCGTCCAGCGGCGAGCCTGTTCCTCCGCGACGCACCCGCTCCAGTCGTGCGACTCCAGCGGCACGTCGATCTCGCGCCGCACGATCTGGCGCGGCGCGGTCATCTCCTCCCAGACAAAGTCCAGCCGCAGCGCGGCGTGCCGCTGCGCCGTCACGCGCCACGCCTGCAGCAGGGCCGCGGCATCGGGTTCGCCCCGCAGCTCGATGGCGATCTGCTGCGCATAAATTCCGGCGACGCCGTCGTGCAACGCGTGCACGAGCATGCCTTCCTGCAACGGCACCAGCGGCCACACGTCTTCCACGTCGCCGCGCGCGAACACCGGCGTGAGTTCCTCCGCTGCGAGACGCGCGAGCGGAAAATCCGCCGCGATCGCGAACGGTGCCTGACCCGCGCGGAAACCCGCCAGCAGCGCGCGCACCTCCGCGGCGAAACGCTGCACGACGCGCGCGATCGTGTCACGACGGTGCGCACGTTCGCTGAAAACCCACTCCAGTCCCAGGCCCTCGGCCGTGGTGGCCGCCACCACGTCGATGAGATGGGCGCGCGGAGTTTCCGGTGCGTGCTCGCGCCCGGCCGACTCCGCCGCCGGCCGGAACGGCCCGCCGTCCTCCAGCGCGAGATCGAGGCGGCCGAGGTAGTTGAAACTGATCTCGGCCGGCGCCGCGCCCGCGAGCACGGCGTCGCCTGCCCCATGGCGCAGCCAGCCGTAGCCGATGCCCTGACGCGGCACGCGGCGCAGCGTTTCCTTGATCGCACGCAGGCGACCCGCGGCATCGGCCTCCGACGCGCTCGCGAGCCGCACCGGATAAAGTGTCGTGAACCAGCCGACCGCGCGCGAGAGATCCGGCGCGTCGGCGACTTCCTCGCGGCCGTGCCCCTCGAGGTGCACGCGCACGGCCTCCGCACCGGTCCATTCCTGCACGGCCGCCAGCAGCGCGGACAAGAGCACCTCGTCCACCCGGCTCCGCGCGATCGCCGGAGCGGCGCGCAATAACAGGTCGGTCTCGTCCGCGGTAAACCTGATCTTCACCGACGCAGTGGCGTCCTCCCGATTTGCGGCGGCGCCCCTTGCGAAGTCGAGCGGCAGCGGTGTCGCCGGTGCGGTCACCACGCCGCGCCAGTAGTCCGTCTCGGCGCGAGTTTCCGCGGTCGCCGCGAACGCCGGCACCCGCGCGGCCCACGCCGCGAAGGAAGCGCCGGGCGGCGGCAGTTCCGGCGTCCGCCCGGTGGCCAGCGCTTCCGCGACCTGCGCGAGCTCCTCGAGCAGGATGCGCCACGACACGCCATCGATGCAGAGGTGATGCGCGACACAGAGCAGGCGCCCGGCTTCCCCGGGACCCGCCGCAAAGAACACTGCGCGCGCCAGCGGCCCGTTCGAAATATCCAGCCGCGCATGCGCCGCCTCGACCGCCCGCGCGAGCGCAGCCGCGCGCTCGTCGTCGGCCAGGCCGGCGAGATCGACTGTCTCGAAGGCCGGCGTAGTCGCGTCGGCGGCGACGAGCTTTTGTTTCCAGCCGGCTTCCTCGCAGTGGAAACGCAGGCGAAACGCCGCGTGACGCCGGGTGACATGGTCCCACGCCTCGGCCAGCGTCGCCGCGGACAAGCCGGAGCGCGTCGCGAGGAAAACCGCCTGGTTCCAGTGGTGCGGATTCGGGGCGCCGAGCGCGAAGAACTCCCGCTGAATCGGCGTGAGCGGCAGGTCGTCGATCGCGGCCAGCTCCACGGTCTCCGCCGTGGTCGTCGCGGGCACGGCGACCCGCGCGAGCGCGACGAGCGTCGGATGCGCGAACACCTGCTGCGGCCGGAGCTTCCAGCCGACGCGCGCGGCGAGCGAGACGACGCGGAGACTGAGAATCGAATCGCCGCCGAGTTCGAAGAAATTATCCGTCGCGGCGACGCGCGGCACGCCCAGCACGCGCTGCCAGATTTCGGCGAGCACGCCCTCCGCGGGCGTGTGCGGCGCGGCGGCCGCCGCGACGGCGGGCGTCGCGCTCGTCCAGGTCGGCGCGGGCAACGCGAGGCGATCGAGTTTGCCCCCCGGCGTGAGCGGGAGCCGCTCCAGCGACACGAACGCCGCCGGCACCAGCGCCTCGGGCAGCCGGACGCGGGCCCACTCGCGCAGGACGGCGGGATCGAGTTCGCCGCGGCGACGCACAACGTAGGCGACGAGGCGCAGCACGGCCTGATCTTCGCGCGCGACCACCGCGACGTGCGCGATTTCCGGATGCGTGGCGAGGACGGTCTCGACTTCGCCGGGCTCGACGCGATGACCGCGGATCTTCGCCTGATCGTCGATGCGGCCGAGGAAGACCAGCGTCCCATCGCCCTGCTGGCGCACGCGATCGCCCGTGCGATACAGCCGGGCGCCCGGCTGCCACGGGTGCGGCACGAAGCGCTCGGCGGTGAGTTCGGGCCGGCCGAGATAGCCGCGCGCGAGGCCGACGCCGCCGAGATAGAGTTCCCCGGCGACTCCGGCCGGCACGGGTTCCTGCCGCGCATCGAGGACGAAGCCCTCGAGGTTCGCGATCGGGCGGCCGATCGTGATCGGTCCGGCCGGCGCGCACACGCTGAAGGTCGCGTCGATCGTGGACTCGGCGGGGCCGTAGAGGTTCACGAGCGCCACGCGCGGCAGCACGGTGTAAAACCGATCGCGCGTCGTGGCGCGCAACGCCTCGCCGCCCGCGAACACGCGGCGCAGCGACGGGACCGACGACTTCTCCGCCTCCTCGAGGAAGAAATCCAGCACCGACGGCACGAGTTGCAGCGTGGTGACGCCTTGCGCGCGCACCGCCTCCGCCAGATACGCCGGGTCGTGCTGGCCGCCCGGCTGCGCCATCACGAGCCGCGTGCCAGCGAGCAACGGTGCCCAGAATTCCCATACGGACGCATCGAAGCTGATCGGCGTCTTCTGCAGCACGGCGTCGTCCGCCCCGAGCGGAAACGCCCGCTGCATCCAGGCCATGTGGTTGACGATGGCCGCGTGCGGGATCGCGATGCCCTTGGGCCGGCCCGTCGAACCGGAGGTGAAGATGACGTAGGCGAGCTGCGCCTCGTCGACGGCGACGTCCGGTGCCGTGGCCGCCTCCCGGGCGATCTCCGGCCAGGCCGCGCCGAAGGCCACGGCGTCCGGCGCGAGCGCGGTCGTTTCCGCGAGCACGAGTCGCGCCGCGCTGTCCTGAAGCATCGCGGCAATGCGCTCCGCCGGATAGCCCGGATCGATCGGCACGTAGGCCGCGCCGGCCTTCAACACGCCGAGCAATGCAACCACGAGCGATGTCGAGCGCTCGAGCGCGACCGCCACACGATCGTCGGGCCGCACGCCGCGCCGCCGCAGCCAGTGCGCGAGCTGGTTGGCGCGGCGATCGAGTTCCGCATAACTGAGTGTCTCCCCAGCCGCGACGACCGCGGGGCGATCCGGCGTGCGCGCGGCCTGCGCGGCCACGAGCGCGTGCAGGGGCACACCCTCTTCGGGAAAATCCAACGCTTCGCCGGCGAGGCGGGCCACGGCCGCGGCGCGGTTCGCGTCCGGCCGCAACGGGACGGAGCGCCAATTCGCCGTCGGAGCCGCGGCGATGGCTTCGAGCACCGCGAGATACAGCGCCGGCAGAACCTCGATCACGCGCGCGTCGAGCGCGCCGCGATCGCAGGAGGCGGAGCCGCCGAGGGCGCCGTCCTGAGGATCGACGCCGAAGTTCACCGCGAGCGTGAAATTGGTTTCCTCGCGCGCCCGCGTGCCGAGCCGCTCGATGGCGTTCAGGCCGCGCAGGGCGTCGTAGACGTGGAAGTGGACGAAGTTGAAATCCGTCGTGAAGAGCGGCGTGCCGCCCTGGCGTTTCTGGATCTCGGCGAGCGGGAGGCGGCGATGCGGCAGCAGTGCCTTCTCCGCCGCGAACACCGCGCGCACGAGTTCCGCCCAGTCGCGCGCCGCCTCGAGCGAGACGCGCAGGGGCACCGTGTTCAGGAACAATCCCGCGATGCGCTCGGCGCCGACCACCTCCGGCCGGCCGTTGGTCACGAGGCCCGTCACGACGTCGTCGCGGCCACCGAGGCAGGCGAGCACGCGCGCGTGCGCGGCCAGCAGCACGGCCTTGAGCGGCACGCCCAGTTGCTCCGCGGTGCGCGTGAGCGCGGCGGCCAGCGCGGCCGAAATCGTGATCGGCCGCTGCACGCAGCCGGCGGCACCCGGCCGGTCCGCTTCCGCGGGCGGCAGCTCCAGGAGTTCCGCGCCCGCGAGCGTCCGCGCCCAGAATTCGCGCGTGGCCGCGTCCGCCAGCGCGGCGCGTTCGAGCGCGACATAATCGCGATAACCCACCGCCAGGTTCGGGGCCGGCGCCGGCGCGGCC
>CAZENI010000340.1:0-9160 GCA_964513055.1 uncultured Opitutus sp.
GCGTCTGTCATCTGGATGTGACAACCAACCAGCAGGCGGCGTGCGACGCAAGTAACTGACTGGGTTATGACGGGCTGGTGGGCGGGGGAGCGGCCCGGGCGATGGGCCTCACCCGCACGGGTGGAGAGGGCGAAAGCCCAATGAGGGCGGTTGGGGACAACCGCCCCTACCTTATTCGCTCTCTTCGTTCGAGAAGACCATTTGCACGTCGTCGATTTCCTCGAGGGATTCGTGGAGTTTTTCGATCGCGGCGGCGACGGCCGGATCGGTCACGGGCACGGTGGTCGTCGGGATGTGGGCGATCTCGGCGCTGTCGGGCTTGATGCCCTTCTGCTCGAGGGCGTGGGAGACCCGGTCAAAGGCGTGCACGTTGCAGCGCACCTCGAAGCCCTGCTCGCTGGCGACCACGTCGTCGGCGCCGGCTTCGAGGGCGACTTCCAACAGCGCATCCTCGGCGATCTTGTCCCGGGCGATCAGGAACTGGCCGGCGTGCTGAAACTGGAAGGCCACGGCGCCGCTGCTCGCGAGGTTGCCCCCGTGGCGGGCGAAGGCGGAGCGGACGTCCTTGGCGGCGCGGGTCTTGTTGTCGGTCGTGGCCTGCACGATGAACGCCACGCCGCCGGGGCCGTAGCCCTCGTAAGTGATTTCCTCATACACGACGCCGGGCAGCTCGCCGGTGCCCTTCCGGATCGCGCGGTCGACGTTCTCGGCGGGCATGTTGGCGTCCCGGGCCTTCAGCACGAGCGTGCGCAGGCGGGCGTTGGCCGCGGGATCGCCGCCGCCGGATTTGGCGGCGAGCGTGATGTCGCGGGAGAGGCGGGAGAAGACCTTGCCGCGGCGCGAATCGGTGACGGCCTTGAGGCGCTTGACCTTCGACCACTTGTTGTGACCGGCCATGGCTGGAATCAGTAATCAGTGGCCACCCCGTCTGCAGTAATCGGTCGCGAGCTCCTCACTGATGACTGAACCACGGCTTACTGATTACTTCCGTCACTTCACTTCTTCTTCGGCGGCGTCACGTTCTTCACCTTCTTGCCGCCCCAGGAGGCGACGGTGTTGACGGCGGCGGTGCCGGCGCCGGCGGGGCCGGCTTCCTCGGGATCCTTCATGCGGTTGATCACGAGCTGCTGCACGATGGTGAAGAGGCCGTTGACGAAGGAGTAGAGTGAGAGGGCGCAGGAGAAGTTGTAGCAGATCGCCGCGAAGATGTAGGGCATGAACTTCATCATCTTCATCTGCATGTTGTCGACCGAGGGCGACGGCGTGAGCTGCATCTGGATGACCATCGTGGCGCCCATCAGGACGGGCATGATGTTGATCGGGAAGAAGCCGAAGAGGTGGGCGATGGTGTCGGGCGAGGACAGGTCGGGCGCCCAGAGGAACGGCTGGAACCGCAGCTCGGCCGCGCTGCCAAGCATCGTGAAGAAACCCATGAAGAACGGGATCGTGAGCAGGATCGGGAAGCAGCCGCCGACCGGATTGATCTTCCGGGTCTTGAACAGCTCCATCGTCGCCTGCTGCTGCTTCTGCGGGTTGTCCTTGTGCTTTTCCCGGATGGCCTGCAGCTCAGGCTGAATCTTCGCCATGCGCTTGGCCGACTTGGAGGCGGCGAGCGTGAAGGGGATGAAGACCGTCTTGAGGGAGAGCGTGGTGAGGATGATCGCGATGCCCCAGTTGTGCGTCACGCCGTTGAACCACGTCATCAGCGTGAGGAGGATTTCGCTGAAGAAGCGGAAGAAACCGAAATCCATGATCTTGTCCTCGTCGGCCTTGAAGGCGGCGGGGCGGGCGAGGCGGCGATACTCCTTCGGGCCGACGTAGATGGAGCCGGCGATCTTCGCCTCGGCCTTGGGGCCGATCGGCTTCACGTCGAACTGCGCGACGCCGGCGATGCCGTAGGCGGTCGGATCCTCGTCGTGCTGCTTCACCAGCAGCTTCACGCGCTGGGTGACCAGGCCGGTCGCGGGCTCGGTGCCGGTGAGGATGCTGGCGAAAAACTGGTTCTTCACCGCGGTCCACACCAGCGGGCCGGCGGTGGCCACGAAGGGCTTCGAGGTGTGCGCGCCGATGCCGAGGAAGCCGCTGCTCGACTCGAGCTCGGAGCGAAGGATGAACTTCCGATCGCTGCCGTTGTTGTAGCCGCTCGTGAGCTGGGCGCCGACGGGATCGGTCTGGGTCGGGGCGGCGGTGCCCAGCGAGAAGCCGATGCGCTTCAGCTCGGAGGTGGTGTCGGTCAGATTGCGGAGCGTGGTCTCGTGGCGGATCTGATAGGGGTCGGAGTTGTCGGCCTTCTCCGGCGAGAGCGTGTAACGGCGGGTGACCTCGAGCCGGCCGTCGAGGACGGCACGGTAGACGACCTCGCTCGCGGTCTGGGAAACGCGTTCGAAGCGGGTGTGGCGATCGAGCCCGGGATAATCGACGAAGGCGAGGATCGGGTGGGCGTGCTGGGCGTTGAAGACGTAGGGCGCGTCGCCGCCGAGTTTCTCGGGGTAGATGAGGCGGTTCTTGTCGTCGCGCTTGATGAACGCGACGTCGCGGAGGGCGCCGCCGGAATCGGTGAAGCGGGCCTCGACGTAGCCGTTGGTGAGCGTGGTGACGGTGGCGCTGGCGGCGTCGGCGTTGACGGCGGCGAACGCGGCCGTGGCGGCGCCGGCGGCCGGCGCGATCGGCTGGTTGGGAGCGGCCGACGCGCCGGGGGCCGGGGCGGGCGCGCCGGGGGTGGTCGCGGCAGGTTGCTCCGGGGCCGGCTGGGGCGCGGGAATGGGCGGTGTCGGCTTCGGAGTGAAGTAGATGAGGGCGAACGCCGCGACGAGCAGCAGGGCGCCGATGGTGAAATTCTTTTTGTCCATTAAACGAAGGGTGGGAGGCCGACGACTAGAGGCTGGAGGCGGGAGGCGAGAGACGGACCGCGGTGCAGCGGGGAGCGGCCGCGCGCGGGGGCACGGGATCGAGGCCACCGGGGTGCAGCGGCGTGCACTTGACGAGGCGCGTCAGTCCGAGCGCCAGGCCGGCGAGCGCGCCGTGGGTGCGAATCGCCTCGACGGCGTAGTGCGAGCACGTGGGCGAAAACCGGCAGCCGCAGCGACCGAGCGTGAGCACTGGCAGCGCGGGCGAGAGGGTGCGCTGATAGACGCGGATCGCGCCGACGAGCAGCGCGGCGGGCAGGCGGGAAAGGAGGCGGAGCGCGTTCATCGCGAATCCGGGCGGGCCGGGGCCGCCGGTTTGATCTGCGCGCAGGCTTCCGAGAACTTCTTTTGCAGTTCCGGCAGCGGGGCGGTGCCGGCGGCGGAACGGGCGATCAGGAGGAGATCGCAGCCCGCGGGCACGCGCGTTTGCTCTTGCCGGAAGACCTCGCGCAGGCGGCGCTTGGCGCGATTGCGGAGGACGGCGTGGCCGACGGCGGCGGTGGAGGCGATCACGCAGACGCGCGGAGCCGGGCTGGCGGCACTGTCGTCCGTCCGCGTCTTCCACCAGACGGTGAACGCGCGGCAGTCAATCCGGCGCCCCTGCTCGCGGACGCCGCGGATGTCGGCCTGGCGGCGGAGGTGCTGCTCCGTTCGAAAACGCATGGACCGTCGCGGCGGGCGCGTTGATCTCCACTCGCGAGCGGACGGGGCGGGCGGGGCAATCAGACGACCGTCAGGCGCTTACGACCCTTGAGACGGCGGGCTTTGATGACCTTGCGACCACCTTTGGTGGCCATCCGGGCACGGTAACCAATCTTGCGGGCGCGCTTCTTGCGGTGCGGGCGGAATGTAGGCTTCATGATGTTGAGAGAAAAAGAGGGTCAGTGGTGCCGGGGCGCGCGGACGCGCGCAAGCTCCAAAATCCAAGCGTCCAGGCTCCAAAGAAGCCTCCAAATCGCCGCCTCGCAAGGCCGGGGTGGGTTCCGGACTTTGATGATGGGATTTTCCCTGGAGCTTGGAGGTTGGGGCTTGGAGCTTCCGCGCATCGACGCGTCCATGCTTACCAGCCAGCCGCCTGCCCGTCCTTCCGGCTCTCGCTGGCGCCGATGTAGACGCGGTTCTGCGCATCCCAGCGGATCGCCTGGTAGCCGCCGAAGCCGAAGACGTCGCGGCGGATGTCGTGGCCGCGGTGCATCAATTCCATGACGGTGGCCGGTGGCACACCGCTTTCCAGGCAGAGGTGACCGCCGGTGACCATTTTGGGGACGGCGTAGTCGGTCGACCCCATGTGGTGCCAGCGCGCGGCGTCGCCGGCCTCCTGCAGGTTGAGGCCGAAATCGACGAGGTTGATCACGATCTGGGCGTGCGCCTGCGGCTGGATGCCGCCGCCCATCACGCCGAAGCTGATCAGCGGCGCGCCGTCTTTCATGATGAACGCCGGGATGATGGTGTGGAACGGCCGCTTGCCGGGCGCGTAGAGATTGGCGTGGCCGGGCTCGAAGGTGAACATCTCGCCGCGATTCTGGAAACCGAAGCCGAGGCCCGGCACGACGATGCCGCTGCCGAGCCCGAAGTAGTTGCTTTGAATGAGCGACACCATGTTGCCCTCACGGTCGGCCGTCGTGAGGTAGATCGTGTCGCCCTGGTGCAGCGCCGGGTTGCCGGCGTCGTAGGTCTTCGCGGCGGCGTCCATTTTGATGAGCGCCCGGCGCTGGGCCGCGTAGCTCTTGGAAAGCAGGCCCTGCAGCGGGATTTGGGAGAACTCGGGGTCGGCGTAGAATTTGGCGCGGTCTTCGAACGCGAGCTTCTTCGCCTCCACCATGAGGTGGATCGCATCGGCGGAATGGAGGCCCATCGCGCGAAGGTCGTAGGCTTCGAGGATGTTCAGCATCTGGAGCGCGGCGATGCCCTGGCCGTTCGGCGGCAGTTCGTAGATGTCGTAGCCGCGGTAGTTGATTGAAACCGGATCAACCCACGTGGAGCGATGCGACTCGAGATCGCCCTTGCGCAGGTAGGCGCCGTCCGCGGCATGCGCGGTGAAGAACGCGTCGATCCGGTCCGCGATCTCGCCGCGATAGAAGGCGTCGCGACCCTGCTCTGCGAGGAGGCCGAGCGTGCGGGCGAGGTCGGGATTTTTGAAGATCTCGCCCTGCCGCGGCGGGCGGCCGCCCGGAGCGAACGTCGCGGCGAACGCGCCCGGCTGTCTCCCCGTTTTCTCGAACCGGATCGCCCAGTCGTGGGCGATGAACTCGGTGACCGGAAAGCCGGCGCGCGCGTAGTGGATGGCCGGAGACAACACGCGGGCCATCGGCAGGCGGCCGAACCGGGCGTGCAGCTCGAACCAGCCATCGACCGCGCCGGGCACCGAGATCGGCAGGAAGCCATAGGTGGGAATCGTGGGGGTCCGGCGCTTCGCGAGTTCGGCCTTGAGCTGATCGAGGCTGAGGCCGCGCGGGGAGCGGCCGGAGGCGTTGAGCCCGTGGAGTTTTTTGGTCTTCGCGTCGTAGACGATGGCGAAGAGGTCGCCGCCGAGACCACAGCCGGTCGGCTCCATCAGGCCGAGGGCGGCATTCGCCGCGATCGCGGCGTCGAGCGCGGAGCCACCCTCCTTCAGGATCTCGACGCCGATCTGTGTGGCGAGCGGATGGCTGGTGCAGACCATGCCATTCTGCGCGAGCACTTCCGAGCGGGTGGCGAAGGAGCGGCCGGAGATGCGGTCCACTTGGGCGGGGAGGGTTGACGGGGCGAGCGAGGCGCTGACGGCGCAGACGAGCGCGAGGCGGCGAACCGCGGCGGCGGGCGAGGTCATCGCGGCAGGCTGCGGCTAAGGGGCGGGTGGGTCAACGAGGGTGGGGGCGGCGCTTGGCGGCTCGAGGTGGAGCGTGTTGTCCCCAACACGCTTGGGCTGCGGCGTGACTCGCAAAAGCGCGTTGGGGACAACGCGCTCCACCTCGGAGTGGGACGTCTCTACTTGTGATTCTTGTGCTCGTCGCTCGCCGGCGTGCCCTTGGCGCCGGTGGTGGACTTCGGCGGGTTGATCATGATGTGGGCGCGGTGCGTGCCGGCGTCCATGATCCAGGGCGCGCCGTCGGCGAGCGGGGCGAGCGGGATGCCGGTGGACTCCGGCGTGGCGTAGGGAATGTAGATGACGTAGCGGGTGTAGAGCTCCGTCACCTCGCCGGTGGCCTCGTCGAGTTTCCCCGTCGTGACATTCAGGATACTCTTGTCCGGCATCTTCAGCTTGCCGGCCTTCACCTCTTCCTCGCGGATCTTGAAGACGTCGGTGGGCTTCTTGCCCTCCGCCGCCAGCGCCCGGCCGCGGGCCATGAAGTCGGCGAGGTCCTTGTGATAGCATGCGACGCTGAAGCCCTTCTGCTTGGGATTGTCGGCGAGGCAGATGAAATTATTGGTGCCGGCACGGAGGGTGACGACGGCGCCGCTGGCGTCGTAGCCGAGGACGGTGGCGGCGTCGCGCTCCTTGGCGGGCGCGGCGAGGACGGCGGTCTTGATCTGCCAGGCGGGCGAGGAGAGATCGGCGGCGGAGGCGGCCGCGACGCAGCAGAAGACAACGAGCGGGAGTTTCATGATCGTGGCGTTGGGGGTGAAGCGGAATGGGGCCTTTGAGGGAAAGCGCCAAGCGCAGGGGGCGTCAATCGATTGCACCGCGCCGCGCTTTACGCTTCCAGATGCAGGTTCTTCACCTCGATCAGCCCGTTGAGCATGAGGACTACCGACTGCACCATCGGGCAGGGCGGACAGGAGAATCGCACGCGATCGCGGATGTATTCGATCTCATCGACTGGCAGCTTCTTCAGCTCGTCGTTGATCTGCTGCAGCAACGCTTCGTCGCGCATGTCCTGCGGGCCGGCAGCCAGTTGACGTAGCGCTTCGCGCACACGGGGAGTGAGGGATCGGCGGTTCATTTCCAATGACGCCGCGGAACGTGCACGCCCGGCAGCGAATGGCCAGCGTGCATCGCCGCGGCCCGCGCGCCCGGCTAAATCTTTTCCAAGACCACCGGCGTCTGCTCCGTCTGCAGGATTTTTTCGAAAAACGTGCGCACGGCGTCGCTCGCCTCCGCTGGCACCCGGGCGTTCCGCAGTTCGAGCCGGCGGGTGAAGAGGAGTTTTCCCGCCTGCACCGTGGCCCGCGCGGTGTAGGAGCCGAAGGCGGCTTCGAGCACCACGGGTGCGATCGTCTCGTCGACGCGGAAGCCGGCCGGCAGCTCGATCTCGGTCTGCTCCTCGAAGATGCGTGCTTCGAGCTCCACCGGCTGTTTGCGCCTGCCCTGCTTGAGCATCAGGCTGTCGCGGCGCGTGAGTAGCACCGGTTTGAATACGAGCAACACGTCGCGCATCGGCTTGCCATAGTGGCGCGCCTCGAAATCCACGCTCAACTGGAACTCGCCGCGGTCGAAGCGATCCAGCGGTTCGAGCCGTGAGACGCGGGCCGCCGGCAGGGTGTGGCCCAGCCAGTTTTCCGTGAACGCGCGATAGTCCGTGGCGTTGCGATCCCGCAGGTAGCGCCGCTCCGCGATCGAGCTGTGACCGAACGAGTGCTCCTCGATGGTGCCGCTGATGGCGCCATTCGCGAGCAGGCGGGCGTGGACCTTGCGTTCGAACCGGTTCTGCGCCGCCGTGATCTCGGGCAGCCGCACCAGCTCGTCGTGACCGGGCGCGAGGATCAGCGCGCGTCCGCCGAGGTCTTCCTCCGCGAGCAGTCCGGGCGGCGTCAGCGTATTCGTGGGATCGAAGAACAGCAGTCGCCCCAGCTTCGGATGTTCGATCGTTGCCGCGGCCGGGGCCGAAGCGTCGACGCGGATCGCAAGAATGCAGTGGTTGAACTGATTCGGCGAAGGCCATTCCGGGGAGACGAACGCTGCGTCGCCCGAGTGCACCAGCACGGGAAACGACTCGATGCCCACGGCCTGCAGGAGCGCGCGGAGCAGCGTGGTCTTGTCTTTGCAGTCGCCGTAATTGCAGGCGAATACGCGCGGCGCGGGCCGGGGGATGTAGCCGCCGGCGGCATTCGTATCGAGGCTGATGGAGATGTAGTTTACGCCTTGGGCGAAGCGGCACAGCGCGGCCGTGCGCTCCCAGGCGCCGCTCACGCCGGCCGCCACGGCCTCGGCGCGGCTGCGCATCGCGGCGTCCACGGTCGCGGCCGCGTCGTATTTCGGCAGGAGATAACGCACCACGTCGCCCCACGCATCGAAGCGCGCGAAGGCCACCTCGCGCACGCCGCCCGCGGGCGGGCGCAGATCCACGACGAGGCGCGGTGTCAGCGATGACCAGGCGGGCCCGCCCGGCTCGCGCACCGGTGCGATCAGGCTGCGCACCTCCCACGTCGAACTAGCGCCCCGCACCGTCGGCACGAGTGGCTCCCGGTTGATCGTGCGGGCAACGACGCTCCAGCCCGCGGGAAGCTCGACGGTGTAGCGCGCGCACTCCACCGGCAACCGGCCCTGCAACGGCTGCACGCGCTGTGTCAGCACGGTGCGCTCCTCGACGATCGACTCGTAGCCAAAGACCGCGCCCGGCTCGGCCTCTTCGCGCGCGCTCAGGACCAGCATGCGGCTTTCGCTATAGAGCTCCAGTGCGCTGGCATCCACCGCCGCATCGATGATGCGCGATTTTGGAAACGTGCGCGCACTCCCGGATCGCGGGATCAGCCACGCCTGGAACGAACGGATTTTTTCCGAGCCCGCTTCGTAGGCCACGCGGGCCGCGGCCTGTTTGCGGCCATCGGGTGAAAGGACCCGCACCGCGTAGCGCGTGCGTGTAACGAAGCGGCCGTCCGGCAGAACTTGCAGCAACTCGTCGTCCAGCAGCACCACAGCGGGATCGTCGTCGCTGACGGCGGTCGCTTTCGTCGCCGCCGCGGCGACGAGCCAGTCCGGTGCCGTGGCCGCGCGGAGCAATGCCACCCCGACGAAGGAAAACGCCAGGACGAGGGAAACGATACGCAGCATCACGAGCGGGAAGAGGCGGGGAGAAAACGTTCAGCGCGCCCCGCCGCCGGCCGGCGCTGCGGCCGCCGCGGTGCGCTTCAAGGTGAGGGCGTGCGTGTCGCGACTGTGGACCGTGTCGAAGAGCGTCTTGATGGCGGGGTAATGTTTCACGGGCACCTGGATGATACTGGAGCTGAAGGTGCGGTGATATTGAAGTTTGCGCTCCTCCCGCACGAGGCCGATCTGGACTTTGTAGTGAGCGAGCGGCGGCAGGTCGATGGCCGCGGGCGCGCTCGGCGCCTCG
>CAZENI010000341.1:0-9146 GCA_964513055.1 uncultured Opitutus sp.
GACCTCGCCGCCGAAGTCGGCGTGGCCGGGGGTGTCGACGATGTTGACGATCTTGTCCTTCCAGTGGACGGACGTGTTCTTCGCCTTGATGGTGATGCCCTTCTCCTTCTCGAGGTCCATGGAGTCCATGGCGCGCTCTTCAACGCGTTCGTTGGCGCGGAAGACGCCGCCTTCCTTGAGAAGCTTGTCGACGAGGGTGGTTTTGCCGTGGTCGACGTGGGCGATAATGGCGATGTTGCGGATGCTCTGGTTCATTGGCGGACGCGGTCGTTTGTTGGAAAAAGAGGCCCAACGTGCGCAGCGCGTCTGATGAAGGCAAGGCCGAAGGCAGGGCGACGCAAGCGGGGCGGCGATTCCGGCCGCGCCCGGCTATCGCATGCGCCAGAAATACACCGTGTAGAAGGCCACCCAGAACCAGAGGTGAAGCTGCACCCGGCGACCGGGCGACGCGACAAAGCGGGCGGCTGCGGCGGCGAGCAGGGTCGTGGCCGAAAAGCGGACGAGAAGGGCGGCGCACGACGTCAGGAGAAAGACGGTAAAGTCGAGGCCCTGGGCTGCGGCGTGGGCGACGAAGAGCTTGTAGGGCTGGCCGGAAACGGCGCCGAGCCACAGGGCGGAGGCACCGTTTTCCTGGACGGCCTGACCGGTCGCGATCACGAGACCGAGCGAGATTCCGGGGAGGCGATCGATGAGGCGCAGGACCGGACCGATGTCGTGCAGGGCGAGCCACCAAAGCAGGCTGGCACCCAGCAGCGCACCGACCGTCGCGGCGACAGCGCCGAGCAGGGCGCGGCGGACGTCACTGAGCGCGAGCCGCGTCAGGAACACATCCGGCACGATGAAGAAGAACGTCGCCTCCGCGAAGCCCCAGACGAACGCGAGTGCGAGCGGGGCGAGGGGCGGGCGTGCTCGCGGTGGCGTGGATGCCGAGGGGGCGCTCACAATTGCGGGGCGGTGACACCCGCGCCGGCGAGTCCCCGGACGATGGGGCGCAGCCGGTTTTGAACCGCCCGCGACAGGGTGGTGTGCTGACGCATGCGGGGCGCGCCGGGACGATCTACGGGGCGGGAATGAATTTCCGCTCTTTGAACCAATACAGAAGCTGGTCGGCCCAGGGCGGGGCCGCGCGCGTCGCGGAGCCGAAGCCGAGGCCGTGGGCGCCTTTTTCGTAGATATGGAGCGAGAACGGCGCGCCGGCGCGGCGCATCGCGGCGGCGAAGAGCAGGGCGTTCTCCACCGGCACCGTCTTGTCCTCGACCGTGTGCCAGAGGAAGGTGGGCGGCGTGTCCTTCGTGACCTGAAGCTCGTTTGAAAGCGCCTGAATGAGCTCAGCCGACGGCTTGTCGCCGAGCAGGTTTTTGCGGGAGCCCGCGTGGGCGAACTCGCCGAGGGAAATCACGGGGTAGCACAGGATCGCGAGGTCGGGGCGCGAGCTTTCGGCGTCGATCGGGTCGGCGGAATTCAGCGTGGGGCCGTGCGGGCGCGCGGGATCGAAGTGCGTGACGAGGGTCGAGGCAAGGTGGCCGCCGGCGGAGGAGCCGATGATGCCGATGCGCGCGGGGTCGAGGCCGTCGCGCTTGGCGAAGGCGCGCACCATGCGGAGCGCGCGGGCGGCGTCGTTGAGCATCACGGGATGGCGGTAGCCGTTGGAGCCGAGCCGGTATTTCAACACGTAGGCCGTGATGCCGTGCTTCGCGAAGAACTCGGCATAGCCGGTGCCCTCGTGCTCGGCGAGGTTGCCGTAGCCGCCGCCGGGGAAGATGAGCATCGAGGCGCCGTTCTTCTTCGCGGGATCGGCGGGAAACGGCGTGAGCGTCGGAATGTGTTGGGGGCCGTCGCCGAGGGCGCCGGGGGCCTGGCCTTCGTAGAGGCGGATGGGGCCCATGATCAGGGGGTAGGCCGGGGCTTTGGGCACGGGAGCGGTTTTCGGCGCGGGCTTGGGCGCGGGCTCGGCGGCGAACGCGAGCAATGGGAGGGCGAGGAGGGTGAGAAGGCGGAGGCGGAGCGGCATAAACGGACGGGGTGACAGGGCAGACGCAAAGACGCGAAGAAACGCTAAGGTGAGGCGAGAAGAAACGGGAAGAAGCCGGGGCATGGCGAGCCTTTGCGTGGCGGCGTGGCGTCGCGCCAGGCCGCGTGGATCGCGGGCGTGGAAAACAAAAAGGCCCCGGAAGCGGTGAAGCTTCCGAGGCCAATTTGTGGGGGTGGGCGTTCGTCACGCGCTCTTTCCCGGTGGCACACGCTTGGACGCGCTCGCTTTCGCGGGCGGTGTGCTTCCCGACGCCACTCTCCGCGGCACGCGGATGTCTCGGTCTCATGGCGGGACCGTCCTGACCGTTACCGGTCGGGATTTGTCGAGTGAGGCCTCTGCGCCCGGTTCGGACGCTCCCTGCCGGGAGCGGCGCGCCGGACGTGGTGCTGACACGCCTGCAATTCTCATGGTTCGCGTCGGCACCGTTACCACGGGGACGGCGCCAGCTTTTGGCTGGCCGTTGGCCCCGCGCTACGGGTCTGACCTCTTATCTCTCAGGTTGCTTTCGCTTTTGCAGCGGGGTGACCACGTTTTGCGTGACCGCCCCAGTGAGGAGGTTGGCGGACTTTGCCTAGGTCCGTTCACTCCCCGCAATCGTGACTCCCTTGCGCGCCCCGCTCGTGCGGCGAGCAGGGCCTTCTGGCGGGGTCGTCCCGCCGGGAACCGCGACTGCGTTCTGGTCTGCGCAGTAGCAACCAAAACCCTCTGGGGTAACTGCGTCGGCGCACAGGTCGAAACATCCTGTGGGCCTGACTCGGCTCAGCGCGGTTTCTAATCACGCCTTGCCGCACAGTTCCTGATTCGTATTTGACTGACCGGATACGACTCCGGCCAGAGGAACTGGTGATAAATGCCTCTCGTCGGCTTGCGCCTCCTGGAGGGGAGGGCGGAACCAGCTTCCGCCACCCATTCCCCGGTCGCCCGGGATTATCCCAGCCGTGCTCTCAGCGACGTCTTTCAGGCCGCTGCGCTTCGACTGTTCTATCAAGGAACGAGGGAGACAGTGGAACTCCCGCGCGGGAAATGAAGCCTTTGTTCTCCACAACTTCTTCACCGGGCGCAGCGGTGAATAAGTTGGGGATAAGGTGGCTCACCGGTTATTCACAGGGGACGCCGCCGAAGGTGAGTTAAGCAGGAAGCCAGGAAACCAGGAAAATGATCAGGAATACGGAAGGTGATTGCCCGAACGAATTCCTGGTTTCCTGGCTTCCTGCTTCAACGGGTTTTCTCTTTCTTGCTCCGTTCACTTCATGCCTTCACCGCGCGCACTGCCGATCTACGAACTCGAGAATGCCGTCGTGGCTTCGCTGCGCGCGCAGGGGCGGCTGATTGTGCAGGCGCCGACGGGCTCCGGGAAATCCACGCAGATTCCGCAGATGCTCTGGCGGCATGGGCTGCTGGGCGAGCGCGGCGAGGTCGTCGTATTGCAACCGCGGAGACTGGCCGCGCGCATGCTGGCGAAGCGCGTCGCGGAGGAGGCGGGCACGCGGCTGGGCGAGGGCGTCGGCTACCAGATCCGGCTTGAGTCGCGCGTGAGCGAACGGACGCGGATTCGATTCGTGACGGAGGGGATTCTGCTCCGACAGATGTCATTTGATGCCACGCTCCGCGGGATCAGCGCGCTCGTGTTCGATGAGTTTCACGAGCGGCATCTCTACGGCGACATCTCGCTCGCGCGCGCCGTGCAGATCCAGCAGAGCACGCGACCGGACCTGAAGATCGTCGTGATGTCGGCGACGCTCGACGCCGGGGCGCTGAAAAATTATCTGGCCCCGTGCGAGGTGCTGGTGTCGCAGGGCCGCAGCTTCCCGGTGCGGATCGAATACCTGCCGAAGGCGGTGAACTTCGAGAACGATCCGGTGTGGGAGGTGGCGGCAAGCGAATGCGAGCGGGTGGCGGCGACGACGCCCGGGGATTTCCTCGTGTTCATGCCGGGCGCCTACGAGATCAACCGCACGGTCCAGGCGATCCAGAATTGCCGGGCGCTGCGCGACTTCATCGTGTTTCCGCTCCACGGCGAGCTGCCGCCCGAGCAGCAGGATCGCGCGGTCGAGCGTTACGAGGCGCGCAAGATCATCGTGTCGACCAATGTCGCGGAGACCTCGCTGACGATCGATGGCGTGACGGCCGTGATCGACAGCGGGCTGGCGCGCGTGGCGCGTTTCGATCCGCACCGTGGGATCAACACGCTCCTCGTCGAGAAGATCTCCGCGGCGAGCGCCGACCAGCGCGCCGGCCGGGCGGGGCGCACGGCGCCGGGTATCGCGGTGCGGCTCTGGACTGAGCGCGAGCACGGGCAGCGCGCGCCGCAGGAGCTGCCGGAGGTGAAGCGGCTCGATTTGTCCGAGGTCGTGCTGACGCTGAAGGCGAGCGGGATCGACGATGTGTTTGGATTTCCCTGGCTGGAGAAGCCGGACCCGAAGGGGCTGGAGCGGGCGGAGCGGCTGCTGGCGGATCTGGGGGCGGTCGGGCGAACCGTCTCCGGTGAGCCGCTGTGCGACGGCTCGGCGGGCACGCCTCGCCCTACCTCGATCACCGAGGTTGGGCGCAAGATGCTGCGCTTCCCGGTGCATCCCCGTTATGCGCGGATGTTTCTCGCGGCGCAGGAACGCGGCTGCGTGCGCTCCGTGGCGCTCATGGCGGCGCTGACCCAGGGGCGGAATTTTCTGCTGCGCGGCGTCGACAAGCGCACCGAGGAGGCGCGCGAGGAGACGCTGGGCGAGGAGCACGAGAGCGATTTCTTCCTGCTGATGCGCGCCTGGCGCTACGCCGACAAGGCGAACTATGCGCTCGAGGCCTGCCGCCGGCTGGGCATCCACGCGCAGGGGGCGCGGCAGGTGGGACCGTTGTTCGAGCAGTTCCTCGAGATCGCCGCGAAGGAGGGCCTCGATGTCGCCGAGAAACGGATCGAGAGCGCCGAGGTCCGCAAGTGCGTGCTGGCCGGTTTTTCCGATCAGCTCGCGAAGCGGCTCGATGCGGGCACGCTGCGCTGCGAACTCGTGCATGGGCGTCGCGGCGTGCTGGCGCGCGAGAGCGCGATACAGAAATCAGCGCTGCTGGTCGCGGCGGAAATCAGCGAGATTGGGCGCGGCGACGGGGAAGTGAACACGCTCCTCACGCTCGCCACGGCGATCGAGGAGGCGTGGTTGAAGGAGATTTTCCCGGACGACTACCAGGAGGTGCGGGGCGTGGTTTACGACGAGCAGGCGCGGCGGGTGATCTCGCGGCGCGAGCGCCGGTTCCGCGATCTCGTGCTCGAGGCGAAGTCGAGCAGCGAGGACGCTCCGCTCGATGCCGCCGCGGCGCTGCTCACGAAGGAGGTGCTGGCGGGGCGGCTGAAACTCGACGCCTGGGACGAGGTTGTCGAGCAGTGGATCACGCGCGTCAACCGGCTGGCGGAGTGGTTTCCCGAGTTGGAGGTGAATCCGATCACGGACGCCGACCGCGCGACGCTGGTGGAGCAGATCTGTTACGGGGAACTCGGGTATCGGGGAATCAAGGACAAGCCGGTGATGCCGGTGCTGCGCGACTGGCTGACGGCGGAGCAGTTCGCGGTGCTGGACGACTACCTGCCGGAGCGGCTCGTGATGGGGAACGGCCGGAAGTCGCGTCTCACCTACCACAAGGAGGGTCCGCCCATCCTCAGCGCGCGCATCCAGGAGCTCTACGGGATCAACGGGAAGTTCGCCGTCGGCCATGGGCGGGTGCCGGTAAAGTTCGAGGTGCTGGCGCCCAACCAGCGGCCGATCCAGGTGACGGACGATCTCACGGCGTTCTGGCGCGACATGTATCCGAAAGTGAAGGCCGAGTTGTCCCGCCGGTATCCGCGGCATGAATGGCGGTGATTCTTCGCTTCGCACCGATTCGGGAATCGGCTAGGCAGGCCCGGTGAGAATCCGCCCGATATTTGCCGCACTCCTCTGCTGGCCGGCCTGGCTGGGCGGGCAGGTGGCGGCCATTCCCGACGCCGAGTGCCTGCACGCGCCGGCACCGGCGCGGATCGCGACGGTCCACGCCGCGGCGCAGCGCGACGGCTGGGCGCCTCAGAGCGCGGCGCTGCGCAGCGCCGCGGTGCGCGCCTACGAGCGCGACCGGCTGGCGGCGGCGGAGGCGTGGCTCGATCTCTACCGGTGGTCCGTGTTGCTCGGGCAACAGGAGGCGGCGTTCGTGCCGCGCTGGATGGAGGCCGTGCAGGCCGCGCGCGTGGGGCATCCCAACATGGCGTCGCGCTACGACCTGCGGGCGCGGCCGCTCGCGGCAAACCTTTCGCCGGAGCTGCAGTCGTGGCTGGTGGGCAACGCGGCGTTCTCGGCGGGCTTCTTTGCGTTGCTGTCGCCGGTGGATTTTGCGCCGCGCGTGCTGGAGATCCTGAACGACCTGCACCGGCGCGATCCCGCGCGCTTCAAGGGCTACGCGCAGCTCGCGCTCGCGATCGCGGTGGTCTACGACGTGCCGCCACCGCCGGTCTGGCCCCATGGCCAGGTGTCGGCGACGGCGCTGCCGCGGAGGTTTCCGGAGCCGGCCGAGGCGTTTGCGTGGTGGACGCGGCAGGATCAGCAGGGGCGGACCTACCACAAGCTGGCCAAGCTGGGCGCGGACGAGCTCAAGTTCGTGATCGACGCCGCGGCGCCGCTGGCGGAGCTCGAGTGGGCGCAGAGCGTCTGCGACTTTCCGCTCAGCCACCTCGCGCGCGCCTACACGATGGTCCGCTACCGGAACGATCGCGTGGCGAACAACACGCCGGTCTGGCCGGGCCGGTCCTACAAGCTGCCCGAGATCCTGGGCGCCGGGGGCATCTGCTCCGACCAGGCGTATTTCGCGACGCAGGCGGGCAAGGCCCGCGGCGTGCCGACGCTCCTGATCTACGGCGCCGGCAACGACGGACGCCATGCGTGGTTCGGCTTTCTGGATACAGGCCAGAAATGGCAGCTCGACGCGGGCCGCTACGCGGAGCAGCGGTTCGTGACGGGCTTTGCGCGGGATCCGCAGACGTGGCGCGAGTTCTCGGATCACGAGCTGCAGTTCCTGAGCGCGCGGTTCCGGGAGTTGCCGTCGTTCCGGCAGTCGCGGGTGCACGAACTCTTCGCGGCGGAGTATCTCGCCGGCGGCAACGCGCCCGCCGCCGGGGCCGCGGCGCGCAAGGCGGTCAATTTCGAGCGGCGCAACCAGCCGGGCTGGGAGACGTTGATCGCGGCGGCGCGCAAGGAGGGCCGCGACACGCGCACGATCGAGACGCTCCTGCGCGAGGCGGCGCTCGCGTTCCAGCGCTATCCGGATCTGGAGGCGCACTATGTGACGCGGGTGGCCGACAGCCTGCGCGCGCGCGGCGAGACGAGCGCCGCCGATGCGGAGGTGCGTCGGATCGCGCTCAGCAACAAGAGCGGGCGCGGCGACCTCAGCATCCAGCAGGCGCGGGACACCGTGCGCCGGGCGATGACGACGCAGCCGCTGCCCGATCAGATTCGCACCTACAACACCGTGGTCGACACCATCGGCCGCGGCGCGGGGATCGGGTTCTTCGACGAGATCGTGACTCCGTTTGCGGAGCACCTGGTGCAGTTGAACCAGAAGGCGGAGGCAATTAAGGCGATCGACCGCGCGCGCCGGACGCTGAAGGTCGAACCGAACAGCCAGCTCGCGTCGGAGATCGAGCGGCTGGCGAAGGCGGTGCGGGAGGCGAAGTAGCGGCGGCGGCTGATCCGATTTGGAGTGCTGCGACTTGGCGCCGCTTTCGGTGCGGCGGGACAAGTCCCGCTGGCAAAGCGGCGACATGTCGCCGCACTCCATATCAGCGGACCGGCCGCAGCACCTCGAGGGCGGCGAGCATCGCGGCGTTGCGCGTCTCGAGGCCGAGCTTCTGGAAGATGTGCTCCACGTGCTTGTGCACGGTGCGGACGTTGGCGCCGATGATCGTGGCGATGTCGGGATTGCTCTTCCCCTGCGCGATCCAATACAGGACCTCGGCCTCGCGGGCGGTGAGGCCGAGCGGCATCAGCGCCGCCGGCCCGGGCGGGGCGCCGCGCTCCTCGAGGATGAGCATCTGGAGATCGTTGCGATCGCGCTCGGCGAAGCGGCGCACGACGAGCGGTGCGCCTTCGTCGCCGAGGCGCGGCGGCAGCATGCCATCGACGCGCCCGGCGAAATGCTTGTGCAGCAGATCCGTCGCGAGCCGCGTGCTGAACACGATCCGGCCGGCGGCGTCGGCGAGCAATACCGCGCGATCGAGGGACTGGCTGAGTTGCTCCTCAGCCTCGAGGCGGAGCGCGAGTTCGTCGGCGAGCGAGACTTGCAGGGCGCGGATCTTGAGATGGGCGGCGGCGCGCGCGAGGACCTCGGGCGGATAGACGGGCTTGGTGATGTAGTCGAGCGCCCCGGCCTCGAACGCGCGGAGTTTCTGCGCGGGCTCCTCCACGGCGGTCATGAAAATCACCGGGACCTCGCGGCATTCCGGGCGCTCCTTCATCCGGCGGCAGGTTGTGACGCCATCCATCCCCGGCATCACGAGGTCCATCAGCACGAGATCCGGCGTGGTGTGCTCGAGCAGGGAGAGCGCGCTGCGGCCGTTCTCGGCGACGAGCAGCTCGTAGCCGACTTCGGAGAGCGCATCGAGCAGCAGCGAGAGGTTGGCGGGGGTGTCGTCAACCACGAGCACGCGGGCGGCAGCAGGGGGATTCATGAAGCGGGGCGGGGCGGAGGGAGCTGGCGTTCGAGCAACTCGCGGATCCGCTCCATGCGGTATGTTTTCGCGAACATCTCCAAGGCGTCAACGAGGGGATCGCCCTTCAGCTCCTCGAGCCGCCGGCGAAGCAGCGCGATTTCGCCGCGTTGCGCGATGGAGAGCAACTCGGCGATCACCTCGGCGGGCAGGCCGGAGCGCACGCTGGCGAACGGCGAGCGGGACTCGACGCGACCAGCGGCGGCGCCGTCGCCCTCGGTGATCCAGTCGAGTTGCAGTGCGAGTCCCATGCGCGCGAGCAGATCGTCCTCGCGAAACGGTTTCGGCAGGAAATCGTCGCAGCCCGCGGCGAATGCCTTCTCGCGGTTGAAGGACAGGACGGACGCGGACATGGCGAACAGTTTCAAGTCCGCGCCCGCGGGCAGCGCGCGCAGCCGC
>CAZENI010000342.1:0-9136 GCA_964513055.1 uncultured Opitutus sp.
AGTAGAAGCCGGAACCGATTCATGGACGGGAGGAACGACACCACACTCCCCGGAGGGTTTCAGGCATGGAGTCGGAAAAAAGATTGAACGTTTTCCGCGGTCGGGAGCACCCGTCCCGGAATGGAACGTCTGCCGCTCCGAGACGCGCCCGGGCCGCCGCGGCTACGCCGGGTCCTATTTCTTCACATACTCATCGGCCTGCCCCATCGCCTTCCGCAGGGCGGCGACCGCCACGTTGTAAGCGTAGTAGGCTTGAATCTGGTTGGTGCGGGCCGTGGTGAGATCAACCTGGGCGGCCAGGACATCGAGTTGCGTGCCGGTGCCGGCGTTGTAGCGGGCATTGGCGAGGCGGACGGCCTCGGTCGCCTGCTCCGTGACGCGCTGCGACGCCTCGGCCAGCTCGGTGGCCTGCTGCCACTGCGAATGCGCACGCCGCACCTCGACGTCGACCGCCAGCCGGGCCTCGGACAACGTGAGCTTGGTCTGCTCGAGCGCCGACTTTGCCTGGGCCACGCGACCGGCCGTCGCCTTGCCGTCGAAGATATCCCACTGCGACTGCACGCCGACGAGCCAGCCGTTGTTGGAGTCGCTGAATTGGTTTGTGCCGCCCTTGCGCAGCGTCCAGCCGCCAAACGCGCCGACATTCGGGTAAAAGCCCGAGCGGGCGGTCGTGACGGCCTCCGAGCGCGAGTCCGCGAGTTTGGCGATGCGCTCGAGGTCGGGGCGGTTCGCCCGCGCCGCGTCGAATGCGGCCTGGAGATCAAACTCCTGCGGCGTGTAGTCGAGCGTGCCGAGGAAGGTCGGGACCTTCCGGGCGGACTCCGGCGTGTTGGTGGTGAAGCCGAGCGCCTGGCGCAGCGCCTCGATCGCGAGGCGGTAGTCGTTGCGCGCGGTGATCAACGGGACCTTGGCGTTGGCCATCGACACCTCGGCGCGGAGTTTCTCGAAGCTCGAGACCGTGCCGGCCTCGAAACGATCCGTGGCGGTCTTGAGCTGCTGCTGGAGCAGCTCAAGGTTCGACTCCTGCACCTTGATCTGCTCGCGCGCGAGCAGGACGGTGTAGAACGACGTGCGCACCTGGAGGAGCGCGTCGTTGATCACCGCCTGCAGGTCGAGCAAGGCGGCGTCGCGGGCGAGCTTCGTGCTCTTGACCGCGGAGCGGATGCCGCCGCCGGCGTAGATCACCTGCGAGGCGGTGAGGTTGATCTGCCAGCTCTGATCGCTGGGCGGAAAACCGTTCGAGATGTCGGTGTCGTTGCGCTGGTAGGCGGCGTCGGCCGAGACGCGCGGGATCGAGCGGGCGGAGACCTCGACGACGACGCCCTCCTGCTGCTTGATCCGCTCCCGCGCCTGCCGGATGGCGAAGTTGTGCTCGAGCGCGAAACCGATGGCGGTCTTCAGGTCGAGCGTGTCGGGAACCGGAGCGGGCGCCGGCTGGGCACTCGCCATCACGCACGAGAGCGTGAGGGCGGCGAGCGAGGCGGCGACCGGCGAGAAGTGATGACGGGCGAGTTTCATGGCGTTTATTTGGCGGGCACGGCGGCGGGAGCGAACGCGGGCGACGGCTCGGTCTGCGCGACGCGGCGGGTGGAATGATCCTTGGCGATGAGGACGTAGAAGGCGGGGACGACGAAGAGGGTGAACACGCTGCCGACGGCCATGCCGACGACCAGCACCCAGCCGATGCTGTTGCGCGCGGCGGCGCCGGGGCCGGTAACGAAGATGAGCATCAGGTGTCCGAATACGGTGGCGGCCGAGGTCATCAGCACCGGCCGGAGGCGGGTGGCCGACGCCCGGCGGATGGCCTCGCGCTTCGGCATGCCCTGCTCCTGGAGGCCGTTGGCGAACTCCACGATCAGGATGCCGTTCTTGGCGATCAGGCCGACCAGCGTGATGAGGCCGATCTGCGAGTAGATATTGAGCGACGATTTCCCGAGGAAGATCGGGAGCATCGCGCCAACCAGCGCCAGCGGGACGGAGCCGAGCAGGATGATAAACGGATCGCGGAAGCTGTTGAACTGCGCCGCGAGCACCAGGAAGATCAGCACGAGCGCGAGGGCCGCGGCCTGATAGAGAGCCTTGCCCTCGTAGCGGAGCTGGCGCGACTGGCCGCCGTAATCGATCGAGTAGCCGGCGGGGAGGATCTCCTTCGCCTTCGCCTCGAGCTTCTTCAGGGCCGCGTCGATGCTGGGACCGACGCCGGTGATCTTCACGGAGTTGAGCTGCTGGAAACGGTTCAGCGTGCGCGGCTGGACGGTCTCCTTCAGCGTCGCGATCGTCGACAGCGGGATGAGCTGACCGTGCGGGCCGCGCACGTGGTAGTCGAGCAGTTGCGCGGCGTTGAGCCGCTCGCCGCGCTCGACCTGCGGGATGACGCGATAGCTGCGCCCCTCGTTGACGAAGCGGTTGACGTAGCCGCCGCCGAGCATCGAGCCGAGATCGCGCGCGATGTCGGAGAGATTGAGGCCCATCGACGCGACCTTGTCCTTGTCGATTTCGATTTCAACCTGCGGCAGGTCGAACTTGAGGTCGGCGTCGGCGAAGTAGAACGTCGGCGCGCCGCCGCCGGCGTTGGCCTCGGTGTTGGCGTAAAGGACGAGTTGGTTGGCGAACTCCTGCATCTCGCGATGGTCGGCGGTCGAGCGCACGACGAACTCGATCGGCATGGAGCCGCCGGACGGCAGCGGGTCGGGCGTCGTGATGACGACGTTCATGCCCGTGATCTGGCCCGCCGGCCCCTGCAGCGACTGCTCGATCTCGAGCGAGCTGCGTTTCCGCTCCGACCACGGCTTCAGGATGATGCCGGAGAAGCCAAAGCTCGCGGCCGTGAGTTGGAAGGAGTTTTCATATTCCTTCACGCTCTCGAACATGGTTTGAACTTCCTTCGCGTAGAGGACGTTGTGGTCGATCGTCGCCGTGGGCGACGGCAGCAGGATGCTGAAGACGACGCCCTGGTCCTCCTTCGGCGCGAGTTCGTTCTGCGCAAACATGAAGAAAGGAAGGAGCAGCAGCGTGAGCATCGTCGCTCCGGTCAGCGCGTATTGCACCGTCTTGTAACGCCGACCGAGCATCAGATCGAACACGAGGATCAGCACCGCGCCGATGAACGTCGCCGCCAGCGTGCCCGCGGCCAGGCCGCCCAGCACCTTGGGTTCCATGCCGGCCGCGCCAAAGATCGCGTAGACCACCGCCACCGCGAGCACCCAGAACGGAATCCACGCGATGAGCCCCCAGAACAGCAGGCTCCAGGACACGCGGCGGTTGTCGCGCGACTCGACGAGCGCACCCACGGCCCGCTCGTAGCGGTTGCGCAGGCGATCGAAGAGGTGGTTGATCCGGCCGCTGAGCCCCTGCTCCTCGTGCTCGTGATCCTTCAGCAGGTAGGCGCTCATCATCGGCGAGAGCGTGAGGGCGACGAAACCCGACACCGCGACGGCGCCGGCGAGCGTCATGGCGAACTCGCGGAACAGCGCACCCGTCAGGCCGCCTTGGAACGCGATCGGCGCGTAGACCGCGGCAAGCGTGATCGTCATCGAGATCACGGGGCCGACCAGTTCGCGTGCGCCGAGGATCGCGGCGTCGAAGGGCGTCTGGCCTTCGCGGATATGGCGCTCGACGTTCTCGACGACCACGATGGCGTCGTCGACCACGATGCCGACAGCCAGCACGATCGCGAGGAGCGTGAGCAGGTTGATGGTGAAGCCGAACGCGAGCATGATCGCGAGCCCGCCGACCAGCGACAGCGGCATCGCCACGATCGGGATCAGCACGGAACGGATCGAGCCCATGAAAAGGAAGATGACGACCATCACGATGAGCAGCGTCTCGGTGAGCGTCTTCACGATCTCCTTGAGCGCGTCGTCGATGTATTTCGTGGCGTCGTAGGCGATCTTGGCGTTCAGCCCGGCGGGCAGGCTGCGCTCGATGTCAGGCATCGTCTCGCGCACACGCTTCATCACCTCGACCGTGCTCTCGCTCGGCAGCACCCAGATGCCCATGAAGGTCGCGGTCTGGCCGCCGAAGCGCACTTCCTCGTCGTAGCTCTCGGCGCCGAGCTGGACGTCGGCGACGTCGGCAAGCCGGATGATGGTGCCGTTCTTCTGCGCGACGACGAGCTGCTGGAACTCCTCGACGCTCTTCAGATCGGTGTTCGCGACCAGGCTGACGCGGAGCATCGTGCCCTTGGTGGAGCCGACGGCGGAGAGCGCGTTGTTCGCCTGCAGGGCCTGACGCACCTCGGAGGGGCTGAGGCCGTGGGCCGCGAGCTGGTCGGGCTTCAGCCACACGCGCATCGCGAAGACGCGGCCGCCGAGCACGTCGGCACGCTGCACGCCCTTCACCGCGGAGAGGCGCGGCTGCACCATGCGGTTCAGGTAGTCGGTGATCTGGTTCTGATCGAGCTTGTCGGAGTAGAAGCTCAGATACATCGACGCGAACTGGTTGTCGCTCGTCTCGACGTTGATCGTCGGCGCCTCGGATTCCGGCGGCAGTTCGCCGCGCACCTGATCAATCTTCGAGCTGATCTGCGCGAGCGCGGCGTTGGTGTCGTGGTTGAGCCGCAGGTAGACCTTGATCTGGCTGAAGCCGGAGCGGCTCTCGGACTCGATGTAGTCGATGCCGTCGGCGCTGGCGATGACCCGCTCAAGCTGGGTGGTGATGTAGCCGCGGACCGTGTCGGCGCTGGCGCCGAAATAAACCGTGCTGATGTTCACCACGGCGCTGTCGCTGCGCGGATACTGGCGGGTGTTGAGCTTGAAGTAGGAGACGAGTCCCACGACGAGGATGATGATGTTCACCACCAGCGCGATGACCGGCTTGCGGATGAACAGATCGGTGAAACTTTTCGATAACATGGCGGAGCCCTTCTCGAGGAGGATGGTGGGAGGAGCGCGGGGTGGCGCTTACGAGTTGGACGGCTTGGGCGTCGCGCTGGCCGACGGCTGCACCGCATTGTTCACCTGCACGGGGATGCCGTTCCGGAGCTTGAACACGCCGGCGTTCACGACCTGTTCGCCAGGCTTCACGCCGTCGGCGATCGCGATGAGATCGCCCCGGGTGGCGCCGAGTTTCACGAACTGCTGGCGGACGCCGAGGAACTCCGCGCCGTCCGGCCCCTTCATTTTTTCGACGATGAAGACGGAGTTGCCGTAGGAAGCGTAGGCGATCGCCGTGGCGGGCACGGTGACGATCGCCTCGCTCTGCGGGAGCTGCACCTCGACGCGGGCGAACATGCCGACGCGGAGCTGCTCCTTCTCGTTGTTGATCGTCGCCTGCACGGCGATATTGCGCGTCGCCGGATCCACCTCCGAGTTGATCGCGCTGATGATCGCCTCGAAGGGCGTCTGCTCGAACGCGTCGATCCGCACGGTGACCCTGGCTCCGACGGCGAGCGCGGGCAGCTGGCGCTGGGGGATGTTGAAGTTGACGTAGATCGGATTGAGCTTCTGCAGCGGCAGCAGCGGCGCGCCGCGCGCGACATACTGGCCGAGGTTCACGTGGCGGATGCCGATGCGGCCGGCGAACGGCGCGCGGACCTGCTTCTTGGCGATCACAGCCTTGATCGAGGCCACCTCGGCGCCGGCCTGCTTGAAGCCCGCGGACGTCGCGTCGAACTCCGACTTGGAAATCGCCTTCTGCTCCCAGAGTTCCTTGTTGCGCTCGATGTTGATCCGGGCGAGTTCGGCCCGCGCCTCGGCGGCGGCGAGCTGCGCGACCTCGACGCTCGTGTCGAATTCAATGAGGAGGTCGCCGGCCTTCACCGTGGCGCCGCTGTCGGCGTGAATCTTCACGATACTGCCCTCGGCTTCCGCGCTGAGCGTGACGCCGTCGACCGGCGCGAGCGTGCCGATCGCGTGGAGGGAGGCGTTCCACCGTTCGGCCTTCGCCTCGGCGGTGCTGACGGAGGCCGCGGGCATCACGTGCGGGGCCGAGGCCATTTTTTTGATCTGGGCCGCCTTCACGGCGCCGAGCGTCAGGAAGACGACGATAAAGCCACCGACAGCGATAAGGAACTTCTTGGTCATGGGAATGTGGGTGTGGGAAAGGGACAAAGAGACGAACGATCCGGACAATGAAACGCGGACACCTAGCGGGAGCCGGCAGCCTTTCCCTCCGCTGACGAGGGCAACGGCACCGCCGCGGAGGGATCCTCACTAGCGCGGTGCAGCACTTTGGTCAGGAGGCGGACAAAGGTCTTCCGCTCGGACTCGCTAAGCGGGCTCATCAGCCACGCCATGCGGCGAAAGTGCTCGGGCATGATCTGCGCGAGGGCTTTCTCGCCGCGCTTCGTCAGGCCGACCGACATCATGCGGCGATCTTCGGGATGCGGCGTGCGGGTCACGAGTCCGGCGCGCTCGAGCGTATCGACGAGGCCCGTGATCGTCGCGCGCGTGACGCCCGTGCGGTCGGCGAGCTCGGCGGGCGTGAGCGGCTTTTCGTTGTCGCAGCCCGCGCGCTGACAGTTGCCCCATAATGCCATCAGGACTCCAAAGCGCCCCTGGGTGATGTCGTGCGTCGCGAGGTGCGCCTCCACCACGCGGAACGCCTCGTCGCCCGCGCGCAGCAGATGCAGGAAGACTTCCGTCGCCGACGGATCGAGGTCGGGAAACTCGCGCGAAGCCTCGAGGAGGCATTCGTAGCGCGGAAGGTCTTTGAGCATCAGGAGCGGCATCGGAACAATAAGGCGGCAGATAGTTAGGAGGCTAACGAAGAAAGCAAGCCGCCGCTCCGCCTATAAGCGACACAGTGTCCGCTCTTATCCGGCCGCGGCTGATCCTAATTGTGACGATTTAGCCGCGCGCCGACGGCGCAGAGAGTTCCACCGTTGTCGCTGCTCAATCGGGCCCGCCGCTCACGCGGCGGGCGACGCGAGGATCGCGCTCAGAGCGACTGGGCGGCCGCCACCACGGCGTCGGCCGTGATTCCGAGCTCCTTGAAAACCGTCGGGGCCGGCGCGCTGAGGCCGAAGCGGTCGATGCCGACCACCTTGCCATCGAGACCCACGTATTTGTGCCAGAGCGCGGTGACGCCCGCCTCGACCGCGACGCGCTTGCGGCACGACGACGGGAGCACGCTCTCGCGATACTCCGCCGACTGCCGATCGAAACGCTGCGTGCACGGCATCGAGACCACGCGCGCGCCCGCGCCCAGGGTCTTCGCCGCCGCCACGGCGAGCTGCAGCTCGCTGCCCGTGGCGATGAGGAGGTGCGTGAGCGGCGCGGATTCCTTGACCGCGATGTAGCCGCCCTTGAGCACGCCCTCGCGACGCGCCTGCACGGGAATGTCGTTGAGATTCGGCAGCGCCTGGCGCGTGAGCGCGAGGAGCGTCGGGCCGTCGGTGCGCTCGAGCGCCGCGGAAAACGCGCCCGCGGTCTCCTCCGGATCCGCGGGGCGGATCAGATCGAGATTCGGAATCACGCGCAGCCCCGAAACGGTCTCCACCGGCTGGTGCGTCGGGCCGTCCTCGCCCACGCCGACGGAGTCGTGCGTGTAGACATAGATCACAGGCAGCTTCGAGAGCGCCGCGATGCGCATCGAGGGCCGCGAGTAGTCGGCGAACACGAGGAACGTCGCGATGCTCGGGCGGAAGAGCCCGTCGTAGGCGACACCGTTGGCGATCGCGGCCATGCCGTGCTCGCGAATGCCGAAGCGGATGTTGCGGCCGGTGCGGTTCTCCGCGTCGAAATCCTTGTCGGCGGCGATGTAGTTCAGTGTCGAGCCGTAGAGATCGGCGCTGCCACCGATGAGCAGGGGGAGCGCGGCGGCGACGGGCTGGAGGACGTCGCGGCCCGCGGCGCGCGTCGCGAGCTTCGCGTCGGCGGGGAACACCGGGATCTTTTCGAGCAGCGCGGCCGCGGACGGCGCGGTCTGCGCGGAGTCGAGCAGCGCGGCCTTGTCCGGATTGGCTTCGCGCCACGCCTTGTAGCCCTTCGACCACTTGTTGCAGGCGCGGATAAGCCGCTGCTTGTGTGCGGCAAAATACCCGCGCACGTCGTCGCTGACGAAGAAGTGCTGATCCGCCGGGAGCCCGAGGCCGGCGCGCGCCGTGTCCGCGAACTTCGCCCCACCCTCGCCGTGCCCCTTGGCGGTGCCGGCGACCTCCGGGATGCCCTTGCCGATGGTGGTCTTCGCGATGATGAGCTGCGGCTTGCCGCTCTTGGTTTTCTTCGCGCGATTGAAGGCCTTCAAGACCGCGGCCTGATCGTGACCGTCGATCGTCTGCACTTCCCAGCCGATCGCCTTGAAGCGCGCCGCGGCATTCTCGCTCTGCGTCTTCACCGCCATCGCGTCGAGGGTGACGTCGTTGGCGTCGTAGATGAGGATCAGGTTGTCGAGCTTCTGGTGACCCGCGAACGCGCAGGCCTCCATCGCGACGCCTTCCTGCATGCAGCCGTCGCCCGCGAGGCACACCACATGGTAGTCGAAGATCGGATGCTCGGCGGTGTTGAAGCGCGCCTGCGCCATCTGGCCGGCGAGCGCCATGCCGACGGCGTTGCCCACGCCCTGACCGAGCGGACCGGTCGTGCTCTCGACCCCGGGCGTCTCGTGAAACTCAGGGTGACCGGGGGTCTTGCTGTTGAGCTGACGGAAATGCTTCACCTCCTCGATCGGGAGGTCGTAGCCGCTGAGGTGCAGCCAGCTGTAAAGAAACATGGAGCCGTGGCCGGCCGAGAGCACGAAACGATCACGATTGATCCAGCGCGGACGCTCCGGGTTGTGCACGAGCGCGTGGCCGAACAGCACCGCACCGACCTCCGCGGCTCCCAACGGCAGGCCGAGATGGCCGGAAGAGCACGCGTGAACCGCGTCGATGGCGAGGCCGCGAGCCTGATTTGCAGCCTTCGCGAGAAGATGAGTTTGCAGCGTCATGTGAAAAATCCGCCTAGGCGTAGAGAGGCCGCGCCCATCGGGGAAGCCCGAATTTGGCAGCCCGCTGCGATTCGTCTGTCATGCGCAGAAACGCGCCTCATCCCCGCCATGAACGAAACTGCGACCCGGCGGTCGAAGCGGCGGACGTCCGCAACAAAAAAGCGAGCCCGTTGCCGGGCTCGCTTTCGCGAAAATAACTTCAGTGGCGAACCGCTCAGGCCTTCGCGGGCTCGGCGGCGGCGGCAGGCTTCGACGCGGCGGCGCGGGC
>CAZENI010000343.1:0-9123 GCA_964513055.1 uncultured Opitutus sp.
GGCGTCGCAGCGGAGCTGGCCTTTCTCCATGTCGCAGTCCGAGATGCCGCCGTAGATCATCGTGGCGCGCAGCGACGTCAGGTAGGCGAACGCCTCGTCGGCCGTGTGCATCGCCGGATCGGAGACGATCTCCATCAGCGGCGTGCCGGCGCGGTTGTAGTCGACGAGCGAGTCGGAGGCGCCGTGGTTCAGCTTGCCGACGTCCTCCTCGAGGTGGATGCGCGTCAGGGGAATCGTCTTGTGCTCGCCCATGACGTTGCGGGCGGAGCCGGGCAGCTCGATCTCGACGGCGCCACGGAGGCAGATCGGCTGGTCGTATTGGGAAATCTGATAGTTCTTCGGCGAGTCGGGGTAGAAATAGTTTTTCCGGTCCCATTTGCAGACGGGCGCGATCTCACAGCCGAGGAGGAGGCCGGCCTTGATGATCGCATCGAGCGCGGCCTTGTTCATCACCGGCAGCGCGCCGGGCAGGGCGAGCACGGTGGGATCGGTGAGGGTGTTGGGCTCGTGCCCGTAGCCGGTCGCGACGCGCGTGAAGACCTTGGACGCGGTCTTGATCTGGACGTGGACTTCAAGCCCGATGACGGCTTCGTAATTCATTTCAGAAGGAGTTGCCCACGGAACACACGGAATACACGGAAAAGAAAGCCTTCATTCTGTGTGTTCCGTGTGTTCCGTGGGCAAAAATCAGAGGTTCGGGTGTTTCTGCCCCCACTCATGTGCGCGCTCGTAGGCGTGCGCGATCGCCAGCAGGTTGGCTTCCTGGAAGGGCTGGCCGATCAACTGCAGGCCGATCGGGAGATTTCCGCTCGTGAAACCGCACGGCACGCTGATCGCGGGCAGCCCGGCGAGGTTCACGCCGATCGTGTAGATGTCGCAGAGATACATCGCGAGCGGATCGCTCTTCTCCCCGATCTTGAACGCCGGGATCGGCGACGTCGGCGTGATCAGCGCGTCGACTTCCTCGTAGGCCTTCAGGAAATCCTGGCGGATCAACGTGCGGACTTTCTGCGCGCGCAGGTAATAGGCGTCGTAGTAGCCGCTCGAGAGCACATAGGTGCCGAGGATGATCCGGCGCTTCACCTCGGCGCCGAAACCCTCGGCGCGCGACTGGAAGTAGAGGTCGACGATGTCCTTCGCGTGCTTCGAGCGATGCCCGTAACGGATGCCGTCGTAGCGCGCGAGGTTCGAGGACGCCTCGGCGGTCGCGATGATGTAGTAGGTGTCGAGGCAGTAGCGCGTGTGCGGCAGCGACACCTCTTTGATCTCACAGCCCAGCGCCCGATAGAACGCGATCGCCTTCTCCACGGCGGCGCCGATTTCCGGATCGAGGCCTTCCGCGAAATACTCCTTCGGGATCCCGAGTTTCCAGGGACCGCGGCGCTTCGTCAGCTCCGCGCGGTAGTCGGGAATTTCGGCGCGATATGAGGTCGAGTCGCGTTCGTCGTGGCCGGCGATCGCGTTAAGCACGATGGCGGCGTCCTCGACCGTGCGCGCGAAGGGCCCGATCTGATCAAGCGACGACGCGTAGGCGATCAAACCGTAACGCGAGACGAGGCCGTAGGTCGGCTTCATGCCGACCACGCCGCAGAGCGCCGCCGGTTGACGGATCGACCCGCCGGTGTCGGAGCCGAGCGTCGCGATCGATTGGCCCGCCGCGAGCGCCGCCGCACTGCCACCGGAGGAGCCGCCAGGCACACGCGTGACGTCCCACGGATTGCCCGTCGGGTGAAACGCGGAATTCTCCGTCGACGAGCCCATCGCGAACTCGTCGCAGTTGAGCCGACCGTAGAGCACGGCGCCGGCGGCCTTGAGCTTCGTCGTGACCGTGGCGTCGTAGGGCGAGACGAAGTTCGCCAGCATCCTGCTCGACGCCGTGAGCGGCTGGTCCTTCACCGCGATCACGTCCTTGAGGCCGATCGGGATGCCGTCGAGCAGGCCCCTCGCCTGCCCGGCAGCGCGGCGGGCATCGGATGCGGCGGCCTGGGCGAGCGCGTCGGCTTCGTCGGAGGAATTGAAGGCGCGGACGCGCGGCTCCACCGCGTGCGTGCGATCGATGACGGCCTGCGTCAGCTCCACTGCCGAAATCGCCCGCGCCGCGAACTGCCCCGAAAGCGCGGCGATCGTCTGGAAATGGAGGGTGCTCATTCGACGACCTTCGGCACCACGACCATGTTCTCCCGCTGGGCCGGCGCGTTGCGCAGCGCCTGATCGACCGCGAGTCCCGGACGCGCGACGTCCTCCTGCCAGACGTTGTGCACGGCGAACGCGTGCGCGCTGGGCTCGACGCCGGTGACGTCGACCTTGGCGAGCTGCTCGATGTGGTGCAGGACGCTGCCGAGCTGGGCGGCAAACGTCGCCTTCTCCTCGGGCGTGAGGGCAAGCCGCGCGAGCTGGGCCACGCGGTCGATGTTCAGATCTGAGACGGAGGACATGACTATTTGCGGATCTGCCACGCCGACGTGCGACCGATTTCATCCTGCAGTTTCGTGAACGCCGCGTTCACCTCGTCGTCGGTCAGCGTCCGGTCGGCGGCGCGGAAGACGAGGCTGAAGGCCAGGCTCTTCTTACCCTCGGGCAAGCCCTTGCCGTGGTAAACATCGAAGACCGCGACCTGCTCCACCGCGAACGCGTTGCCGGCCGCCCCGCGCGCAGCCTTGGCGAGCGCCTTCTGCACCTCGGCCGCCGGCGTGGCGTGATCCACGACCAGCGCGAGATCGCGCAGCGCGGCGGGAAACAGGCCGAAGTCGGAGAAGCGGCGCCGGCTGTGGTCCGCGGAGAGTTTCTCCGGCAGGATCGCGAACAGGCCGGCGTAGACCTTGCCCTCGATCCCGAGCGACTTGACGAGCGCGAGATTCAGGAGCCCAAACCGCGCCGACCACCCGTGCGCGAGATCGCCCGCGCTGGCCGAGTGCCCCTCCTGCCAGCCCGGCACGGCGGTGACTGGGCTCATCGGCTGGCGGGTGAAATCGATGCCCGCGGCCGCGGCGAGCGCGGCCACGTGATGCTTCGCCGCGTAGAAGTCGGCCGCTTCGCGCTTGAGCCAGGCGCGCTCGCCCACCGGCTCGGCGAGGATGAACGCGACCGCCGCGCACTCCAGGTTGTGGCCGTTGCGCTCGATGAAAATGCGGCCGGTCTCGCACAGTCGGGAAACCGGCACGCCGCGCGATTGATTCAACTTCAGCGATTCGAGCAGCCCGGTGATGAGCGTCGGACGGAGGTGGGACTGGTCCTCGACAAACGGATTCGACAACGCGAGCTCCTGCGCGGCGGTCTGTGACACCCACGTCGCGACCTCCTTCGCGGGCCGCAGCGTGTAGTTCACGCACTCGTGGAAATCGTGGCCGACGAGATAGTCGGTGGTGCGCCGGTTGAAGACGACGATCGGATCGTCGTCGGCAAGCAGCCCGGGGGACTGCACGACCGCGGCGGGAATCCGCTCCGTGCCGTAGAGCCGCAGCACTTCCTCGACGAGATCGATCGGCCGGTCGAGATCGTCGCGCCAGCTCGGGATGCTCACGGTCCAAGCGGGACCGCGCGCCGGCTGCACCGTCTCCTCCTCGCGGGTGATGGTGAGTTCGAGCGCCTCGAACGCCGCGCGCATGTCTTCGGCCGGGATGTCAAACCCGAGCTTCTCCGTGATGTAGTCGTGCGTGACGACGATCTCGCGCTGCCACGGCACATCGCCGCCGACTTTGTAAATGGGACCGACCACGCGGCCGCCCGCCGTCTCGAGGATCAGGTCGATCGCGCGGTAGGCGGCTTCGAGGGCCACGTGCGGATCGACGCCGCGCTCATAGCGGTAGGATGAGTCGGAGGAGAGCGCGAGTTTGCGCGAGGTCCAGCGGATCGACTGCTTCTTGAAAATGGCGCACTCGAGCACGAGGTCCGTGGTGTCCGCGGAGACGCCGGAGTTCTCCCCGCCCATGATGCCGGCGACGACGACGGGGCGCTGCGCGTCGGCGATCACCAGCATGTTGCTGTTGAGCGTGCGCTCCTTGCCGTCGAGCGTGACGATCTTTTCGCCGTCGGTGGCGCGCCGGACGACGATCTGGCCGCCGCCGAGCCGCTTCGCGTCGAACGCGTGCATCGGCTGGCCGGTCTCGAGCATGACGTAGTTGCCGACGTCGACGACGTTGTTGATCGGGCGCAGGCCGACGGCCTTCAGGCGCTCCTGCATCCAGGCGGGACTCGGGCCGATCTTGATGCCGGTGAGGATGTGCGCGGTGTAGAGCGGGCAGTCCTCGGGTGCGTCGACGCGGACGGCAGAAAGCAGATCCGTGCGCGGCACGGCGTCAGCGGGTGCCAGCACCCCGCGGAATTTCTCCTGCGGGTAGAGCAGAGGCAGTTTGAACCACGCGGCGAGCTCGCGCGCGATGCCGAGGTGCGACTGGCAGTCGGGGCGGTTCGGCGTGATCTCAAGGTCGAAAACCGTGTCACCCGGCGGCAGCGCCTGGTTCATCGGCGTGCCGAGCGCGGGTGTGCCGGAGAGGATGAGGAGGCCGCTGTGGTCGCTGCCCATGCCGATCTCGTCGGGCGAGCACATCATCCCGGAGGAGGGCTGTCCCCGGATTTTGGATTCCTTGATCTGGAAATTGCCGGGCAGCACGGCGCCGGGGAGCGCGACGAGCACGCGGTTGCCGGCGTCGCAGTTGTGCGCGCCGCAGACGATCGTCTTCACGCCGCCGGCGGGACCGACGTCGACGGTGCAGACGGAAAGCTTGTCGGCGTTTGGGTGCTTGTCGCGGGTGAGGATCTGGCCCACGACGACGTGGTCGAGCTTCGGCGCCCCGGTGGAGACGACGCCCTCGACTTCGAAGCCGAGGAAGGTGATCGCGCGGGAAATCTCGTCGACCGAAGCGTCGAGCGGAACGTAGTCGCGGAGCCAGTTGAGGGAAATTTTCACGGAGAGTCGGAGTTAAACCGCTAATTTTCGCTGATGATCGCTGATGAGTGCGGACGAGCGCCGATGAGCGTGCCTTGGCGGTCTTAAGCGAACTGCTTTAGGAAGCGGAGGTCGTTCTGGTAGAAGTAGCGGATGTCATCGATGCCGTAGAGGAGCATCGCCAGGCGCTCGAGGCCCATGCCGAAGGCGTAGCCGCTCCAGACTTCCGGGTCGTAGCAGACCGCCTCGAACACGGTGGGATCGACCATGCCGCAGCCGCCGATTTCGATCCACGGCTTCTTCACCTTCGGCAGGTGCGTCGCGGTGAGATCGACCTCGAAGCTCGGCTCGGTGTAGCCGAAGTAATGCGGGCGGAAACGGGTCTTGGTGTCCTTGCCGAGCAGCGACGCGAAGATGTAGTCGAGCAGCGCCTTCAGGTCGCGGACGGTGACGTTCTTGTCGACGTAGAGGCACTCGAGCTGGTGGAAGTTCGCGCTGTGCGTGGCGTCGGAGGTGTCGCGCCGATACACGCGGCCGGGGGAGACGATGCGGATCGGCGGCGGGCCCTTGAGCATCGTGCGGATCTGCACGGAGGACGTGTGCGTGCGGAGGAGGTATTTTTCCTCGGGCGTCTTCTTGGAGACGTTGCCGAAGCGGGCGCTCTCCGGGAAATAAAACGTGTCCTTCTCGTCGCGCGCCGGGTGATCGCTCGGGGTGTTGAGCGCGTCGAAGCAGTAATACTCGCTCTCGACCTCCGGGCCGTCGGCGACGGTGAAGCCGACCTTGCGCAGGATCCGGCACATCTGCTCGCGGACGAGCGTGAGCGGATGATAAGTGCCGGGGCCGACGTCGGGCGACGGCAGCGTGGGATCGACGGCGGGCCCGAGCTGGGCGGCGAGTTCGTGGTTGGCGATGCGCGCGAGGGCGGCGTCGAGCTGAGCGGTGAGCTGCGTCTTGGTCTCGTTGATCAGTTTGCCGACGACGGGCTTCTGCTCCTTGGGGACGCCGCCCATCTGTTTCATCAACGCGGTGAGCTCGCCGTTGGGCCCGACGAAGCGCGCCTTGGCGGCCTCGAACTCGGGACGCGTTTGCAGCGTCGGCAACTCGGCGGCGGCCTTGGCGAGGAGAGCGGAAAGTTGGTCTTGCATGAAGAGGATCGGTCTCGTGCTCGTGAATCGTAATCGTGCTCGTAATCGTCAGTCAGGAAGTTCGAGCACGACTACGAGCACGAGCACGATTGCGAGAATGGCAAAAAAGAAAGGACGGCACCTCAAACGAGGCCCGTCCTTCCTGAAAACCGAAACAGGGAGGCGAGCCCGGCGGGCTCGCGTTGATCCCGACTCAGGCCTTGGCCGCGGCGGTCTTGGCTGAGGCAGCCTTGGTCTTCAACGCGTCCTGGGCCTGTTTGACCAGGCCGGTGAACGCCACCTCGTCGCGAATCGCGAGATCGCTCAGCACCTTGCGGTCGAGCTGGATGTTCGCGGCGGCGAGGCCTTCGATGAAGCGGCTGTAGGTGATGCCGTTGTTGCGGCACGCCGCGTTGAGGCGGACGATCCACAGCGAACGGCGGTCGCCCTTCTTCTTCTTGCGGGCGGCGTAGGCGTATTGCCACGCGTGTTGGACAGCCTCTTTCGCGTAGCGGAAGAGCTTGGACTTGTTGCCGAAATAGCCCTTGGCGTATTTCAGCACTTTCTTGCGGCGCTTGCGCGACGCGGGAGCATTGGTTGCACGAGCCATGTTAGTTTATTCCTTTTTAGGTTGGTCGCCGCAGGTCGGCTTAAGAATCACCCGCGAGCGAGGTTTGGGTTGTTGCGCGATCCGTCTGCTAACGAGTTAGAGACCGAACGGCAGGGCGCGCTTGAGCGGCTTGGCATGGCCTTCAGCCACGAGTTTGTCGCGAGAGGCACGCCGCTTTTGCTTCGTGCTCTTCGCTCCCAACAGGTGACGGAAACCAGGCGTGCGACGCACGAGCTTGCCCTTGGCGGTGAGTTTGAACCGCTTGGCAATGGACTTCTTGGTCTTTTGCATGGAGAGAGCGGTCGAAAACAGAGACGCGCCCCACCCTTGGCAAGGCTTTTGTCCGGGAAATTACCGGCGCGCCGAAAGCGCCCACCCGGAGCGGCCGTCGGTTCAACGGCAATCCCGGTGAGCGGCGGTCGAAGGTCGACCGCCACTCCCGGGAAAAATCCGATTCCTGACTGCGGACGTTGGCGCTCAGTCTGCCCGCGCCTTGTAGTAGGACGCCTGCAGCTTGTCCCACGAGGCGATCACGTTCTGCTTCGCGCTGTCCCACGTCGCGGCGGTGGCGTTGCCGAGGGACTTGACCTTCTCCTTGTAGTCGGCCTCGGAGTCCTTCAGCTCCGCCATCGCGGCCTTGCGGCTGGCGCTGGCCTTCGCATCCGAGTAGTTCGCGCGCAACTCGCTGATCTGGGAGTCCATCTTGGACGTGACCGCCTTGGCATTGGCGGTGAAATCGTCGCGCTTCTCCCAAGTGTGCGCCTTCACGCTGTCCCAGGCGTTGCCGAGGGCGTTCTTGGTGTCGGCGATGACCTCGCTGGTCTTGGCGCTCGCGGAGGCGCGGTCCTGCTTGGTGCAGCCGACGAGGGCGAAAACGCCGAGTCCGGCGGCCGTGACGAGGGAGAGGAAACGAATCGGGGTGGTTTTCATGATGGATGCAGTGCGGAGTCGGGACTCGCGCCAGTCGCCGGAAATCGGATGCGGCGCGGCCCGGCTCCACCCTCCAGACCGATTTGGGGACCGCCGGTTCGCGTGTGACCGACGATCCGGCCCGAATCCCGCCGCGGTCACCGCTGGATCCGATTAATCGCCGCCCCGGCGTCCAGACCATCCCCGCCGGGCCAGTTCACCGCGGGCATGCACCGCGATCGCCCGCGCGAACGCGGCGAGGAGGCGCTGCACCTGCGCGAAACGCCCGGTGCGCACGCCGGTCGCCTCGTTCAGGTAGAGCGCGCGGTTGATCTCAATCTGGAGGCTGAAGCGCCGGCGGGCGGGCTCGCCGTGGGCCCGGACAATATCCGCCCCGGGATACGGATGGTTGATCTCCACCGAATAGCCGCGGCTGGAAAAGAAGGTCGCGACCCACGCCGTGAGTTCCGGCGGGGCCGTGGTGCCGCCGCGATCGCCGATCACGAAATCGGCGCGCGCCACCGGCCGCCGGCGATCGCCGGCGCCGCCGCGCGACTTCATCGAGTGGCAGTTGAAATGCCAGACCGCCCCGTGCTCGCGCCACGCGGCGTCGAGCGCGTCGCACAGCGCCCGGCGGTAGGGCCGGTAGTAGTGCCGGATCCGGCGCGCCACCTCCGCGCAGCTCAGCCGCCGGTCATACATCGCCAGGCCGGGCCGGGCGATGCGCCACACCAGCCCCATGCCGCGCGCGCCGTGCCGGCTGGGCGCCAGCGGTGCCGGCCAGGGCCCGGCCAGCAGCTCCGCGTCGAGGTCAGCCATCGCGCGATTGGCGTCGATGTAGGCGCGGGGAAATCGCGCCGCGAGCAGCACCGCCCCGCTCTCGACCACGCCGGCGCAGAGCTCCTCGACATATGCGTCGCACGTGCCCCGGATCTCGGCGCGCGAGGCCGCGGGTCGGAAATCCCGCGGGAACACCGAGCCGCTGTGCGGCGAGTCGAAGACGATCGGCGACCGGCCGGAGCGCGGGCCTTTCAGGACGAACGCGCGACGCTTGGAAGACGACGGCATGGCCTCGTGGTGCGCACGCATCCGCCCCGGCGCCCACGGGCGGCCGGCGCTCCGCGCGCGACGCGTTCAGTCGCGATAGTTGAGCGCCGGGGTGCGGTCGCCGATGAGCGCTTGGTATTTGAAGTCGGCGCCGCGCCGTTGTCCGAGCTCCGCGCGGGCGCGCACGAGCACCTCGGGTTGGGTGAAGAAATCGACGAGCGCGCCCGCCATCGTCTTGGCGGCGACATTCATGCCTTTCAGCCCGAGCGTGGTGCCGCCGCAGGCGACGGCCTGCCAGCTATGCGACGGCGTGCCGGGCGCCCAGGTGGCGGCGCGGAATCCCACCGTCGGCACCGTCCAGCTCACGTCGCCGACATCGGTCGAGCCGCCGCCATCGCGCGGCGGGTTCGCGTTGAACGGCGCGATCAGCGCCGCCGCTTCGGGTGCGGGCGGTTTGCCGAACACGGTCTGCGCGATCTTCAAGGCGAACGCCCGCTCCTCCGGCGTGTAGGTCACGCCGCCCACCGCCGCGAGATTCTCCTGCA
>CAZENI010000344.1:0-4518 GCA_964513055.1 uncultured Opitutus sp.
CGGACGATCCCCGCCTGCTCGTCGATCCAGGCCCAGCAGTAGCGGAAGCCGTCGGACTCGACGGGAAGGTCGTCGACCTCCGCCGGCGAGCCGAGCTCGATCAGCTCCCAGTCCGGGCACCACTCCGGCTTCGCCGCCACCCCCGCGGCCGCCAGCGCGGTCGGGAGAATGTCGAGTTGGATCACGGGACGATCGTCCACACGGCCCGCCGGCAGCCTGCCCTTCCATTGCACCAGCCACGCCACGCGGATGCCGCCTTCCCAAGTCTGCGACTTGTAACCGCGCAACGGACCGTTGCCCGACGTGATGCTGGGCGTCGGCCCGCCATTGTCGCTGATGAAAAACACGAGCGTGTTCTCCTCCAGTCTCAGCTCGGCGAGTTTCGCGAGCACGGTGCCGATCGCGTCGTCCATGGCCGACAGCATCGCCGCAAACGTGCGGCGCTTCTCATCCGCGATCCCGGCGAAGCGTTTCAGATATTTCTCCGGCGCCTGCAGCGGCGCATGGACGGCATTGAATGGCAGATAGACCATCCACGGCGCCCGGCGATTCCGCTCGATGAAGCCCACCGCCTCGCGCGCGAAGGCCTCCGTCGTGTAGTCGACCTTCTCCACGATCGCCGTGCCGCGCTGAATCGGATTCGCCCGATCCGCCGCAGCATCGACGTAGCTGTGCGCGCCGCCGAGAAAACCGAAGAACTCGTCGAAGCCGCGCTTCAACGGGTGAAACTCCGGCCGGTAACCCAGATGCCACTTACCAAACATCCCGGTCGCGTAGCCGGCCGCCTTCAGCCGCTGCGGCAGCGTCGTCTCGGTGAGTGGCAAGCCGAAGTTCTCCACCGCCTGCTCGGCCGGCCCCGGATTGAACTCATGGCCGAACCGGTTCTGGTAGCGCCCCGTCATCAGCCCCGCCCGCGTCGGGCTGCAATAGGGACCGCTCACATAGCCGTTGGTGAAGCGCGTGCCGTGCTTCGCGAGCGAGTCGATGTGCGGCGTGGGAATCTGCGCATTGCCCTGACAGCCGAGTTCACCCCAGCCGAGATCGTCCGCGACGATCAGCAGAATATTGGGCCGATCGGCCGGCGCCGCGCAGACCGCGATCGCGCCAAGTGAGACGACAAGGAGAAAGGAGCGGAGGGGTTTCATGTTTGGGGTTGCCGCAGGTTGGGATGAAATCGCGTCGCACGCCCGCCTGAAATCACGCGAACTCCGATCGCTCGGTCACCCTGCGCAGGTGCGCCGGCGTGAGAACTCACGCTCCCGTCTTCGCGTCCTGCGAGCCGGGCGTCTCGCGCGTCGCCCGGGCCTCCCGCCGGCCTCCCCTCCAAACTGCAGGCTGGAAGCCCGCGCCTGACACTGGTCTCGTTCCCTCCGCCCCATGAAACCGTTTCGCTTTCTCCCGCCCGCGCTCTTCCTCGCGTTCGCTCTCCTTGCGCCGGCCGCGTCCGCCGCGGACCGGCTCAACCTCCTGTTCATCACGATGGACGACATGAGCTGCGACTCGGTCGGCGCCTACGGCTGCAAGCTTCCGGGCACCACGCCCAACATGGATCGGCTCGCGACGCAGTCCTTGCGTTTCAACTACGCCCACTCGCAGGTCGGCAATTGCATGCCGACGCGCAACGTCATGGCGTCCGGCAAATATCCGCACAACAACCGCGTCGAGGGCTTCTATCAGATTCCGAACCCCGGCTACCTCACGCTCTCCGACCTGATGAAGGCCGGCGGCTACTTCACCGGCATCCGCGGCAAGGTCGCGCACGCCACCCCCTACACGCCGTATCCGGGCTGGGATGTCGTGCTCGATACACTCCCCGACGGCACTCAGGCGAATCAGAAGAACGTGGCTTCCTACCACACCTCGACCCAACAGGGCATCGCGCTTGCGAAGAAGGCCGGGAAGCCCTTCTGCCTGAACATTAATATCTCCGATCCGCACAAACCGTTCTGGAACGAGGACGGCCGGCCCGAGGTGAACAAGCCCAGCCGCGTCTTCACCGCCGACGAGGTGCCTGTGCCGAAGTTCCTCCCCGACGACCGCGCCGTCCGCGAGGAGCTCGCGCTCTACTATTCCTCCGTGCGCCGCGGCGACGACTGCCTCGGCGAGGTGCTGCGCGCGCTGAGGGAATCCGGCGAGGAGGCGCGCACCGCGATCATCTTCCTCTCCGACCACGGCATGCCGCTCCCGTTTGCCAAGACCCAGCTCTACTTCCACAGCACGCGCACGCCCTGGATGGTCCGCTGGCCCGGCGTCACGCAGGCCGGCGCCGTCGAGGACCAGCACCTCATCTCGGTCGTCGATCTGCTCCCGACCCTCCTCGACATCGCCGGCCTGCCGCATCCAAAAGGCTTGGACGGACGCAGCTTCGCGCCCGTGCTGCGCGGCGAGCGCCAGAGCGTCCGCGACTTCGTCGTCACCGAATACAACGAGAACTCCGGCGGCAACCGCCACCCGATGCGCTCCATCATCACGAAGGACTACGCCTACCTCTTCAATCCCTGGTCGAACGGCGAACGCGTGATGGCGACCGCCACCAAGGGCACCGTCACCTATCGCCGGATGCAGGCCCTCGCCAAAACCGATCCCAGGGCCGCCGAGCGGCTGAAGTTCTTCGACCACCGCGTGCCCGAGGAACTCTACAACTACGATCAGGACTCCGACGCGCTCGAGAACCTGATCGCGAAACCGGAATTCCGGGCGCAGCGCGATCGCCTCACGCAGCAACTCGAAGCCTGGATGGTGCAGACGAAGGACCCGATGCTGGAGGTGTTTCGGGCCCGCGCCGATCCGAAGGCCCGCGAAGCCTACATGAAGGCGGTCGAGCGGGAGGCCGCCGAGCGCAATAGCACCAAGCAGGGCAAGGCCGGCAAGAAAGGCGGCAAGAAAAAGGGCGGCGCCGCGCCGGACCTCTGAGCGTCTTTCGCATGCGGGCCGCACGCGCAGCTTCGAGGGTGAGCGGGGAGCGGTTCGCTCGTCCAGTCGCGCGTGCCCGTCGTCACCCGCTTCCGCCCGCGCCCGCCCGCTCTGCCGCATGAGCCACGTCACGCGGCCCATCCCCGTCGCGATGCCGCCGCACGGCGTCGTCTTCGCCGAGAGTATCCACGGAACGGATTTTCGCATGCCGATGCGCGCGGACCCGTTTCACAAGCTGCTCTACGTGCTGCATGGCCGCATCCTCCTGCGCGACCTGCATGCGAACCGGGAAATCGCCGCCGGTCCCGGCACGCTCCTCACGGTCGAGGCCGGCACGGTCCACCAACTGCGCGACGAGGCGCCGGCGAGCCTGCTGCTGCTCGGGCTCGCCCCGCGCTGGGTCCGCGCCGAACCGAACCGCCGCGCCTTGTGGCGGACGCTCGCCGCGCAATCCCCGCGGCACGTGCCCGCGGGCCGGCCCGCCAGCCTGCGCTTCGAGAACCTCTGGCGTGGCGCGCTCCTCGAGCAGGCCGCGGCCCGCCCCGGCGCCGCCGTCGCGCTGCACGCCCTCGCGGCCCAGATTCTCGTCACGCTCGCGCGCCTGCCCGCCCCCACCCGCCGCACCGACACCGCCGCCCGCCGGGTCGAGGCCGTCGCCCGCGAGCTCGCCGACACCTTCTACGACGACTGGACGCTCGACCGCGCCGCGGCCCGCGCCGGCCTGTCGCGGCGCCGCTTCAGCGAGCTCTTCCGCGCGCACGCCCGCGCCACCTTCCTCGCCCGGCTCACGCAACTGCGGCTCGACCACGCGACCGCGCTCCTCCGCCAGGGCAATCACACCGTGACCGGCATCGCGTTCTCCTGCGGCTATCGCGACCTCTCGCATTTCTACCGCGTCTTCCGGCGCCGCCACGGCTGCCCGCCAGGCGAGTGGCTGCACGCCCGGGCGTGACCCTGCCCTAATTGCCACCCCGCCCTGCCCGGAACGACAAGACAACGCGCGCCGAACCCCTAGACTGCACGACCGCCCCCTTTTCATCATGTCCAACGCCAGACTCCCCAAATCGCCCCGCATCCTCACGACCACCGTCGGCTCCTATCCCGTGCCCGACTGGCTCGCCGCCCTCCCCAGCGAGCAGGCGGTGATCGATGCCACGCGCGTCGTATTCGATATTCAACGTCAGGCCGGCATCGACCTGCCGACCGACGGCGAGCTCTACCGCTTCGACGTCAACCACCCCGACACGAACGGCATGATCGAGTATTTCATCCGTCCCATGGCCGGCATCTCGTCCGTCGTCGGCCGCTCGATCACCGATGAGTTCTCGCGCCACCACCCGATGGGCTTCCGCCGCAAGCCGGCGGGCGTCGTCACGGGCGCGCTCGGCGAAGGTTCGCTCAATCTCCTCGCCGACTGCCAGCGCGCGGCCTCGGTGGCCGGGGGCGCGTTCAAGTTCACCGTCACTAGCCCCTATATGCTCGCGCGCACGCTGCTCGATCATCACTACCGCGATTTCGACGCGCTCACGATGGCGCTCGGCGAGGTGCTCGCCGCACAGATGCCGGGCCTGCCCGCGCCCTGTGTGCAGGTCGACGAAGCCAACA
>CAZENI010000344.1:4528-9103 GCA_964513055.1 uncultured Opitutus sp.
CCCCGCCGACGGCCCGCTCGCCGCCGCCTCGATGAATCTCGTGCTCGACGCGATCGACCGGGGCGTGGAGCGCGCCGTGCATTTCTGCTTCGGCAACTACGGCGGCCAGACGATCCAGAAGGGCAACTGGAAGATGTTGATCGATTTCCTCAACGCCCTGCACACCGACCACCTCGTGCTCGAACTCGCCCACCGCCCGAAGGCCGACCTCGATGCGCTGAAGCACATCGACAAGAAGATCACCCTCGGCGTCGGCGTGATCGACATCAAGGTGAACCACATCGAGACCGCCGACGAAGTCGCCGCGCGCATCGAGGCCGTGGAAAAGAAGGTCGGCGCCGGCCGTGTCCGCTGGGTGCACCCCGACTGCGGCTTCTGGATGCTGAAACGCTCCATCGCCGACCGGAAAATGGAAGCGCTCGTGCGCGGCCGGGACAAGTATCTCGGCCGGTAGTCACGGATAATTCAGAAGCCAGGGATTCATGAACTCGGACGTCTGCGGACTGAGTTTCCAAATCGCCTCCGCTCGACAGTCTGCTTCCTGGCTTTCTGGCTTCTGAATTAACCCCCCTCCCCCATTTGTCGGTGGTTGCGCGACCTCCTCCCGCGAGTAGGCTTCCCACATGAAACCGGAGAGCGATTCGAAGCTGCAGAATAGTCCTGTTTTCAAGCGGGTGCTCGCCGATGCCCTTGCGATCCAAGACCGGTTTTCGGCCGAACCCGTGTATGCCAGGACGGGCAAAGGCTCGCTAAAAAGCGCAGGAGTCGCGGAACTGCAAAAGTTAAAACGAGGGCGGAAAACCAATCCACGTTAGTCATGCCACGGCGGCGAACCTGGCTGGCCGACTACTCGTGGGAATTCGTCACCGCGCAGAACGCCGCGCTGTGCGCGGCCAAGCGCGCGCTGCACAAGCCCACGTCCGACGGCCACGAGACCACGATGCAACTCTGGAACTCTCGCCATCTCGAACCGATGCTCCTCGCTGAGGCGGTGGAAATTTGCCGCCGCTGTCATCGGCTCGCGCCCTTCTGCTTCTACAACGGCAATACCTTCGCAGCCATTATCCGTGACGTAGTCCACACTGTGCAGCTCCCCGCCGAACAGGCCTACGTCGTGCGCAGTCTCGCCGGCCACATCGTCGCCGGCGTCGCGACCGCCGAGGAAGAAAAGGCGTTTCGGGAATTCTGTGCGACTTTGGCGCGATAGTTCGGAACGGCGGCTTCCCATCCGCGCCATCCCGGTGAGGACTGCTTCCTCATTTCCTTTGGTTGCGGCCGCCGCGGCAGGAGATCCCAGAGCTAAAGGTGGAGCGCGTCCCTGAAATTTTCAGGAACGTTCATTTTGACTCTCCGGTCGAGGCATCGAGCGTTGCGCGGACCCTCCCAGCCGCGCATGCCCGACCTCCCCTTGCCAGCGATCCGAGCCGTTTTTTGTTCCGATCCCGCATCGCCGGGCGAAGTAACCGCGGCCACCGAGTTGGCGCGGCTCACGGGCGCCGCGCTGGCAGCGACCCGAGAACAGGGCGCCGGCGTCAACATCGCTCTCTCCGCCAACGCGTGGCTCTACCATGCAACCGTGCCACTCAAGCTCCCCGCCGCCACCCGCGACTCGAGCGCCTGGATGTGGCTCCGGATCACCGACGCGGGCACTGGCGAAATCGTCGCCACGCACGGCTCCTTTCTCTTCGCCGCCGTCCGCCTCCTCGCCAACGGCGTCGGCGACGTCACGCGCGAGAAACTCGCCGCCGGCGTTTTTCTGCCCGCGACCTTCGGCTGGCACCGGCCGCATTGGGACGCCTGCTACGCGCAATACTGGCGTTCCGCCCGCGGCTTCGATCCCGAGCACTACGTCGCCACGCTCGCCGAGGCCGGCTTCACGCACTGCGAAGTCAACGGCCTCCAGGCCCACTACCCGCACGAGGATCTCGTGCCGCACGAGTTCTACTCGCAGTTCTACACCTATCTGCCCGGGTTCAACCACTTCCTCGACACCGAGCTGACCCGCGGCCTCTGGCCCGCGCTCTACCTCGACGCCAACCTCAATCACCTGCGCAAACTCGCCGACCTCGGCCGTCGCTACGGCTTGAAGCCGGGCGTGTGCATGTTCGAGCCGCGCACGATGCCCGAGCGGTTCTTCCACAAGTTCCCCACGCTCCGCGGCGCGCGCGTCGATCACCCGTTCCGCTCGCGGCTGCCGCGCTTCACGATGGCGCAGGATCATCCGATCGCGCAGCGCCACTACCGCGAGGCCCTGCAAAAACTCATCCGCGCCGTGCCCGACCTGAGCTACCTGTCGCTCTGGACGAATGACAGCGGCGCCGGCTTCGAACACACCGCGTCGCTCTACGTCGGCCGCAACGGCGGGCCCTACCTCATCCGCGAGTGGCGCAACCACGACAAGGTCGCCGAGGCCGCCGGCCAGAGCATCGGGCGCTTCCTCCACAACCTCCGCAACGCCGCCGCCGAGTTGAATCCCGACTTCGACGTCCTCCTGCGCATCGAACCCTTCAAGGTCGAGCACGACCACATCAAGGCCCGCTGCGATCGCCATGTGAGCTACGAGGCGCCCTCGCTGCTCGTGCGCGGCTATTCCCTGCCGTATCCGCATCCCAAGTATCCGGAGAACATGGGCGTGGCCGGCAGCATCTTTCAGTCCTCGATCGACCCCGCCGAAAAGGACGCGCTTGCCGCGGCGCGCGCCCAAGGCACGGAGCCGGTCCTTCACTACTCGGCCTCGGGCGTCATGAACCACGAGCCGCTGGTTGGGCTGCCGTTTCCGCGGCTCCTGCACGCCAAGCTCCTCGCCGCCCGCGCCACCGGCCTCACGCGCCTCAGCGCCCTCGGCGGGCTCGCCAACACCGCGCGCACGCCCTTCTGGCCGAATCCCGCCGCGCTCCAGGCCGCGCAGTTCTTCCCCGAGCGCAGCATCGACGACGTGCTGCGCGCGTTCGCCACGCGCCTCGCCGGCGAGGCCCACGCCCCCGCGCTCGTCTCCGCCTGGACCGAGTTCGAGGAGGCGCTCGTCTGGCAGCCGCTCGTGCCGCTGTATTGTGTGTTCGGATTCTGCTGGCAGCGCACCTGGGACCGCCCCTTTGTGCCGGACCTCGAGGCGGTCCCGGCCGCCGACCGCGTTTACTACGAGCAGCACGGCTGCTTCCAGCACAACAACCCCGGCCTGAACGATCTCGGCCGCGACGTCCTCTTCGATCTGATCACGCGCGAGAGCGGCGCCAAGATGGCCGCCGACATGGACCGCGAACTCCTTCCGCGCCTGCGCGCCCTCGCGGAGAAACTGGCCGGCCTCGCGCCGCGCCACGTGGTCTTCGTCGATCTACACGACCGCGTGCGGGCCTACCTCCACTGGACGACCACGCTGCGCAACGTCTGCGCCTGGTGCGAAAACGTCTACGGCTACCTCGATCCCGCCGCCACCCCCGCGACCAAGGCCGCGTGCGAGCAGCGTCTCCAGGCCGCGATCGATCTCGAACTCGCCAACATCCGCGGGCTCATCGCCCTCCTCGAGACCACTTCGACCGAGGTGATGGCGGTCTCCGCCGTCGGCGAGAACACGTTCTTCTACGGCGAGAACCTCCTCGACCACCTGCGCACCAAGGTCCGCCTGACCGAACGCCATCGCCACCACCCGCCGCGCATCGACCGCGAGATCTACTGGCGCCCCGTCCCCGGCACGCACTGGCCCGAAGGCTGGGCGGCGCCAGCGTGATTCGCGGACGCCACACGCCGCCACCACCACGGTTTCGCCCGGTTCGCCATCCCCCGCTCCTCTCCCGGTCGCCGCTTCGCCGCTTCTCTCCGACTCGCTTTCCCTCCATCTCTCGTTCCCTTTTCCGCCATGAGCACGCTCACCGCCCTCCCCCAGCTCCACTCCTTCGGCCACGCGCTGGACATGGACGAGCAGAAAGTCGGCCTCCTGCGCGACTCCAGCGATGCCGCCGACGACGTCGCCGAGCTCCGCCGCCGCTTCGCCCACGACGGGTATCTTTACATGAAGGGCTACCTCGACCGCGACGAGGTCCTGACCGCCCGCGAAAGCCTCACCGAGCGCCTTGCCGCCGCCGGCGTGCTCGACGAGCGCCACCCGACGATCGACGGCATCTGCAAGCCCGGCTCCGGTTACGTTTTCAAACCTGAGATCACCAACGGCAACGCCGCCGTGCAAAACCTCCTCTACGGCGACCGCCTCACCGGCTTCTACCGCAAATTCTACGGCGAGGACATCCGCCACTACGATTTCACCTGGCTCCGCGCCATCGGTCCCGGCAAGGGCACGAACCCGCACTGCGATCTCCCCTACATGGGCCGCGGCACGCACGGCCACATGACATGCTGGGTGCCCTACGGCGACATCTCGTTTGAGCTCGGCGGGCTCATGGTGCTCGAGGGATCGCACCGGCGCATGGACCTCCTCAAGAACTACGTCTACCGCGACGTCGACGCCTATTGCGAAAACAAGCCCAAGGAAGTGGAGAACGCGCACACCGGCGCCAACACGTTCGGCTGGACCTTCACCGGCACGCTCTCGCACAACCCGCCGGTGCTCCGCGACAAGTTCGG
>CAZENI010000345.1:0-635 GCA_964513055.1 uncultured Opitutus sp.
AAGCCGATTTTCTCGAGGCCTTCGCGGAGGCTCGCTTCATCGCGGGTGGTGAGCGCGCGCAAGGGCAGGCGCACAGCGCCGCAGTCGAGGCCGATCAACTTCATCGCGGCCTTGCCCGCGGCGAGGCCGCCGTGGCGGTCGAGCACGGCGATGAAGTCCATGGCCCGCATCTGATCCTTGCGCGCTGCGGCGAGGTCGCCGCGGTTGAAGGCGTCGATGATCCGCAGATAGAGCGGCGCCGCGAAGTTGTAGGTGCTGCCGACCGCGCCCTTGGCACCGAGCGCCAGGCTGGCGAGCAGGATCTCATCGCGGCCCCAGAGCATGGTGTAGTTGCCGCCCGCGACCTCGCCGGCGCGGCCGAAGTCCATCAGGTTCTCGTGCGTGAATTTCACGCCCGCGAGATTCGGGATCTTGTCGCCGGCGGCCGCGAGGAAGTCGGCGGCCGGGAACGCGACGCCCGTCATCGCGGGCATGTGATAATAGTAGAACGGCAACTGCGGCGCTGCGGCCGCGACCTGCGCGCACCAGGCGACGAGTTCGTGCACCGAGGCGGGCTTGAAGAAACTGGGCGCGAGCGTGGCGATGGCGTCGGCGCCGGTTTCCTGGGCGTGGCGGGCAAAGCCGCACGCCTCGCC
>CAZENI010000345.1:645-3637 GCA_964513055.1 uncultured Opitutus sp.
CTCGCCGAGAGTAAGGTGGCCGACGTGCACGATGATGGCGACGGAGGCGGGCTTGGCCGCGACCCAGGCTTCGACGACCTGGCGGCGCTCCTGGCTCGTCAGCGAGGCGCCCTCACCCGTGGTGCCGCAGATGAAGGCGCCCGAGACGCCGTTGTGGGCGAGCAGGCGCGCCTGTTGCGGGATCGCCGCAGGGTTGAGCGCGCCGTCGGTTCCAAACGGCGTGTGCGGTGCGGCGATGAGTCCGGTGAGGGTCTTCTTCATGAAAAGGAAAGCGGGTGGAGGACAAAGCTCGGAGCCTCAGCCAGCGGTCACAAGACCGCCGAGGTGGTCCTGTTGGAATACCTTTGCGGATGGGGGCAGCCGCGGTGAGGCCAGCGGCTTGGGGTGAACCCGGACTGGCGCTAACAGGGCGTCGGAAAAGGTGGAGCGCGGCGCTCGTCTGTAGCGGAACGCGTGAGCGTTTCGTCCGACGCCGCGGGGCGCCGCCACGAAAGCCTCACGGCTTCCGCTACCGGAAAAGGTCCTTTTCGACGCCCCCAAAGTAAAGCGAACAGGTCGTTCGTTCTCGTTCCTCGTTCTCGTAATCGTTCTCGCGAAGGCTTTTCGTCGGTCACGAGAGAACGAGAGCGATTACGAAGAACGAGAACGAGGGTCGAGTGATCGATGCTCTGTGTTGTCGTAGCGCCATTCGGGTCAAGCCGCTCCACCCGTTGCGCACCGCGAACTACTTTCGGCGGCGCGTCCACATCGCCGGATCGATCAGGGTCGTGGGCTTCTCGCCGCGGAGGACGGCGAGCACGTGCTGCGCGGCGGCGACGTGGCTGCGGCGGCGACCCTCGTCGGTGTAGGCCGCCATGTGCGGGGTGGCGACCACGCGTGGATGGCGAAACAGCGGGTGGTCGGGCGGCACCGGCTCGCGGTCCCAGACATCGATGCCCGCGCCGGCGAGCCGGCCGCTGTCCAGCGCGGCGAGGACGGCGGCTTCGTCGAGCAGCGAGCCGCGCGCGGCGTTGATCAGGATCGCGCCGGGCGGTAGCAGCGCGAGCTGTTCGGCCCCGATCATGCGGCGCGTGGCGGGCGTGGCCGGCGCGTGCAGCGAGAGGATGTGGGAGACCCGCAACAACCCGGGCAAATCCGCGCAGGGGGTGACGCCGGCCGCCGCGAAGTCGGGCGCGGACACAAAGGGATCGAGCGCACACACGCGCATCCGGATGGCGCGCGCCATCTCGGTGACGCGCCGGGCGATGCGGCCGAAGCCGACGAGGCCGAGTGTCTTGTCCGCGAGGTCGAAGCCCATCACGCCGGGATCGAGTTTCCACACGCCGGCCTTCGCATTGCGATCGGCGGCGGGGATGCGCCGCGCGACGGCGAACATTAGGGCGAGGGCGAACTCCGCGGTGGATTCAGTCGGGGCATCCGGCGTATTCACGACGCACACACCCGCGGCGCTGGCGGCGGCGATGTCGACGTTGTCGTAGCCGATGCCCGTGCGCGCCATGACCTGAAGCCGCGGGGCACGGGCAAACGCGGCGGCGTCGCCGGTGAACTGGTTGCCCACGATCGCGGCGTCGGCGGCGGCGTAGTCGGCGGCGACCGCGAACGCCGCCGGGACGGTCGGGCCGCACAGCCGCACGTGCGGGCGGAGCACCGCCCAGGCGTCGGTGTGGAGCGGCACATCGGTCCAGAGGAGAGGGAGATCGGCGGCCATGGGGCGGAGACGGAAAAGGGTGGGGAGGCGAGCGTGAGGGAGTGGAGCCGACCGCCCGGCGGCGCGCGAGCGGCCACGGGTCCACGCTCGTGGCTCCAACGTCAGGGTCACGACAATTTTGATCGTGAGACGCGCTACGCTGCTCATGCTCGCGGCATGCTTCGTCGCAAATTCCTCCAGCTCGGCGCGGTCGCGTGCGCGGCTCCGGCGGTGCTGGGCGCCGCGGAGCGGGGGCCGGAAGTCATGACGGTGCGGGGGCCGAAGCCCGCAGGAGAACTCGGCTCCGTGCTGCCGCACGAGCACGTGCTGGTCGATTTCATCGGGGCGGCCGAGGTGTCGCCGTCGCGTTATGACGCCGAGGCGGCGTTCGCGAAGATCAAGCCGTTCGTCGACGAGGCGCGCACGCTGGGGTGTGCGACGATGATGGAGTGCACGCCGGCCTATCTCGGCCGCGATCCGCGGCTGCTGGTGCGATTGAGCGAGGCGACGGGAATCGATTTCGTGACCAACACGGGTCTTTATGCGGCGCGGCAGAACAAGTTTTTGCCGGCGCATGCCATGAGCGAGGACGCGGATGGGTTGGCGGCGCGCTGGCTGCGCGAATGGCGCGAGGGCATCGACGGCACGGGCGTGCGGCCGGGCTTCATCAAGCTCGGCTTCGATGCCGGCCCGCTGAGCGACGTGGCGCAGAAGCTCGTGCGGGCGGCGGCGCGCACGCACCGGGGGAGCGGACTGACGATCGCGGCGCACACGGGCGATGACGTGGCGGCGCGGGCGCAGATCGCGTTGTTGGCGGAAGAAAAGGTGCAGCCGGCGGCGTGGATCTGGGTGCACGCGCAGAACGCGAAGAGCGAGGAGACCCTTTCGGCGCTGGCCCGCGCGGGCGCGTGGCTCTCGTTCGACGGGATCGCCCCGCGCTCCCTCGCGCGGCACGTGCACCTCGTGGCGGCGATGAGGCGCGCGGGATTTTTGGATCGCGTGCTGATCTCGCACGACGCCGGCTGGTATCGGCCGGGCGAAGCGGAGGGCGGCGCGTATCGGGGCTACGACGTGCTGTTCCGGGCGTTCCTGCCGGCGCTGATGAAGGAAGGATTCAGCGAGGCGGACATCCGGCAACTGACGGTGACGAATCCGGCGTGGGCGTTTGCGATTCGGACGCGGGTGGGGTGAGCGCGGGGCACGAATGCGGCGGTCATTCCCGACCGTGAACGGGAGCATCAGCCGTGCGTTCATGGAGTAGCTTCAAGAAATCCAGCAAGTCGTCGTTCACTGGTAGTGCCCGAA
>CAZENI010000345.1:3647-9068 GCA_964513055.1 uncultured Opitutus sp.
GCGGCGGCCCATGCTCTTTGAAGTCTCGGGCTCAACGTCGGAGTCCGAGCCTGGTTGACCCACGGGGGCACCGGGACACGGAGGCGCGGAGGATGCTTGGGCTGACGAGTTCCCGAGCTTCGGGGCCTCGGTGTCTCGGTGGTTGAGCCTGGATTCGGCAGAAGGCGAAACCGCTAATCTTCGCTAACTTTCGCTGATGAAGAACCTGAGCTTCGACTCACGTTGCCGCGCGAGTCACCCATTTGGTGGCTCTGAACCATGCCAATCAACCCATGGCAGGTTTCTGATTAGCGCCGATTAGCGGTTTCCTCAGTCTGCGGCTTCCTGCGCGTCTTCCAGATTCATGATTGTTACCGTCACCCGGCGCCAAGCCGCACATGGATCGCCTTGTCCACGGCGCCGGCAAATTGCCCTGTAGCAGCGCCCACTTGGATTTCGTTTCGCTGTCATGGCTCGGCGGAATCAATTGGTGGAGTCGCCGTCAGGCGCTCTGTTGTTTGCAGCGGGCAGCGTGCTTCGCCAGGAGATTCACGTCGGGCCGAAAAGTGTCCGAGAGCAGGAGCTGTCTGCCCTCGAAACTCATGAGCCAATCCACCGTCTGCTTCGAATCGGTCGTCGTTTCGCGTAAGCCGGGAGAAAGTCGGACGACAAAATCTGGCTCAATCCACATTAAGCAACGATCGAAAGCCCGGTCGTGGAGAGCATTCAGGCAAAGCCCATTCCGCGGATTCAATCGATTTGGTGCGTCCTCGGACCAAGGGACGATGTGACTGGCATTGAGAAGTTGGCGACTGGTCAGTCCCGTCACGCAGCATCGGAAGCCATATGCGGAAAGGACGCGCTGGCGGAAGAAACTTTGGTTTACCCGGAGTCTGACCAACGCCTCGCGTTCGAGGCCAGGAGGTGGTAAGTCGGATTCATCGATCTCGGCAATTTTTTCGACATTGTAGCCGAGTCGCTCACCGAGCAGGCGCGCGCTCTCGAATGCCAGAGCTTCCGGGCGTTCCTTGAATTCACGCCAGATATCCTCTTCTCCTTTCGAGCCGTGCCCCAGCCCGTGGACATCACGGGCTTGATGGACTGGATCGAGTCGCGAAAAATTCGCGAGCTTGAGCGAAGCGGAGCCTACCTTTCTTCCGAGCAACGCGGCCAATTCGATGACGGCCGGATTTCGCATGTGGATTGTCCCAAATTCAATTCGGCTATAGAGCTGGAATGCGATGATATGCTCTTCGCGCGTCCAGTCCTGTCCATCGCGCTCGGTTGGTATCGGCAGACCATCATTTCCATTTTGGCACTTCGGGCACTTGCGCTCCCATGCATCAGTGTTGTTGCAACCGTAAACATTCGAACAGTGACGGCATTTCAAGATCCACACTCGCGCGTTGTGGTCGCTACCGCGTTCCGCGGTTTGTCGCAGGATTTGCTGGCCGTTGCGGTTGATGTCCCCGGGCTTCTTCACTAGCGGAACGTGTCTTGTTAAAGGTGAGATGGGAAGCGAGGTTTGCTCCTTCAGCGAGAATACTCACTTAGGCTCTACTACCGGCTGACGAACGAAACGACACTGGGCCTGTTCTTTCTCGTCACGGTCGATTTTCTTTCCGGGGCGAGCGGTCACCGATCGATACCTCGGCAAAGCTCCGAGGCGGAGGACTTGAGCGTCTTCGGCGATGCGAATGATGCCAAGGATGCCAGATTGCAGTTGGCGCCCGGCGCCGGGATTAGATTCGAGCACTGGAAAAGGGTGGTGCCGTTTTCATCCGGCACGGCGGCAAGCACGATTGGTTTCAGAATCCGGTTACGAAGCGCGCGCAGCCGGTGCCGCGGCACACGGAAATCAACGAGATTCTGGCGCGGAGTATCCTCAAAAATTGAGTGATAAAGGACCGGGCCGGCGGGGCTTGAACCGGGGAATCGCCGCTGTGCCGCAAACCGAACCCGACCTTGACGACTCTGGACTCACGCGGTGCGCGCGAGGCGTGACTTCATCGGCGACAAACGGACACTGATGGCGTCCCTCGAGATCGTCTGCCGCGATCTCCAGCCGTAGCTGGCAGGTATTCGCGAAGGGTTGCGACGGATGCGAAGCAGTGCCCGAAAGAAGGCGTTGGATTCGACCTGGCGCGCGGAGGACCACGCAGGTGCGCTGAGAGGACCAGTGTCGGCGGCTTGAGGTGGGGGCGCGCAAGCCGTCGACTCGCGCCATGACCCCGAAACAGCTTCGTGCGGCGCTCCATGCCAATGCGCTCACCCTGGGCACGCTCATCGTCGCAGACTCGCCCCGCTGGCCCGCGCAGGTGGCGCAGATCGGGCTCGATTTTGTGTTCATCGACACCGAGCACATCGCGATCGATCGCAAGGAGCTGTCGTGGATGTGCCAGGTCTACGCCGGGCTCGGGCTGCCGCCGATCGTGCGCATCCCGGCGCCGGATCCGTATGCGGCGACGATGGCGCTGGATGCGGGCGCCGCCGGCATCGTGGCGCCCTACGTCGAGACGGTGGAGCAGGTGCAGGCGCTGCGCGGCGCCGTGAAGCTGCGGCCGCTCAAGGGCGCGCGCCTCGACGCCATCCTCGCCGGGCGCGAGCGGTCCGAACCGGAGCTCGCGGCGTATCAGCAAGTCCACTCCGCGGAGAACATTCTCATCATCAACGTCGAGAGCGGCCCGGCGGTGGAAAACCTCGACGCGCTGCTGGCGGTCGAGGGGCTCGATGCCGTGCTCGTGGGGCCGCACGATCTGTCGAGCAGCCTGGGGCGGCCGGAGCAGTATGACGCGCCCGAGTTCGAGGCGGCGGTGCGGACGATCGCGCACCAGGCCCGCGCGCGCGGGATCGGGGCGGGCTTCCACTGCTGGCTCGGGGTGGAGCGCGAGATCGCGCTGGCCCAGGCGGGCTACAACTTCTTCATCCATAGCGCGGACATCATCGCGATGAAGCAGACCCTTGCGGCGGAGGTGCGCGCGTTGCGGACGGCGCTCGGCGATCGCGGTGCGAGCGGCGAGATGCGGGCGGTGAATATCTGACTCGGATCCTTCGGAGAAACCGCTGAGAGGCGCTGATTTTCGAATCAAGGCAAGAGACCACAAATCCGAGCCACTCATGGGAAGGAATTTTTGGGAATTCAGAACACGGGGAGTCATGTTGTTCTCGCTCACGACCACGGATGATTCCATGGGGCTTCTCCGAATTAGCGGCCATCAGCGTTCATCAGCGGTTTGCCGGGGATTGGGTGGCTTCGTGGCTTCCGCAGGGAACCAGTGAGTGTCGCTTGTGACACGCCGACTGGTGCGATTGGCTCCCGCTTCACCCCAAGACATGCAAACGCTGCGAAGCAACCAGTTGCTGGCCCACATGCGCGCCGGCGCGATCGAGCACCTCTACGTGCTGGGCAATCACGCGACGCCGCGGCACGTGGACTTCGTGTGCGGCACGGGCCTGTTCGAGTCGCTTTGGTTCGACCTGGAACACTTCGATATCCCCACGCAGGAGCTCGCGGTGCTCAACATGGTGGCGCGCGCGTATCCGGTGACCACGGTCGCACGGTTCAAGGCGACGGATTACCAGAGCGTGATGCGCGTGCTGGAGACGGGCGTCGGCGGCATCATGTGCGCGATGGTCGACAGCGCGGCGCAGGCGCGACAGATCGTGGAGTGGGCGAAATTCAAGAATCCCGCGCCCGGGCCGGGCGAGGTCACGGGGCTGCGCGGGTGGAACTCCGGCGGCATCGACGGCCGCTACGGCACGCTGCCGGCGGCGGACTACGTGCGGTATCAGAACAATGAAGTCGCGATCCTCTGTCAGATTGAGACGGAGGAGGCGGTGGCGGAACTCGATGGGATCGTGGCGACGCCGGGCGTCGACGGGATTTTCTTCGGGCCGGGCGACTACGCGCATCGCATCGGCAAGCTCGGCCAGATCGCGCACCCCGACGTCGTCGCGGCGATGCGGCAACTCGCGGAGTCGTGCCGGCGGCACGGCAAATTCTGGGGCACGCTCGGGCCGGGGCGCGAAAACTACGCGCGGGTGCGCGAACTCGGCGCGCAGTTGATCTGCCCAGGCGGCGATGTGCGCGTGATGATCAACGGCATTCGCGAGCTCGCGAAGACCTTTGCGGATTACGCGCCGCCGGCGCCGGGCGCGGCCCCGGTCGTCCCGCCCGCGCCCGCTCCGCGCCCGAACTGAACCGACCTTACCCCATGACGAAGCCATTGCCCCGGATCCTGCTCGCCGTTGTCGTTCTCGCTGTCGCCGGCCGCGCGCCGGCCGCCGATCCCGCCGACACGGTGGCGAAGGTGGCGCCGACGAAGCGCGCGTTTCCCAAGACCGTCGATCTCTCGAGTGATGTCGCGCGCCAGGTCGTCATCGCGCAGGGCACCGCGGAAACCTACCAGGGCCATCCGACGACGCTGCTGCTGCCGGATGGAAAGACGATGTTCTGCGTGTGGACGATCAATCATGGCGGGCCGTGCGGTCCGCTGAAGCGCAGCGACGATGGCGGCAGGACGTGGAGCGATTTGCTGCCCGTGCCGGAGAACTGGAAAACGACGCGCAACTGTCCGACGATCTGGCGGCTCACGGATCCGAAGGGGAAGGCGCGGATCTTTGTCTTTGCGGGGACGGGTCCGGGCGGCGACATGCACCAGTCGGTGTCCGAGGACGACGGGAAGACGTGGTCGCCGATGAAGGGCAACGGCCTCGTGGGCGTGATGCCGTTCTGCACGATCGAGCCGATCGAGGGCGGGAAGAAACTGCTCGGCCAGACGAATATCCGCCGGCCAGGGGAGACCAAGGAGCAGCGCTCGAACGTGCTCGCGCAGAGCGTGTCGGCCGACGGCGGTTTCACGTGGACGCCGTGGAAGGTGATTCTCGATCTGCCCGGGCTGAAACCGTGCGAGCCGTGGATCGTGCGCTCACCGGACAGGAAACAGCTCCTGTGTCTGATCCGCGAGAACGAGAAACGCACGGCGCTCTACATGACGAGCGATGACGAGGGCCGCACGTGGTCGGCCTCAAAGCCGCTGCCGCCGGGACTGTTTGGCGACCGGCACACGGCGCGCTACGCGGCGGATGGGCGGCTCGTGGTGGTGTTTCGCGATACGGGCGGCGCCTACGGTAGCCCGACGTCGACGCACTTCGTCGGCTGGGTGGGGCGCTACGAGGACATCGCGAGCGGGCGCGACGGGCAGTATCGCGTGAAGCTGCTGCACAGTTTCAAGGGCGGCGACAACGGCTACCCGGGGCTGGAGTTGCTGCCGGACGGGACGTTCGTGGCGACGACCTACATCAAGTATCGCGAAGGTCCGGAAAAGAACTCCGTGGTGAGCACGCGTTTCAAACTCGCCGAGACCGATCGCCTCGCCGCGGCGGCGCCGCGCTGACGCGGGCGAGCACTGCGTTGTTGCCGATGTCACGTCGTCCCGCCGG
>CAZENI010000346.1:0-9052 GCA_964513055.1 uncultured Opitutus sp.
CCCACGATGTGCACGATGCCCTGCTTGCCGCTCGCGCGGTCGAAGAATGTGATGCCGAACTCCGCGCAGCTCCGGCGCAGCTCGTTCATCATCGCCTGCGCCAGCGGGTCGCGATACGGCTCCACCAATTGATCCGTCGGGATGATGTGGTCCACCGTCGCAAACGTCCGGTGCGGCATCGCGACCTTGAGGCCCAGATCGCGCAGCATTCCGAACGCCTGCGGGCTCGTCACCTCATGGATCAGGTGCGTGCCGATGAGCAACTGCGTCTGGCCGTTGGCCAGGGTGCGGACGCTGTGGGCGTCCCAGACTTTTTCGAAAAGGGATTTGGGCATGACGGAAGGGTGAAACGGAGAGTGAGAGTGAGAGTGAAAGGGAATCCAGGACCCCGAGGCTATCAGAAACCAGCCATGCCGGAAAATACCCATTTTGCCGCCAGTGATGCCGCCCAAGCATCACGCTCGACACGTTCACTTTCACGCTCACCTTCACCTCCGGGATGCCGCGCGAGTATCAATATCCGTTCGAGCTCCGCCACCTCGTCTATTTTCGCGAGGTCGCGCGCCAGCTCCATTTCCGCAAGGCCGCCGAGACGCTCGCCGTCGCGCAGCCGGCCCTGAGCCGGGCGATCGCGCAACTCGAGTCCGCGCTCGACTCCGACCTCCTCAACCGCACCCGCCGCGGCGTCGAGATCACCCCCGCCGGACGGTTCCTCCTCGAACGCATCGAGCCGCTGCTGCGCGGCCTCGCCGCCATCCCCGGCGATCTGGCGGCCCTCGCGGGCGGGCAGGTCGGCCACCTGCGCGTCGCCTTCACCGGCCTCGCCATGGCCACGGTTCTGCCGCGCATCCTCCGCGCCTTTCACCAGGCCCACCCCGGGATCCGCCTTGAGCTCACGGAGTCGCCGACGTCCGCGCAGCTCGCCGCGCTGCAGGCCGGCGAGTTCGCGTGCGGCTTCTTTCACCCCGACGCCCCCACGCCCGGCCTGCGCACGCAACTCCTGCTCCGGGAACGCAACGGCATCCTGCTGCCCGCCGCCCATCCACTCGCGAAGCGCACCGCTTCGGGCGCAGTCCTCCGCCTCCGCGAACTCGTCGCCACGCCATTCGTGCTGTTCCCGCGCCCGCACAATCCCGGCTTCTACGACCGCATCCTCGCGGCGTTTGCCAGCGCCGGGGTGACGCCACGTATCGCGGAGGAAGTCTGGCCGCGCGCCAACGGCATCGGCCTCGTCCGCGCCGGCCTGGGCGCAACCTTTATGACACCCTCCGAAGCGCAGCACCTGCCGCCCGAGGTCGCCTTCCGCGCGTTGCGCGGACCCGCGCCGGAAAGCCGCCTCGTCCTCGGCTGGAAGCAGTCCGCCGCACCGGAGCCGGCACTCGCCGCATTTCTCGCCATCGCCGCCGCCGAGACGCGCGGCTCCACGCCTTAGCCGGGCCGGCGACGGCTGGCGCCGCTGCGCGTTTCCCCGCGGAATCCGTGCTTGTGCCGGCACCGGATTCCGCCGGGGATTGCCTCTGCTCATGGCCTGCCTTCGTTCGGAGCCGATGATGCCCGCTGCGCCGCGTCCGGCCAGGAGTCTCCCGCTCCTGCTCGGGACGTGGCTTTTCCTCGTGGCGCCCGGGACGACCGCGCAGGAGGCGCCCGCCGTCGCGGGCGACCGACGTTCCGCGGCTCCGGCGCCATCCGCCGCGGCTGCCGCTGGAGCTCCCGCATCCTCGCCCGCCCTCGCGCCTGCCGGACCTTTCGCCGGCGAACTCGGCTTGCCGCTGCAACGGTATTTTTCTCCCGACGACTACGACGGCTTCAGCAGCGTCACGGCGGTGGCCCATACGGCCGAGGGCTTCACGCTCTTCGGCACCTACCACGCCGCGATTCTCTACGATGGCGTGACCCACGAGAAAATCCCGGTGCCCGCCACTTATGTGACGGCGCTTTGCCGGAGCCACGACGGCGTCATGTGGGCGGGAGGAGACAACGAGATCGGTGTGATTGAAGCCCATGCCGCCGACGGACAGCTCCACTACGTTTCGCGCACGAGCTGGCTGCCGGCGGAGGCCCGCGCGTTTGGCCGGATGCGCGCGATGGCCGCCAGCCGCGCCGGCGTGTTCGCCGCCACGAGTCACGGCGTGCTCCGCTTCGCCGGCGGCCAGGCCGAGTTCGTGCCCCTGCCGCCGGAAAGCCACCTGCAGCTTTTCGCGATCGGCGGTCGCGTCTACCTGCAGGACTCGCGTCGCGGCCTGCTGGTGTTCGATGACGGCGGCTTCCGTGCGGTCGACACCGGCCGCGCGCTGGCCGGCCGCAGGATTCAGCTCGTGGAACGCGATGCGGCGCACGCGCTCTGCCTGATCGAGGGCGAGGGCGTTTTCCAGTTCGAGCTCGCCACCGGCCGCCTGGAAGAGATCACCACGCCGCTGGCCGCGCTGCTGACCGAACCGATGGGGCGCGGGTTGCGGCTGCAGGACGGGCGAGTGGTCTTCATCCGCGGCAACAACCGCGGCATCGTCATCGCCGATCCCGCGTTGCACGGCGCCCAGGTGCTCGACGCCAAGACCGGCCTGGCCAACACCGCGATCCTCGGCGCCGCGCTCGACGCGGATCACGGCCTCTGGCTGGCCACGGCCAACGGCCTCTCGCGGCTCGACCTCGCGCCGGGCCTCACCGTGTTCGACGAGCGCAACGCGTTTCCCATCGGCTCCTCCATGTCGCTCGTGCGGCACGGCGGCGTGCTTTATTCCGGCACCACCCAGGGGCTCATGCGGCTCGAGCCGGGCCAGCCCTCCACGGGGAACCCGGCGCGCTTCGTGCCGGATCCGCGCGTGCCCGAGATCTGCGACAACCTGCGCGACACCCCCGAGGGACTTCTCTTCAATACGAACGACGCCGTCGAATTGCTCACGGCCGCGGGCCGCCGCCGGCTGTTCGACCCGCAGGCGAGGATCGTCATGATCAAGGCGAACCGCCGCGCGCCGGGGTTGTATTTCATCGCGACCGACGACGGTGGGCTTCACGTGCTGAACCTGCCGGCCGGCACCACGCGGCGCGCGCTGACGCTGCCGCCGGGCGTGATCCTGTGGAATGGCGCGGAGGAATCCGAACGCGTGTCGTGGTTTGGCACGGCCGCCAGCGGCTTCTGGCGCATCACGGCGACGACGAGCGATTGGACGCAGGCCACCGCGGAGTCGCACCCGCTGGGCCGGGCCGGCCTGCCCGACGGGAAAAGCTGGACCGGCGTCTTCTCCCTGTTCGATGAGCTGCATTTCCTCACCGAGACCGGCATGTATCGCCGTCATCCCCGCACCGGGGAGTTCTCCCTCGACGGGCGTTTTCGGATCGAGGGCGTGGACCCGTTGCGCTTCATGCCCGTGGTGGCCGACCCTGCCGGCCGCGCGTGGACCTCGCCGTGGCTCGGCACGCTCGCGTGCGCCCGGCCGCTCGGCTATTTTCAGGCGACCTCGCCTGACTCCTTTGCCTGGCACGATGCGCCCGCGCGCTGGCAGGCCGGAGTCGGCCGCTTTGGCGCGAGCCTGGTGATGGTGGATGAATCCGAGGCCGGCCGGCCGGTGCTCTGGACGAAAAACCGCGCCACCATCGCGCGCATCGAGCTGGACACGCTGCCGTCCAGTCGTGCCGGCGCGACCTGGCGGCCGGTCCTCCGACGTTTCATGATGGGCGAGCGTTCCTGGCCCGTGGCGGGCGACACGGCACTGCGCCTGCCGTTTTCCAACCTGCCGATCACGCTGCGCTATGCCGCGCCGCGCTACCGGCCGGGCGCTCCGGTGCGCTACCAGACGCGCCTCCTCGGTTTCCGCGAGGAATGGTCCGTGCCGGCGCCGGGCAACGAAACCGTGTTCACCAATCTCACCGGCGGCCCCTTCACCTTCGAGGTGCGCGCCCTCAACGCGGATGGTCTCGTCAGCGAGCCCGCCCGCCTAATCTTCAGCGTCGCGCCGCCCTGGCACCGTTCCCTGCCCGCGCTCGCGACCGGCATCCTGGCCCTCGTGGCCGGTGTGTTCGGCTTCGTGCGCTGGCGCCTCGGGCACGCCGCACGCGAGCGCCTCCGCCTCGAGCGCATTGTCGCCGAGCGCACCGCCGAACTGAAGATCGCCAAGGAAGCCGCCGACGACGCCAACCGCGCGAAGAGCACGTTCCTCGCGAACATGAGCCATGAGCTGCGCACGCCGCTCAACGGCGTGATCGGCTATGCCCAGATTCTCCAGAAATCCCCGCACATCGTCGCCGCCGACCGCGAGCGAATCGAAGTCGTGCAAGCCAGCGGCGAGCACCTGCTGCGCATGATCAACGAGGTGCTCGATCTCTCCAAGATCGAGGCCGGCAAACTCGAGCTCCGGCCCGCACCGTTCCATCTGCCGCAACTCCTCCGCGACATCACCGCCAACCTCGCGCCGCGCGCGCAGGAGAAGGGACTCGAGTTCCGCGTCGAGCTGCCGGCCGGCGGCGCCCTGCCCGATGTCGTCCTCGGCGATGCGCAGAAGCTCCGCCAGGTCCTGGACAATCTCCTGAGCAACGCCGTGAAGTTCACGCGCGAAGGTTCGGTGACCTTGAAGGTGGAGCGGCTTGAACCCAAGCCGCTGCAGGAGCCGCCCGCGAAGGATCCGCCCTCGGCTTCCACACCAGCGCCCCAGGTTCCCGCTGATTCACCGGGCGACCTCCTCCGATTCACCGTCACCGACACCGGCGTGGGCATCTCCGGGGACGATCAGGCGAAACTCTTCCAACCCTTTCAACAAGCCCACGACGGCCGCCCGCCCGAACCCGGCACCGGCCTCGGCCTCGCCATCAGCCAGCGCATCGTCGACCTCATGGGTGGGAGTCTCGCCGTCTCCAGCGCCCGCGGCACCGGGAGCAGCTTCTCGTTCGCCCTCCGGCTCGAAACGCTCGCCGCACCGTCCGCCGCGCCGCCCCGGTCCCCGCGCCGCATCTCCGGCTACCGCGGCCCACGCCGCCGCCTGCTCGTCGTCGACGACGTCGGGGTGAATCGCGCCGTGTTGATCGATCTGCTCACGCCGCTCGACTTCGAGCTGCGCGCGGCCGGCAGCGGTCCGGAGGCCCTGCGCCTCGCCGGCGAATTCGCCCCGCAGCTCATCTTCCTCGACCTGCGCATGCCCGGGATGGACGGACTCGAACTCGCCCGCCGCCTGCGCGCGCTCGCCGGCGGCGACCGGCTGAAGTTGATCGCGATGTCGGCGAGCGTGCTGTCGTTCAATCGCGACGATGCGTTTGCCGCGGGCTGCGATGACTTTCTCCCCAAGCCCTTTCGCGAGGAGGAACTGCTCGCCAAGCTCGAGCTCCACCTCGGCCTTGCGTAGATCGAGGACGGCGCGCCGCCGCCGGAAACGCCGCCCGCGCCCGCCACGCCACCCGACGCCCCGGCACTGCGCGGCCTGCTCGACGCCGCGCGCCGCGGGCAGGTCGCGGTGCTGAAACGCGAACTCGCCGCCCTCCGCGCCACGCATCCCGCCTTCGCGCACGAGTTGGAGCCGCTGCTCGCGGCGTATCAGTTGGAGGAGCTGCGCCGGCGCCTCGAACTCGCGCTCCACGCCGCCACGCCGTCCGCCGGGTAGCATCTACGCAAACGTGCGTATGCCGCCCGCCGGGCGGTTGACGGCCCGCCGGCCCGCGGGCGGGATGCCCGCATGGGCCTGTCCAGTCTGTCCGCGTGGATTCGCGGCGCGGCCACCGCCGGCGTCATCCTCCTCTGCGCTCGCGCCGCCTCCGGCCAGGGCGCGACCAACGAGCTCGGCCGCCCGTTCGTCGAAAACTTCACCGCGCGCGACTACCGCGGGCAGCCCGGGCTGTTCTCCGGCGTCCAGGGCGCGGACGGCCTCATGTATTTCGTCAATTTCGGTGCCGTCGTCATCTATGACGGCCGCGCCTGGGAGCACATCCCCGTTTCCGATCGCCCGCTCCTGCGCGTGACACCCGCCCGCGATGGCAGTCTCTATGTCTCGCCGATCGACGATTTCGGCCGCCTGAAAAAGGACGCCGCCGGCAAATGGATCTACGAAAGCTACTCCGACCGCCTGCCCGCCGCGATCAAGCCGCTCGGCCAGGTGTGGACGATCGTCCTCGACGGCGACGACGTGCTCTTCAGCACCAGCCGGCAGCTCGTGCGCCTTAAAGGCGGCGATCCCGCGCAGGCCCGCGCCTGGACGCCGGAGCCGCCCGCCGGCCTCGCGCTGCCGGCCACCTCGCCCCAGCAATCCATCCCGACCTTCGCCCCGCTGCGCGACCGGATCTACCGTTTCCAGCCCGGCGTCGGCCTGCACCTGTATCGGGACGGCGAATTCACGCCGTTCCTGCCCGCCTCCGCCGTGCTGCGAAACCCGAAGATCGTCGGGCTGCTCCCCGGCCCGGGCGCCGGCGTGCGCGTCGTCCTCGTCAACGGCGACGTGATCGACGTGGGCCCCGACGGCGCCGAGACGCCCTGGCCGCACCAGGCCGGTCCGCTGCTCGCCAAGACCCACGTGCGCATGGGCTCGGCGCTTCCCGACGGCGGACTCGTCCTCGCCACCGGCACCCACGGCGCGCTGGTGCTCGGTCCGCAGGGCGAGCTGCGCCACCACCTGCACGAGGGCAACGGCCTCGAGAGCAATGTCCTCCTCACCTGCTCGAACGACCGCGACGGCGGCGTGTGGCTCCAGCACATGAGCGGCACGAGTCGCATCGACCTCGATCCGCAGGTGACGATCTTCGATCGCGTGAACGGCCTCGGCCGCACCGGCCTCGGGCTGGTCGTGCGCCACGCCGGCCGGCTCTACGCCAGCTCGGAGGAGGGCCTCTTCCGCCTCGTGCCCGCGGATCCCGCACCAGGCCGCGACGCGGCGTGGGAGCGGCTGCCCCCGCTGCCGAGCCACGCGCGCCTCGCGCTCGAGCACGGCGGGGAACTGCTTTTCGGCACGGGGTCCCAATTCCTGCGCTGGACGGGCGAGACCTTCGTCGAGCTCGCCAAACTCCCCGGCCAGGCCGTCAGCGTGATCGCTGCCTCCGAAAACCGGATACTCGTCGGCTTCGACCGCGGCATCCGCGTGTTCGGGCGCGACGGCGCCGGCTGGCGACACGAGTTCGACGTGCCGGGCATCGACTCGGTGGTGCTCTCGCTCGTCGCGGCCGGTCCCGGCGACTTCTGGGTCGGCACGCTCTCGCGGGGCCTGTTGCGGCTCGCGTTGCCCGACTCCGCCCGCGAACCCGGCGCCACGCGCGTCCGCCCCTACGGCCCGACGGAGGGACTCGAAACCCAGGGCAAGCTGGTGCAAATCACGGCGCTCGCCGACGGGCCGCTCTTTCACTCGCCCGCCGGGCTCTTCGCCTACGACGCCGCGGCCGATCGGTTCAGCGCCGACCGGCGGCTGCGGCTCGGCGACCGGCCCGTCGCCACCATCGACGCCATCACCACGGCGCCCGACGGCCGGATCTTCGCGCAGGTGACACCCGCCGGCCCGCCCGGCACGCCGAAACAGCTCGGCTGGTTCCTGCCCGCGACGAGCGGCGTCCGCACCTGGCAGGCCTTGCCGAACCGCCATGTCTCCCGCCTCGGCCCGGTCGGCGCCGCCGGCCTGTATTATGATCGTCACCACGGCGAGGACGTCCTCTGGGCGCTCGGAGGCGACGCCACGCTGCGCATCGCCCTGCACGCCAAACCCCCGCCCGCCTCCGCCCCCGGCGCCGTGATTCGCTCCGCCGGCCGCGGCGACCTGGTCATCACCGCGCGCACTCCGCGTCTCCCGTTTTCCACCACGCCCGTCCGCCTCGTCTACGCGAGCCCGGCGTTTCGCGAGAAGGCCGGGCTCCGTTTCCAGACCCGCCTGCTCGGCTACGACGACGCGTGGTCGGAACCGACCGCGCGCACCGAGATCGAGTTCACCAACCTGGGCGGGGGCAGTTACGAGTTCCAAGTCCGCGCGCTCGACAGCGATCAACGCGTCGGGGCGCCCGCCACGCTGGCCTTCCGCGTCGCCGCGCCGTGGCATCTCACCGGCTGGGCGTTCGGCGGCTACGCGCTGGCGCTCGCCGGCGTGGTGTTCGGCCTCGTGCGCTGGCGCGTGGCGGCCGGGGAACGCGAGCGCGCCCGGCTCGAACGGATCGTCACGGAGCGGACAGCCGAACTCAAAGTGGCCAAGGACGCCGCCGATGCGGCGAATCACGCCAAGAGCGCGTTCCTCGCGAACATGAGCCACGAGCTGCGCACGCCCCTCAACGGCGTCATCGGCTACGCCCAGGTGCTGATGAAGGACCGCGAGCTCTCGCTCCGGAATCGCGAGCGTCTCCGCATCGTGCAGACCAGCGGCGAGCACCTCTTGCGGATGATCAACGAGGTGCTCGATTTCTCGAAGATCGAGGCAGGGAAAATGGAGCTGACCACGACGCCGTTCCACCTGCCGCAGTTGCTGCGCGATATCGCGGCGGCGGCCAGCCCCCGCTTCGAGCAGAAGCAGCTCGAGTTCAATTTCGATCCCGCCGCCGACCTGCCCGATCTCGTGCTCGGCGATCCGTTGAAGCTTCGCCAGGTGATCGACAACCTGCTCGGCAACGCCGCGAAATTCACCGCGCGCGGCACCGCGCGCTTTCAGGTGCGGATCGCCGGACCCGAGGCGATCGAGTTCAGCGTGGCCGACACCGGCGTGGGCATCAGCGAGGCGGATCGCGCGCGGCTCTTCCAGCCGTTCGCGCAGGCGACGGACGGACGCCCGCCGGAGCCCGGCACCGGCCTTGGCCTGGCGATCAGCCAGCGGATCGTCACGCTGATGGGCGGCACGCTCGAAGTGGAAAGCCGCCCCGGCGCCGGCAGCCGTTTCTTCTTCAGCGTGCCGCTGCCGGTCCTGGCCGTCGACGCGACCGCGCAGCCGTCCGCGAGCCAGCGCATCACCGGCTACCGCGGCCGCCGCCGCCGGCTGCTCGTCGTCGACGATGTCGCCACCAACCGCCACGTCCTCAGCGAACTGCTCGCGCCGCTCGGCTTCGACGTGACCGAGGCGCCCGACGCCGCCGCGGCGTTGACCATCGTGCCCGGGTTGCGACCCGACCTCGTCTT
>CAZENI010000347.1:0-9046 GCA_964513055.1 uncultured Opitutus sp.
CAACGCCGTCGCGCTCCCCCACGCCCGCACCGAGCACGTGAAGAAGATCGTGCTCGCCGTCGGCCGCGCCGACACCGGCATTCCCTTCGACGCCAACGGCGAGATCGTGCGCCTCTTCTTCGTCCTCGGCACGCCGAAGACCAAGCCCGGCGACTACCTCGCCGTCGTCAGCGCCCTCTGCAAAATCCTGAAGGACCCGGCCGACCGCGCCACCTTCCTGAACGCGCCGACCCCCGCCGCCTTCATCGCCGCCATCGCCGCGGCCGAGGCCAAGCTGGGGCTCTGAATTGCGGATTGCGGATTGCGGATCGGGGGGCTGTCCGTCCTCGTGGTCGCGCCAGACCTTTCCGCTCCGGATTTGCCAACCGGCGATCCAACAGCCGATATCGGCCTAGGTTTAGCCGCCCGACCAATCCGCAATCCGAAATCCGCAATCCGAAATCCCGATGATCCGCTCGTTCATCTTCAGCGACGGGAAGCTCGTGGGCCAGGACCTCGAGCTCGAGGCGCTCCGGCTCGTCCGCGCCGACAAGGGCCTGCTCCTCTGGGTCGATCTCGACAACCCCACCCCCGAGGACATCAAGGCCATCCTCGAGGGCGTCTTCCAGTTTCACCCGCTCGCGATCGAGGACTGCGTGCAGCCCAACTCGCTGCCCAAGGTCGAGGACTACGAGGACTATCTCTTCATCGTCACCCACGCCGTCGATTTCACGCGCACCGACAAGTTCAACACCACCGAGCTCGATCTGTTTCTCGGCCGCGACTACCTCGTCACCTTCCACACCGCGCCCCTCCGCTCCGTCACGTCGCTGATGGAGCGCTTCCTGAAGAGCGCTGGCGTCGGCCCGCGCGGCCCCGACCGCATCGCCCACACCCTGATCGATCTCCTCGTCGACAACTACGCGCCGGTCGTCGACGAGCTCCGCGCCGAGCTCGAGGAACTCGAGGAGCACGTCCTCGCGAAGGACTCCGCCCAGAAGAAACTCGTCAACGAGCTCCTGCACGTGCGCAACGACTTCACCCGGCTGCGCACCATCGTGCGCCCGCAGCGCGACGTCATCGACCGCCTCGCGCGCGGCGACAGCAAGCTCGTCCGCGCGAAGCTGCTCCCGTATTTCCGCGACCTGCGCGACACCCTCGCCCGCCTCGAGGACACCGTCGCCGGCTATCACGAACGCCTGCTCATGGCCTTCGACATCTATCTCAACAAGGCCGCCTTCGAGGCCAACGAGGGAATCAAGTTTCTCACCGCGCTCACCGCGATCACGATCCCGGTGATGGTCATCGGCACATGGTATGGGATGAATTTCGAAAAGATGCCGGAGACCCAGCCCGGCGGCTACCCGTGGGCCGTGGGCGCCACGCTCGTCTCCACCGTGCTGATGTTTTTCTATCTGAAAAAAAAGAAGTGGTTCTGAGCCGCGCGCGTGCCGCGGTTTTTGAAGCAGGAAGCCAGGAGACCAGGAACGGTGAAAAGACAAACGCGCTTAATTCAGAAGCCAGGAAGCCACGAATCGATCACGGATTCTGAGCCGAATACTTCATGGCTTTCTGGCTTCTGAATTACTCCCTGTTTTTTCTCCGTTCCTGGTTTCCTGGCTTCCTGCTTCATCCTCCCAGGCATCGCCGCGTTCCGCCCGCCGTTCCACCGCGTCACGTCACCTTTTCCGGCGCGAACACGTCCACGTTGACCGCCTCCGCCGTGCAGGCGTGCTCCGGCGCGCGGCCCGGCACCGCCAGCCCGGCCAGCCACAGCGGCGCGTCGCCCCAGGCACTCACCTCCGCCGCCCGGATGCGATACGGCGCGTGGCCGACGCGCACCGTGTGCATCTGCTCGCCTTCGCGATCCGTCGTAAACAGCCGGTAGCGCTCCAGCAGGAAGAACTCGAGCGAGTCGGTCGCCGCCTCCGCCGCGGGACCGTCCGCACGATAGCGGAACACACTGCGCGCGTTCGTGCCAATCCGCTCCGCCGCCATGTCCACCCAGCCCTCCGCGTCGACGCGCGCCGTCATCTCGCAGTGCTCATAACGCAGGTGCAGCAGCCGTCGCGCCGCCTCCACCGCGACCGGCTGATCGCAGTCCAGCGAATAGAAATAGATCCCGGGCCGGCCCGCCGCATCGAACACATACGTCCGCAGGTTCAGCTCGAGGAAATCCGAGAGCTGCGCGATCGCGGGCACGAACCGCGGCCGCACGTCGCGCATGAACAACGGCACCAGCCCCACCCACGCCGAACCCTGCCAAGGATCCACCGTCAGCCCGGGCGGCAGCGTGGCCTGCACCGTCGCGACGTCATAGCGCCAGTGGAGGAACAGCAGTTGCTCCCAACGCTGCAGCATCACCACCGGCCCCTCGGGCCGCACGCGCTCGAGCAGGCGCTGCGAGCGCGTCGGAGGAATCTGGGATGGAACCATCGCGCACCCTCCACCCCGCCGGTCCGAAAATCAAACCGCACCCGGTGGGGTTGATACCCACCCGCCGGCAACTGTGACGCCGCGCGACCCGCACCGCTGCGGCCGGCTCCGGCTTGCCACGCGCGACCGACGCGGAATCGTGGCCGTATGCGCCGCCCTTCCCGGAAGTTCGCCCTGCTGGCCGCCCTCGTCCTCGCGCCCGCCGCCCCCGCGCAGCCGGGTTCGTCTCCGTCGCCCAGCACGACCGCCCCGACCGCCGCAACCGATGCCCCGGCCGCCGCGCCCACCCTGCGCGCAATCTACACGGAGGCGCTTTCGCGCGGCCAGGCCTTCGAGAACCTGCGCACGCTCGTCACGCGTTTTCCCGGCCGCCTCTCCGGCTCGAAGAATCTCGCCGACGCCATCACGTGGTCCGCCCAGACCCTCCACGCCCTCGGCCTCGATCGCGTTGACCGGCAGGACGTGAAGGTCCCGCACTGGGAGCGCGGCGCGAAGGAAACCGTCACGCTGCACCACGGCGGCGGCACCTTGCCGCTCAACGCCCTCGCGCTCGGCGGTTCGGTCCCGAGTCCGGAGGGGGGCATCACCGCGGAAGTCGTCGAAGTGAAATCACTCGACGAGGTCGTCGCGCTCGGCCGCGAGAAGATCGCCGGGAAGATCGTCTTCTACAACCGCCCGCTCGACCCCGCGATCATCCGCCCCGGCCTCGCCTACACCGGCGGCGGCGACCAACGCAGCCGCGGCCCGTCCCTGGCCGGCAAATACGGCGCCGTCGGCGCCCTCACCCGCTCGCTCACGCACGCCCGCGACGATGTCCCGCACACCGGCAACACCACCTACGCGCCGGACAGCCCGAAGATCCCCGCCGCCGCCCTCTCCACCGTCGCCGCCGACAACCTCAGCGCCGCGCTCGCCACGGCGGCGAAAGGCGGCGCCCCCGTGCGCGTCACGCTGTCGATCCACTCCCGCTGGCTGCCCGACGCCGACTCCCACAACGTCATCGGCGAGATCCGTGGCTCCGAGTTTCCCGACCGCATCCTCTTCGTCGGCGGCCACCTCGACTCGTGGGACGTCGCGCCCGGCGCGCACGACAACGGCTCCGGCGTCGTGCAGTCGATCGAGGTCCTCCGGCTCTTCCGCGCGCTCGGGCTGAAGCCGCGGCACACGCTGCGCTGCGTCCTCTTCACCAACGAGGAAAACGGCCTGCGCGGTTCCGCCGCCTACGTCAGCGCGATGAAGGCGAAGCAGGAGAAGCACGTGCTCGCGATCGAGACCGACAACGGCGGCTTCCAGCCCCGCGGCTTCAACCTCGGCAGCACGCAGGGCGACGCGCACGAGCGCGCGGCCGCGAAATGGCGCGCGCTCTTCGAGCCGTATGGCATCACCACCTTTGTCAAGGGCACCGGCGGCGCCGATGTCGGCGCGCTCCTCGCCCTCGGCGTCACCGTCGGCGGCCTCACACCCGACTCGCAGCGCTACTTCGACCTGCACCACACGACGCGCGACGGGATCGATCAAGTGAACCCCCGCGAGCTCCACCTCGGCGCCGCCGCCCTCGCGTCGCTGATTTGGTTGGTGGATACGCAGGGGTTGTGAGGCCAGAGACCCGGCCGACTGCGCCCGCGCTCACAGCGGCGCGCTGTTTTTCGGATCGGCGAGCAGGGCTTGGAAGCCGGCGTCGTTGCGCACCGGATCCCACACGGGATCGATCTGCAGGATCGGCACCGTGAGACCGCTCGACACGCGCAACAGCTCGGCGAGCAGGGCGACGCATTCGGGTGCGCGGCCGAGCGTCGCGTAGACTTCGGCAAACTTGATCTGGACGTCCCAGTGGTCGACTTGCTTCGTGTTCGCGGGGATGGCCGCGACGGCGCGGTGCATGGCGGCGATGGCGGGCTCGGCCGCGCCGAGCAGCGCGTGGATGCGACCGAGGCGGAGGTCGTTCAAATGGGGCACGATCGTCGGGCGGGTGGCGGTGTCGAGCGCGAGGCGCAGGGCTTCGTCGGCGTGAGGCCGGGCTTCGTCCGCGCGGCCAGCGCGTTGCAGGGCCTCGGCCCAGCGCACCTGAAGGGTGAACAGCTCCACCATGCCCGACTTCGGTTTGGGCAACTCCACTTCGGCCAGCGCCGCGAACTCGTCGAACTTCCGCGCGCGCCACAACCAGTCCATGCGGCTCGTATAACTCATCGCGCGGTGGTCGGCGGGCAGCTCGCCGGTCAGCGCGTAACGTTCGAATGCAAAAGCCTCCGCGGGCGGCTCGAGGCCGAGCGTCGCGCGGTATCCCGCCACGGCGCGGCGCCAGGCGTCGACCCGCCGGAGTCGGTAGAGGTAGACGAAATGGAGGTGCCGCATCCCCTGGTCGAGCGGATCGAGCGCGATCGCCTGGTCGCAAGCGGCAACGGCGTCGGCGTGGCGACCCGCCCGGTGAAAGGCGACGGCCAGGAGATCGTGGTGGCGCGCGTCGTGCGGCCACGCGCGCGCGGCGCTGGCGGCGTAGGCGATACTGCGGGGGTAGTCGGGCTCGACCATGACGTGGTAGTAGCCGAGCTCGCGGTCGCCGCCACCGTCGGGGACGAGGCGCGAAGCCGTCTCCGCCCAATGTTTGCCGCCCACGACGTAGCGGTCCTTCGTGGGCTGGTCGCGTTCGTTGCGGAAGGCGGCGATGTGGCTCGCGGCGAGGAGGACGGCGGCGGCGCCGAAGTTCGGGTCGAGCGTCATCGCCTCCTCGGCGATCAGGATGCACGCCTCGTTCTTTGCCACCTCACTCTGGTTGAGGGCCGCCCGGCGGGCCTTGAAAAACAGATCGAGGGCCGCGGGATTGCGCGTGAAGTAACCGGCGTGGGCGGCGGCGAGCGTCGGGCCCGGGGCACGCGCGTGCAGGGCGTGAGCGATGTCGCCGGCGAGCTCGGTCATCAGTGCGGCAAACTCGCGCAGCTCGGCGTCGTAACGCTTCGTCCACACGACCGCATCGTCGCGCGCGCGCCGCAGCTCGAGCGCGAGCTGCACGGCGTCGCGTTGGCGGAGCACGGTGCCCCGCAGGAAATGCGCGACGCCGAAGTCCTGCGCGATCCGGGCGGGCGGAAGCGAGACGTTCTTTCTGCGCAACGTCGAACCGCGGGCGACGACCCGCGTGTCGGGCAGGCGAGCGAGGGCGCCGATGATCTCCTCGTGCAGGTCCTCGTGAAACGACCGGTCGTTGAGCGCGAGGCTGAGATTCTTGAGTGGGAGGACGACGAGCGATTTTTCCGCTGCGACCTCCGGCGCTTGAAACGGACCGGGCGCCGCCGGCGTCGGGCGACTCGCCAGGGTCGGCGGTTGCGATCGGGCGGGCGCGAGGACTGGCGGCACGTGTGTAGTTTCAGCCGCTGGGAGCGCCTGGGCCACGAGAGCGGAACCGGTGGTTTTTTTTGGCGAAACGAAGAAGGCGACACCCGCCAGGAGGACGACGGCCGCCGCGGCAGCGGCAATCTTCCAGCGGGCCACGCCCACGACCGGTCGACCCGCGCGCAGCGTCTCCAAATCGGCGAGCAGCGCCGCGCCGTCGTGGTAGCGCCGCGCTGGCGACGGATCGCAGGCGCGGAGGACGACTTCGTTCAAATCGAGCAACGCGTCGTGATCGCCCAGCTGGCTGAGGCCGGACGGGAGTTGCGGGAATTCCTGGCGATCGAGCCCGGTCGAAAGTTCGTAGAGCACCTTGCCGAGCGCGTAGACGTCGGCGGCCGGCGAGCCCGGACCTTCGGGTGGCACGAAGCCTTCGGTGCCGACAAACGTGCGCGCGCTCGCGGCCGGCGCGACGAGCCCGATGTCCGCGAGCTTCGGCACGCCATTCACGAGAATCACGTTCGACGGCTTGACGTCGCGATGCACGAGCCCGCGCGCGTGCAGCCCGGCGAGGACGCGAGCCAACTCCACCGCGTAACCGAGACAGTCGGCCACCGGGATGCGACCGCGACGTTTGTGCAGTTCCGTAAACGTGAGCGGCACGTAACGCTCGGGATCGATCGAGCGGCCACGCTCAACGTCGTCCGCGAGCTCCATCACGTAGTAGAAGAAACCCAGGTCGTCGTTGCGGCCCACGTGCAGCAGCGCGAGCTGGATGCTTTCGCCGAGCGAGATCGCGGCGAATTCCGCGAGCCCCTTGAACTCGCGTTCGAACGGCGCGGGATCGGCGAAGCGCTCGCGCCAGACGAGTTTCACCGCCCGGTAGATGCCGGTCACGCCGCGCGCGAGCCACACGTCGCCATAGCTGCCGCGCCCGATCTGGCGGATGAGCTCGTAGTCGGGAATCGACGGGCTCTCCGGCGTGAAGGGTCTCCGGTTGCCAGCGCCCGAACCGCTTTGCCGGGAGGCGGGCAGCGGTTGCGCGAGCAGTCGCTGCACGTGGGCCACGAACGGTGCGAGTTGCCCGTCGCTCGCCAGCTCCGGGCCCTGAGCCGGTCGAACGGGCCGCGACCACGGCACCGCGAGAAAGGCCTCGGGCACGAAGGCCTCGTTTTCGGTCGTGCCGTCGGCGCACACCGGCACGATGAAGGGCCGGCCTTTCGCGATCAGGCGCGAGCGTTGTTCCGCGAGGTGCCACTCGAGCCGGAAATAATCCTCATGGCGCGCCTGCGTCTGCGCGGAGATGATGGCCACAAACAGCGCACATTCGCGGATCTGCCGTTTGATCTTTCGCTCCCACTCGTCGCCCCCGCGCGGCTCTTCCGGATCGAACCACACTTCGACTCCGGCTGCGCGCAGCGCCGCCGCGAGTCGGCGCGCGACGTCTGCGTCCTGCGCTGCGCAGGAAAGAAAAACCGCCTTGCCCGTCTCATTCATGGGCCGGCCTCTCGAGGCCGGACAGCGCTCGCGCGTCGTTCGCCCGGGCCTTCGCCCAGACCCGCGAACGCACACGGGGCACGATCGCGGCTGGACAGCGTTCGGTCATCAGGGGTGCTGCGCCGATCACGTCCGAGGTTCGCGCGCGGCGAAAGCTTTTTCCGCCTGCGGACGACAGCTTCAACCGAGTTGCTTCTGCAACTTCTCCACTTCGCCCTTCAGGAGCTTCGTCAGCCGGTGGCCGATCAGGTAGACGGCGGCAGGGTTGAGGCCCAGCCGGCTGGAAACTTTCAGCACCGGCCATTCCTGCCGCACGTAAAGCTCAAACACCTGAAAGTGCCGCGGCTGCACCCGGCGCGATACGCGGTCGAGCGCCGCGGAGAGCAGGTGCTCCTTCCACTCGCGATCCCACTCATCCTCGTCGTCGACGGGCGACGGCACCCGCTCGATCGTGGCGGTGCCGGTGGAAGTCGCTGGGTCGGGAGCCGGCGAGGACGTCTGGATCGGCAGCTTTTCCCGGCTCTGAAATTTGTCCGCGATCCGCCAGTGCGTGAGCGTCATCAACCAGCCACGGAAAGAACCGCGCTCCGGATCGTGGTCGTAGTCCTTGATGGTTTCGGCGACGCGCTTGAAGACGTCCTGGGCCACTTCCTCGGCATCGGCATGCGAGAGTCCGGCGCGGCGCGCGCGACCGTAAATGAGCCGCCGGTAAAGCCGGTGAAACTCTTCCCAACTCGCGCCATCGTTCTGGTCGCGCACGCAATAGAGCAGGGAAGGACGCGTCAGGAGTGAGGTGCCGGGGTGATCTTTCACGAGGAAGACAGGCCGCTCAGCGGCCGGAAGCGTTCTTTCAGGAAACCTCTCCGACCGAAATATCATTTTCCTGGAACGAACGGGTAAACGGTGAAGCCCGGACGGGATCCCATTCTCCCACCTGCCGTTTTTTTCGCCCGCAGATGGCGCGGATCACGCGGATAATACCAACGCCGCATAAGATTTAGACTTTTCCGAGGGTAGCAGCCCGACCGGCGCTGCCGCGCCAAAGTCAAAAACACATCGGCCGTTGGTATAAGCAGGCAACCTCCCGCCGGTCCGCGCCCTGCGCGCAAGCCGCGACCACGTGGCCGGCCCGCCGAGTTCGGTGGCAACCGAGCTGCGGAGGCACGGCACGCAGGCGACCGCACGCGGCCGGGAAGGTCCAGCCGCGTCGGCGATGGCTAAACCAACGCCACGAAGTGCTGGAGAGCGTCGAAGAAGGTGGAGCGCGGGTCCCATCGGTGGCGGAACGCGTGAGCGTTTCGTCGGACGCCGCGACGCGCGGCCACGAAAGCCTCACGGCTTCCGCTACCGGAAAAACCCCTTTTTCGACGCCCTCTTGGACCATTCCGAAGGTCGGGCCCGACCGGCGCTGCCGCGCCAGAATCCCAAGAACATCAGCCGTTGCTCTTGCCCGGGTGACCCCTCCCGGGAACTCTTTCGAAAGAAATTTTCCTTTTTTGAAAGAACGATCCCGTCGAGGGCGTAAAGCGCCTCACCGCCCCTTCGCTTCATCCATGAAATCCACCCCCAGCCTCCCCGCTCGCGTCGCCGCCTGGCTCCTTGCGGCCTCCATCGTCTTTCCGGCCGTCTCCGGCGCGGCCGACTTCGATGTCACCACCACCGGCGGCGCGCTCGTCATCGCCAACGGCTCCGGCAACGGCGAGACGCTCGCCCTCAGCCAGAGCGGCGCCGACCTCGTGCTCACCGCAGCCAGCCGCACCTTTCTGGTCAACGGCACCACGACCACCGGCACCGCGAGCGTCGCGCTCGCCGG
>CAZENI010000348.1:0-9036 GCA_964513055.1 uncultured Opitutus sp.
TCTCGAACCCGTCGATGCCCGGCATCATCACGTCCAGCAGCACGAGATCGGGGCGGAACGTCGCATAGAGTTCGAGGGCGCGCTCGCCCGAGTCCGCCTCCACCAGGGTGTAGCCCTCGCCCTTCAGGATTCCGCCCAGGATGCGGATGTTGAGCCGATCATCATCGACGATTAGGATTTTTCGGCCGGTGAGATGGAACGGAGCGGAGGTTGGCGGAGAAACCATCGCGGCAAAGCTTGGACCCGGATGCAGCGAGCGCAACCGGAACTTGGCGGAGCTTCGCGGCACGGCGGTCGGTCGGACCCGACACGCCCTGGTCAGGGAAAATTACGCATCACAAAATCTGAATGCGTTGATATTTGAGCTTGCCGCCCGGGGGGCGGCGCTGGTTTGTTCGCGCCTTCATCTCTCCAATCCCATGGGTAAATCATTCGTTTTCTCCTCCGAGTCCGTTGGCGAAGGTCATCCGGACAAGGTGGCCGACCTCATTTCCGACAGCGTGCTCGACGCCTGTCTCGCCATCGACAAGACGAGCCGCGTGGCCTGCGAGACGTTCGTGAAGTCGAACGTCGTCGTGGTCGGCGGCGAGATCACGATCCCGAAGCTGCAGGACAAGAAGACGGGCAAGACCCAGGCGCTCGAGGAAGCGATCAATCTCGGCAAGGTCATCCGCGACGCGATTCGCGAGATCGGCTACACGAACAACGACGACGTGTTTCACGCCGACACGGTTTTCATCAACAACTACCTGACCGCGCAGTCCGCGGACATCGCGCAGGGCGTCGATGCGAAGAAGGCCGAGGGCAAGAAGACGGCCGAGCAGGGCGCGGGCGATCAGGGCATCATGTTCGGCTATGCGTGCACCGAGACGCCGGAGCTGATGCCGACGCCGATCATGTTTGCCCACCGCCTCGGCCGTGAGCTGACGAAGATCCGCAAGTCGGGCAAGGTGGCGTGGCTCCGTCCGGACGCGAAGTCGCAGGTGTCGGTCCGCTACGAGAACGACAAGCCGGTCGAAGTCGTGAACGTCGTCATCTCGACGCAGCACACCGCCGACGTCGCGCACGCGACGATCGAGAAGCATCTCATCGAAAACGTCATCAAGAAGGTCATCCCGGCCGCGATGCTGACGAAGAACACCGAGTATCTGATCAACCCGACCGGACGCTTCGTCATCGGCGGGCCGCAGGGCGACTCGGGTCTCACCGGCCGCAAGATCATCGTCGACACCTACGGCGGCTGGGGCCGTCACGGCGGCGGCGCGTTCTCCGGCAAGGATCCGTCCAAGGTCGACCGTTCGGCCGCCTACATGGGCCGCTGGGTCGCCAAGAACATCGTGGCGGCCGGACTCGCGACGCACGCCGAAATCCAGTTCGCCTACGCCATCGGCCATCCGAAGCCGGTGTCGGTGCGCGTCGAGACGTTTGGCACGGGCATCCTCGGGATCTCCGACGAGCAGATCACGGACGCCGTGAACCAGGTCTTCAGCTTCAAGCCCGCGGACATCGTGGCGCAGCTCAACCTGCTGCGGCCGATTTACCGCGAGACGACCAACTACGGCCACTTCGGCAAGGCCGGCATGCCGTGGGAAACGACGAGCAAGGCGGCCGCCCTCAAGGCGGTGCTGAAGCTCAAGTAAGGCGCCGCGCTCCGCGTCGCCGCAGTTCCGATACATCAACGCTTCGATTTCAAACACTCACATGTCATCCGCCATCACCGCGCCCAAGGGCCAGGACTTCCAGGTTCGAGACATCGGTCTCGCCGAATGGGGCCGCAAGGAAATCTCCATCGCCGAGCACGAGATGCCCGGCCTCGTGTCCGTCCGCAAGAAATTCGGCCCGCAGCGGCCGCTCGCCGGCGTGCGCATCACCGGCTCGCTGCACATGACCATCCAGACGGCGGTGCTGATCGAGACGCTGACCGCGCTCGGCGCCGATGTGCGCTGGGCCTCCTGCAACATCTTCTCGACCCAGGACCATGCCGCCGCCGCCATCGCGGCCGCGGGCACGCCGGTCTTCGCCTGGAAGGGCGAGACGCTCGAGGAATACTGGGATCTCACGCTGAAGGCGGTCACGTTCCCCGGCGGCAAGGGCCCCGAGCTCGTGGTCGATGATGGCGGCGACGTCACGCTGCTGATCCACAAGGGCTGCGACCTCGAAGAGGGCAGTGACTGGGTCAACACCCCCTCCACCTCGCACGAGGAGCAGGTGATCAAGAATCTCCTCAAGAAGGTGCACAAGGAGGACCCGCTCAAGTGGACCACGATCGCCAAGGCGTGGCGCGGCGTCTCGGAGGAGACGACGACGGGCGTGCATCGCCTCTATCAGATGCTCGAGAAGGGCAAGCTGCGCGTTCCGGCCATCAACGTGAACGACTCCGTCACGAAATCGAAGTTCGACAACCTCTACGGCTGCCGCGAGTCCCTCGCCGACGGCCTGAAGCGCGCGACCGATGTCATGATCGCCGGTAAGGTCGCCTGCGTTTGCGGCTATGGCGACGTGGGCAAGGGCTCCGCGTTTTCGCTCAAGGGCTTCGGCGCCCGCGTCATCGTTACCGAGATCGATCCCATCAACGCCCTGCAGGCGGCGATGGAAGGCTTCGAGGTGAACACGATCGAAAGCACGCTGGGCCGGGCGGACATCTACGTCACGACGACGGGCAACAAGGACATCATCACGCTCGAGCACATGCGCGCGATGAAGGACCAGGCGATCGTCTGCAACATCGGTCACTTCGACAACGAGATCCAGATCGACCGCCTCAACACGTCCGACGCGAAGCGCACCAACATCAAGCCGCAATACGACATGTATACGTTCCCGACCGGGAACAGCATCTACATGCTGGCGGAAGGCCGCCTGGTGAACCTCGGCTGCGCGACGGGCCACCCGTCGTTCGTGATGTCGAACAGCTTCACCAACCAGACGCTCGCCCAGATCGATCTCTGGAAGAACAAGGACACCTACGCGGTCGGCGTGTATCGGCTTCCCAAGCACCTCGACGAGGAAGTGGCGCGCCTGCACCTCGAGAAGATCGGCGCGAAGCTCACGAAGCTCACGAAGGAGCAGGCCGAGTATCTCGGCGTGCCGGTCGAGGGGCCCTACAAGCCGGAGCACTACCGCTACTGAGTGCGGGCTGGGCGGCCTGTGCCCAGCGACTGATTTCGGCGCCGACCTGCGGGTCGGCGCTTTTTTTTGCCGCGGCAAGAGCGCGCCGCGGAGAGCCGGAAACGACCCGGCCGGCGACCGCGCCGCGTCAGCTGGACTGCTGCGGTTGCGGCGGCTGCTGCCCGTGCCGCATGGGGAACGGGATCGCGGTGTCGCCCTTCTCGTAGTCGGTGAGGAGGGAGAAGCGGAAGGTCGTGCCCTCGCCGGGCTTGCTGTCGACGGAGATGGAGCCGCCCATCAATTCGCACAGGCGCTTCGAGATGATCAGGCCGAGACCGGTGCCGCTGCGGCGTCGCTCCGAGGAGCTGTCGACCTGGCTGAAGGGCTTGAAGAGCTTGGAGATCTTGTCCGCCGGGATGCCGATGCCGGTGTCCGCGACCGAGAAGAAGAGCCGCAGGGCGCGGCGGGTGTCGCGCATGCTGACGGGTTCGCCGCGCATGCAGGAGACATGCACCGTGATGCTGCCGCGCTCGGTGAACTTGAGCGCGTTGCCGATCAGGTTGGTGAGGATCTGGCGGAGGCGGGCCTCGTCGCTGTTCACGATGACGGGCACATCGACGTCGATGTTGGCGGTCAGGGTGAGCGCGGCGGAGCGGGCGCGGGGCTGGAAGAACGCGATCACTTCCTCGACGCACTTGTGCAGGCCGAAGGGCGAGGACTCGATTTCGATCTTGCCGGCCTCGATCTTCGAGAGGTCGAGGATGTCGGCGATGAGTTTCTCGAGCGCCTGGCCGCTGGACTTGATGATCGCGACCTGCTCGCGCTGTTCGGGCGAGAGCGGGGAATCGGCGAGAATCTGGGCGAAGCCGATGACGCCGTTGATCGGCGTGCGGATCTCGTGGCTCACGATCGCGAGGAACTCGCTCTTGGCGCGGTCGGCGGCCTCGGCGGCCTCCTTGGCGTGGAGCAGCGCGGCCTCGGCCTCCTTGCGGAGCGTGATGTCGTGGCCGACCGCCTGGAATTCCAGCATGTTGCCGGAATCATCCTTGATCGGGCGCTGCGTCCACATCACCCAGCGGCGGCGGCCATCCGGGAAATCGAGTTCGCGTTCGAAGGTGTAGGGCTCGTCGCCGATCGCGGCGCCCGGGGTGAAGAGCGGGAAGTTCTGGCTGACGAGTTCGGTGCGCTTGCGGCCGAACGCCTGGGCATACGCGCTGTTGACGAAGGTCAGTTTGCCGTCGAGCCGGTAGCGGCAGATCAAGTCGACCTGATCCTCGACGATGCCTCGGTAGCTCGCCTCGGTCTTCTGCAGCGCCTGCGCCATGCGCTCGATGTTGCGCGCGAGGCCGATGATCTCGTCGTGGTCGGGTTCGCCCTGGGGCTCGTTGGCATCCACCGGGACGGCGGTGCGCAGCGATTTCAGGCGCTGCATCATCGTGCGATCCCAGACGTAGCCCGCCAGCACGAGGAGCACGCTGCCGATGATGGCGAGCGTCAGGACATAATAGAGCGTGCCCAGGCGCTCACGGAGATCCTCGTCGGCTGAGACTTTTACCACCACGGCGATCAGCGCCACAGCCAAGCTGAAAGCGAGCGCGAGGATGAAGAACGTCTTGCGGTTCGAGTTCTCTGCCATGTCCGGAGGAAGCAATGCAGGCGGGCTTTACCGAAGTCTAACGAAAAAGGGTGGGGGCACTTACGTAGGACTACGCTTCCGGCCTCAGGGTGTGCAACGCCGGCAGCCGCCTCAAACCGGGCACCGCGCGGGCGACGGCGAGGGTGACGACGATGGTGCCGATGCCGCCCCAGATGACGGCGCCGACCGGGCCGATCAGCGCCGACATGAGCCCCGCGCGCAGCGCGCCGATCTCGTTGGAGGAGCCGATGAAGATCTGATTCACCGCGGTCACGCGGCCGCGCAGGCCGTCGGGCGTGAGGAGCTGGACGAGCGACTGGCGGACGACGACGCTGACGATGTCGAAGACGCCGGTGAGGAAAAGGGCGAGCAGCGAGAGCCAGAACCAGCGGGAGAGGCCGAACACGACGATCGCGGCGCCAAAGCCGGCCACGGTCCACAGCAGCGCGCGGCCCGGCCGGGCCAGCGGGGCGCGGTGCGTGAGCCACATGCCCATGGCGATGGCGCCGATCGACGGTGCGGCGCGCAGCCAGCCGAAGCCGATCGGTCCGACGTGGAGGATCTGATCGGCGTAGATCGGCAGCAGGGCCGTCGCGCCGCCGAGGAGCACGGCGAACAGATCGAGGCTGCTGGCTCCGAGGATGACTTTCTTGCGCCAGATGAACTCCGCGCCCGCGAGCACGTCGCGCCAGGTGCGGCGCACGACGTTGGATTGCGGCGGCTGGAAATAGGTCACGCGGCCCAGCGCGACGAGAAAGCACGCCTCCAGCACCGCCCCGAGCGCATAGGCGGGCGCGATGCCCACAGCGGCGATCAGGAATCCGCCGATGGCCGGACCGGTGACGGTCGCGAGTTCAAACGCGCTGGTGTTCCAGGTGATCGCGTTGCTCAGCGCCCGATCCGGCACCAGGAGCGGCGTGATGCTCGAGCGGGCCGGCCAGATCAGGATGCGGATGGAGGCGTGGGCGAGCAGCAGCAGGAAGAGGAGGGGCAGGGCGGGATGTTCGAACTGCATCGAACCGGGCGCCGCGTGGCGCTCGAAGAAACCGGCCGCGTGTCCCAGCGCGGCATTGGCCCAGCGGAGCGGCGCCAGGGCCGGAACGGATTCATGCCAGAAGGAAAGGCCCGCGAGCGCGGCGTTGATCAGGACGATCGCCGCCGTGCCCGTCGCGATCAGCCGTCGCCGGTCGTGGCGGTCGGCGAGGGCGCCGGCGGGAAGGGAGAGCGCGAGCAGCGGAAGGACGTTGACCAAGCCCACCAGGCCGAGCGCGGTCGCGGAGTGCGTCCATTGATACACCTGCCAGATGGCCACGGCGGTCACGCCCTGCCGTCCGATCAAGGCGAGGGAACTGCCGATCAGATAGGCGCGGTAGTTCGGGATCTTGAGCGCCGCGTAGGGATCGTGTGCCGGCGGCGCGGCAGGCGGGACGGACATCGGTTGGCGCGCAGCGAGGCAAAAATCCCCGCGCGTGGCGAGTCGCCAATCGATCGAGCGCTCAGGGCGCGAGCGCGTCCGCGATCTGGCTGAGGAGCGTCTCGCGCGTGAACGGTTTGCGGACGACGGCCACCGGTCCGGCGCCGCGCAACCGTTCGAGCACATCCTGTTCGCTGAAACCGCTCATCACGAGGATCGGCACCCGCGGGTTGATCGCACGGATGGCGCGGAGGGTTTCCGCGCCATCGAGCCCGGGCATCGTCAGATCGAGGAGCACGGCGGCAAACGCCTCGGAACTCGCGCGGAAACGGGCGACCGCCTCGTGGCCGTCGCGGGCCGGGACGGTCCGGTAGCCGTGGTGCCGCAGCACCGCCTCGGTCGTCTCGAGCACGACCGGCTCGTCATCCGCGATGAGGATGCATCCGGCCGCGGGCTGGATGCGGGCGGCGCCGGCGAAGGGCGGCGAGGAAGCCCGCGGCGCGACGGTCCGGGTCGAGACCGGCAGATAGAGGCGGAACGTCGAGCCGCCTCCCAGCGTGCTTTCCACCGTGAGGGCGCCGTGGTGCGCCCGCACGATGCCGAGCACGGCGGCCAGGCCCAGGCCGCGGCCGGTGAACTTCGTGGTGAAGAACGGATCGAAGATGCGGCTGATCGTGGCGGGCGACATGCCGTGGCCCGTGTCGGCGACCTCGAGACACACGCACTCGCCGGTGCGCAGTTCGAACGAATGCACGGCGCCCGCGTTGGCCTCGGCGGGCTGACCCAGGCGCGTCGCGATCCGGATCGTGCCGGTGGCGTCGCCGAGGGACTCGGACGCGTTGATCACCAGATTCATGATCACCTGGCGGAGCTGCGAGGCGTCGGCCTCGACCAGCGGCAGGCCGGGCGTGAGCTGCAGATCGAGGCGGGACTTCTTGTTGATCGAAACGTGAATGAGGTCCGCGGTGTCGGTGACCAGGGCGCCGAGGTCGACGCACTCGATCACGAAGTTGCCCTTGCCCGCATACGCGAGCATCTGGCGGCACAGGTCCGCCGCGCGGCGCGCCGCCGCCTCGATGTGGGCGAGCCGCTCGTCGTCACCGCCGCGCTCGCTGCGGACGAAGGTGGCGTTCGCGAGGATGACGGTGAGGAGATTGTTGAAATCGTGCGCGATGCCGCCGGCCAGCACCCCGAGGCTCTCGAGCTTCTGGGCCTCGAGCATCTTCAGGCGCAGGCTTTCGCGGTCCTGCTCGGCGAGCCGCTCGGCGGTGATGTCACGGAAAGATCCATACAGCTTGATCACGCGGCCGTTCTCCTTCTCGGCGACGCCGGCGGTGTGCACGAAGATGCGGCGCTGGCGGGCGGTGATCATCTCGACCTCAAGGCTGAAGGGAGTGCCGTCGTGAATCGCCCGCTCCGCGGCCGCGATCAGGAGGCGCCGGCTCTCCGGCACGTAGAACGAGTAGACGGATTCGCGAGTGGGGTAGAACTCCGCGGGCGTGGTCTCGTGGATGCGGTAGGTTTCCTGCGTCCAGTAGACGCGGCCGGTGCGCAGGTCCGACTCCCAGCCGCCGACGCGGGCGGTCTTCTGGGACTGCTCGAGCAATTGCGCCGAGCGCTTGAGCAGCGCCTGGCTTTCAATCAGGGCGGCCTCGGTCTGTTTGCGCTCGGTGATGTCGGTGTGCGTGCCCGCCATCCGGTTCGGGCGGCCGTCGGCTCCGCGGGTGACGACCTTGCCGCGATCGAGGATCCAGCGCCACTCGCCGGACTTCGTTCGCATGCGATACTCGATGTCACAGCGATCGGCCGAGGGCGTGATGAGCCGCGTCTGCCAGGCCTCGTAGCTCGCCAGGTCGTCGAGGTGCACGAGGGCCTTGCCGGCCTCGAGGGTCGCGGGGATTTCGTCGAGCCGGTAGCCGAGCATGGAGGCCCAGCGTTCGCTGCGTTCGATCCGGCCGGACTCGAGATCCCAGTCCCAGAAGCCATCCTCGCTGCCTTCGAGCACGTGGCGGAGACGCTCTTCGCTGGAGCGCAGGCGGTCCGTCTGCTCCGCCAGCCGGCGGAGGAGGCGGCGCTGCCACCAGAAGATCGCGCCCATGGCGGCGAGCACGACGAGCGCCGGCAGCACGACCGGGCGGAGATCGGCGAAGCGCAGCGGCCGCGGGTCGAGGGCGCCGATCCACTTCTCGTAGATCCGGTCGTAGGTGCGATTGGCGCGGATGCGCGCGAGGCCTTCGTTGAGGCGGGCGAGGCGGTCGGCGTCGCCGGGGCGCACGCCCATGTGCAGGGAGAGGACGTAGTCGCCGAGCAGGACGTCGCTCGCGACGACGTTCTTCAGGCCGTATTTGCGGATGCCGTGGTTGCCGATGATGCGGGCGGCGGCGACCGCATCGCAGTGACCTGCGTCGAGCGCCATCAGCGCCTCGCGAAAGTCGCGGACGAACACCGCCCGGCGATCCCAGCCGCGGCTGCGCAGGTATTCGTGCGAGAAGCTTTCGCGCTGCACCGCGACGCGCCGCTCCGCCAGGTCGGACGGCTGCTGCAACGAGGTGTCCCCGCGGCGCACGAACACGCCGCCGACCATGGTCAGGTGCGTGGTGGCGAAATCGATGAGGGCGTCGCGCTCGGGCGTGAAGGCGACGTGGGCGAGCACATCGATCTCGCCGGCGCGGAAGCGCTCCAGGACCTCGTTCCAGGGGCCGACCACCGGCCGCACGATGAAGCCCATCTCGCTGGCGACCGCGTGGACGAGGTCGACGGCGAATCCGGCGAGCGTGCCGTCGGGTTGTTCGAAGGAGATGGGATCGGCGTGGCTCTCGATCCCGAAGCGCATCGCATCCGCGGCGTGGATGCGCGGCCCGGTCGCGGCGGCCAGCGC
>CAZENI010000349.1:0-9029 GCA_964513055.1 uncultured Opitutus sp.
GCGCCAGGCGTGACCGTGAAGCGCGTGGTTCGTTCGAGCCTCCCCTGGTGTGGTTCGCCGCCAGTCCTGGCACTTGAAGACCCATGCGGTAGGGCGGGGCGTCCCCGCCGAGTCAGACAACCCTTGCGCCGCGACGGCTCGGCGGGGACGCCTCGCCCTACCTCGAGCCGCTTCGGGTGACTTTCCACCGTTTCCGGCGACCGACACTATTCCGTGTGCGACTCGAACAGCGCGTCAGCGAGGCTCTGGTAGCCGGCGGCCTTGAGCCTCGCGACGAGGTTCTGGTCGGTCGCTTCGCGTGAGAACGACGAACTGAGTTCACGGCTGACTGCAGGCCGCGGCAGGACGAACGTCCAGCGGCCCGAGGCGACGTCGACGATCACGGCCTTCAATTCACGGGGCCGCGGTCGACATGGAACGCCCTCGCGTGGCCGGAGGCGATCGCCGGAGCGGCGAATTGGGCGCCCGATCCCGGGCGCGGGTTGACAGGGGAGGGCAGCCGTCTAGTCGAGAGTGCCCCCTTGACGTGAGCCCCTCTGTCTTTTTTCCGCCTCGGCTGCTCGGCCTATCCTTCGTGTTCTTCCTCCTGCCGGCCGTGCGCGCGCCGGCGGCGACGTCCGAGTGGAAGGATGCGAAGGGCGCGACGTTTCGCGGCGAACCGGTCGAGGCGCTCGGGCCGCTCCTGCTGTTCCGCACGGGTGCAGTCTCGAGCAAGTTTCTCCCGATGCGGATTTTTTCCCCGGAGGACTGCGTGCGTTTTCACCAGGCGATTGCGGCTCGTCCGGCGCGGGCGGAGCGCTGGAGCGAGGCGAAGGGGCAGGCCTCGAGCGATTGCATCGGGCGGCTGATGCGGGCGGAAAAGGGAGCCTTGCAGGCCTTCAACTTCGCCGCCGTGCCCGAGCCCGAGTTGCTGATCGTGCTCTATGGCGGGCGGCGCAACCCCGACGCGGATTCACCGACCTTTCTCCTCGATAATCTCGCGCCCTTCATCGGCCGGGTGCAGCGCGTCTACCCCGGCCGGGTCGCGACGGTCGTCTGGATGTCGCGGCCGTCGAACGTGAACGTGCGCTCCCTGCCGAGTGCGCACGCCTGGCTCATTGCCGATCCGAACAAGCTCATGGACTTCAGAGTCGCGGCGCGTTTTGCGCCGGGCGAGGGCTTCGGGATGGTGTTGATGACGCGCGAGGGCATTCCGCTGACCGGCGGTCCGGCGAACGATGTGGGCGAGGTGATGAAGTTCGTCGACAATGCGAGCGACATCCTCTGGCAGCTCAATCCCGCGAACCCGCGCAGCGCCCGCGACCGGCTGCACTATCTGCGCGCCGTCCGCCCGGTCGAGCATGCGCAGGGCCGCGCGGAACCGATGCTCCTGATCGATCCGCTGCGGGTCGAGGCCCTGCGGCAGCGGGGCGTCGCGCGCCTCGAGGCGAAGTTCGAGGTGGGCGCCGACGGCGTGGTCACGGCGGCCGAGTTGCTGCCCGCCTCGCAACTGCCGCCGCCGCTGGCCGCGCCCATCACCGAGGCGCTGCGGCGCAACACGATCTTTCTGCCGGCCGTCGCGCAGGGCGTGCCGGTGTCAGGGACTTTCCACTACGCCCTGAAGATTGGGCCGCCCGACGCGCGGCTCGCCGCCGACGCTGCTTGGGTCAAGGGCGACGCCCGCCTCGATGTGCCGTTGAAAAGCTGGCTCGTCTTGAAGCCGATCAAGGTGCCGGAACGGGTCTTCTCGTTGATCGACAGCATCGCGGCGGACGGCACGGTGATGCTGCAGGCAGTGACGGCGGGCGATCCGAACAAGGTCTCCAGCAAGTCGCAGATGAACGCGTTCAACAGCGACTGGTTCACCGAGGGCGGCGCCGCGAGCGTCCGGCCCGTGGCGGGCGCCAAGCAGGAAGTCGACGGCGAGAAGTTCACCTGGAAGCGGGTGAACGCGGAGAACGCGCGGGTCGACCTCCTCGGCGGCGCCGACCGCGACTCGCACAACTACTGTATCGGCTATGCGTGGACGGAGTTCGATTCGCCCGAGGAGACGGACGCGTGGCTCGGCATCGGCAGCGACGACGGCCTGCGCATCTGGCTGAATGGCGAGCGGGTGAACGACAAGTGGGTGGCGCGCACGAGCCGGCTCGACGACGATGTGGTTCCGCTCCGACTGAAGAAGGGCCCGAACCAGATCCTAATCAAAATCCAGAACGTGAAGGGCCTCTGGAGCTTCACCGCGCGGCTGCGTGTGCGGGGATGAGGAATTCCTGGACAAGACATTTGGAATGGGGAAAGCAGGAAAGGGTGAAGGGATCGGACCCGATGCACTGGCGCCGCCGGGCGGTTTTTCCTGATTTCCTGCTTTCCACCTTCAAATCCGTCTCCCTGCTTCTTTTCCCATTCCCCATCCCCCATGGCCAATCTCCAAGGTGCCGGCACCCGGCAGAACACTTACGACGCGATCGTCATCGGCTCCGGCATCAGCGGCGGCTGGGCGGCGAAGGAGTTGAGCGAGAAGGGACTCAGGACGCTCGTGCTCGAGCGCGGTCGGGACGTGAAGCACGGCGACTACCCGACTGCGATGATGGAGAGTTGGGAGTTCGCGGGCCGCACCCGGAGCCCGGAGGCGCAGCTCGCGCGGCAGCAGAAGCAGAACCGCACCGGTTACACCACGCACCCGGCCGCGGCGCACTGGTTCGTCGACGATGTCGATAATCCTTACAGCGAGGACCAGCGCTTCGACTGGATGCGCGGTTATCACGTCGGCGGTCGCTCGCTGCTCTGGGGCCGGCAGTCGTATCGTTTCAGCGACCTCGACTTCGAGGCCAACGCCAAGGAGGGCGTCGCCGTCGACTGGCCGATTCGTTACCGGGAGATCGCGCCGTGGTATGACCATGTGGAGCGCTTCGCGGGCATCAGCGGCAGCAAGGAAAACCTGCCGCATCTGCCCGACAGCCAGTTCCTGCCGCCGATGGAGATGAACTGCCTGGAGATCGACGTGAAGCGGCGCGTCGCGAGTGCGTTTGCCGGCCGGCCGATCATCATCGGCCGCGTCGCCAATCTCACGCAGCCGCACCAGGGTCGCGGGAGCTGCCAGTCGCGCAACCGCTGTATCCGCGGCTGCCCCTACGGCGCCTATTTCAGCAGCAACGCCGCCACGCTCCCCGCCGGCTACGCCAGCGGCAATCTCACGCTCAGGCCGTTCTCGATCGTGAACCAGATCATCTTCGATCCGGAGAAGAAGCGCGCCACCGGCGTGCGGGTGATCGACGCGCAGACCAGCGAGGTGATCGAGTTTCACGCCAGGGTGATCTTCAACTGCGCCTCCGCGGTCGCCTCGACATTCATCCTGCTGAACTCGAAGTCGGACCGCTTTCCCAATGGCCTCGGCAACGACAGCGGCGAGCTCGGGCACAACCTGATGGACCATCACTTCAAGGTGGGCGCCTCGGGCATGTCGGACGCGTTTGCCGATCGCTACTACAAGGGCAACCGGCCGAACGGCATCTACATTCCGCGTTTCCGCAACCTGAACAAGGAGACCGCGCGCAAGGACTACCTGCGCGGTTTCGGCTACCAGGGCAGCGCGAGCCGCGTCGACTGGACGCGCAATATCAAGGAGCTGGCGCTGTTCGGGTCGAAGCTGAAGGCCGACCTGATCGCCCCCGGCCCGTGGCGCTTCGGCATCGGCTCCTGGGGCGAGTGCCTGCCGTATCACGCCAACCGGCTCTACCTGAACGACCGGGTCCGCGACAAGTGGGGCCAGCCGACGGTGACGTTCGACTGCGGCTGGAAGGAGAACGAGTGGGCGATGCGCAAGGACATGAAGGCCTCGGCCGTCGAGATGCTCGAGGCCGCGGGGCTGAAGGACGTGACGCCCTTCGACGACGTGAGCGCGCCGGGGCTCTGCATCCACGAAATGGGCACGGCGCGCATGGGCCGCGACCCGAAGACCTCCGTGCTCAACGCCTGGAACCAGGTCCACGCCGTGCCCAACGTCTTCGTGACCGACGGCGCGTGCATGACCTCGAACGGCTGCGTGAATCCGTCGCTCACCTACATGGCGCTGACGGCGCGCGCGTGCGACCACGCCGTGAACGAACTCAAGAAGCGCAACCTGTGAACCCGCGGACGTCCCTGGCCATGCATCCCTCCTCCGAAGCTCTCACCCGCCGCGAAGCCATCCAGCGCGCCGTCGCACTGCTCGGCGTGGCGATCGCCCCGTCGATTCTCGCCGGCGTCGCGCGCGCCCAGGCGGCGGCGACCGCCGCCACCGGGTCCGGCGCCGCGGCGCGGCCCGTGCACCTGACGCCGGCGCAGTTCGCCCTCGTGGCGGCCGCGGCCGAACGGATTCTCCCGCGCACCGACACGCCCGGCGCGGGTGAGGTCGGGGTGCCGGCGTTCATCGACTTGATGGTGGGCGAATTCCTGAGTGCGCCGGAGCAGGCGATGTTTATCGCCGGCCTCGCGGAGGTCGAGGCGGCGAGCCAGGCTGCGCACCGGCGCGGGTTCGCCCAACTGGCCGCGGCCGAGCAGGACGCCGTGCTCACGCGGATCGCGGAAGCATCGCAGGCGAAGGAGCGGACGTTTTTTCACCAGCTCCGCGAGCTGACGATCCTGGGTTATTTCACGTCGGAGCCGGTGGGCCGGCACGTGACTCACTACGATCCGATCCCGGGTGCCTACCGTGGCTGTGTGCCAATCTCCGAGGTGGGCAACCGGGCTTGGACGCGGTGAGGCGTTCGTCGAAGCGACGGGAGTGAACAGAAGAGCGCGAAGGCAACGAAGAAGGTAGCTGGGGTTACGGCGCCGAACGTTGATTTCGTTGCAGGTAGTTTGGCGGGGCGGCGGTGGCGGTATTTTGTGCAGCGCTGTATCGGAGTCGCGCCAGGCCGGCATTGAAACGGGCGGCGGCCCGCGCAGCGTTCGGCGCATGTCACTCACCCAACTCGAAAAAGTCCGGCGCTTCCAGGCGCTGCACCAGTCCGGGACCTTCGTGATTCCGAATCCGTTCGACGGCGGTTCGGCGCGCGTGCTCGCGGGGCTCGGCTTCCAGGCGCTCGCGACCTCTAGCGCGTCGGCCGCGATCGTGCTCGGCCGCCGCGATGGGGCGATCACGCGGGCCGAGGCGCTCGCGCATTGCCGGGTGATCGTCGATGCGACGGACCTGCCGGTGTCGGGCGATTTGGAGAAGGGCTTCGGCGATGCACCGGAGATCGTGGCGGAGACGGTTCGCCTCGCGGCCGCCACGGGGCTGGCGGGCGGATCGATCGAGGATGCGACGGGCGACGGTGCGCGGCCGCTGTTTGAGTTCGAGCTCGCGGTGGAGCGCGTGGCGGCGGCGGTGGCGGCGGCGCGGGCGCTGCCGGTGCCGTTTGTGCTGACTGCGCGCGCCGAGAATTTCATCCGCGGCAACCCGGACCTCGCCGACACGATCCGCCGGCTGCAGGCGTTCGAGGCGGCGGGGGCAGACGTGCTCTTCGCGCCCGGCCTGCCGGATCTCGCCGCCGTGCGGACGGTGTGCGCCGCCGTGACGAAGCCGGTGAACGTGATCGCCGGAATCCCGGGCAAGCCCTTCACGGTGGCGGAACTCGCCGCCGCGGGCGTGCGCCGGATCAGCACCGGGCCGTCGCTGCACCGCGCGGCGATGACCGCGTGCCTCGAAGCCGCGCGCGAGATCGCGCAGAGCGGGACGTTCACCTACACCGACCGCGCGCTTCCCAGCGCGGAAGTGTATGGACGCATGGGTGTGTGATTCGTTCGCTGGAGCCATGTCATCGTCCCTCGAATCCGCCTATACCAACCCGGCCGCGACCGCCGCATCGGCCATCAATTTCAACGCGCCCGATCTCACGCGCCATCCGCCGCGCAGCCCGCGCACCCGGCTCGGCGGCTATGTGCACCTGCCGCGGTTGATCGACAAGGCGCGCGCCTGCGCGGCCGGCAAGCTGGGCGACTTTCACTATCCGTGTCCGTTCGACGCGCGCTTCTTTGCCTACACCGGGCTGAATGCGGAGGCGTTTCTCGCCGAAGTGAAAACGGGGAAGAGCGACGGCGAACTGCTCGCCTACGTGCAGACGAACGCGCAGCCCGTGCGCCATCCCGCGGAGATTGCCGCCTGGTCCGCGTGGCTGGAGCAGCTTACGCCGACGGTCCCGGACAAGCGGGCCTTCTTCAACGACGTCCACCGGCAGAATGCGCCGCACCGCGAGGACATCGCCACGTGGTTCGACTGGCTGGAACTGGATGACTTCGTGACGTTCGGGGGCCGGCCGTGAACGACGTCGGGGGCACGGTGGTATCCGGCTCAGCCCTTCGCACCGACCCGTCAGCACTGGCGCGGCAAGAGTTGGCCGCCATGGCGTGCGCTTCGGTGCTCGTGCTGATGGCGTCCTATCTTCGTTGGTGGTCAATTCCGCCGACGGAGGCGTGGGGCTTCGCCACCGGCGGCGTGTGCGTCTGGCTTGTCGTGCGCGAGAGCCACTGGAACTGGCCGATCGGGTTGGCCAACAATGTCGTGTTTTTCTTCCTGTTTCTTCGGGCCGGGCTCTACGCCGACATGGGGCTGCAGGTGGTCTACTTCGGGCTTGGGGGGCTCGGCTGGTGGCAGTGGCTTCGTGGCGGGCCGAAGCGCACCACGCTGAAGATCAGTCGCGCGACCCGGACCGAGTGGCTGGTGCTCGCCGCGGCCGTCCCACTGGCGACATGGGCCCTGCGCGAGCTGCTGATCGCCGTCAATGGCTCCGCGCCGTTCTGGGATTCTCTCACGACGGTATTGAGTCTGGCCGCGCAATACCTGCTGTGTCGGAAACGGATCGAACACTGGATACTCTGGATCGTGGCGGACATCATTTATGTGCCGCTCTACCTGAGCCGCGGGTTGCCACTCACGGCGGTGCTCTACGCCGTTTTCCTCGGCATGTGCCTGCTCGGCGTGCGGGAATGGCGGCAGGCGTGGAGGGCGGAACGCATCGCGGCATGAACTTTGGCCTCGGTCTGGTGATCGGGAAATTTCTGCCGCCGCACCGCGGCCATCAGTTGCTGATCGAGACCGCCGTGTCGCAGTCCGCCGACGTTGTCGTGATTGTGTGCGCGAAACCGGGCGACTTCGTTGCCGGCGAGGTGCGTGGCCGCTGGCTGCAGGAACTGCATCCGACAGCTCGCGTGCTCGTGATCGACGATCGCTACGACGAGAACGACTCCCGGATCTGGGCGGAGAACACGCTGCGCTGGCTCGGCCGCGCGCCGGATGCGGTGTTTACGTCGGAACACTACGGTGACGCCTATGCGGCGCTGATGGGCGCCCGGCATGTTGCGGTCGACAAGGCGCGCGGCCGGGTGCCCGTATCCGGCACCCGGGTGCGCGCGGATCCGTTCGCTGAATGGGATTACCTCGCGCCGCCCGTGCGGGGCTGGCTGGCGAAACGGGTTTGTGTGCTGGGCGCGGAATCCACTGGCACCACGACGCTCGCCCGGGCACTGGCGGCCCGCTTGGGCACGAATTGGGTCGAGGAATACGGGCGGGAGTATTCGGTGCGAAAGGCGGCTGCGGGTTCGATTGCCTGGGACTCGGAGGAGTTTGTTCAGATTGCCGCCGAACAGAGCCGCCGGGAAGACAACGCGGCGCGCGAAGCCAATCGAATGCTGATCTGCGACACGAATGCCTTTGCGACCGGCCTCTGGCACCGACGCTACGTCGGTGCACGCAGCCCGGCGGTCGACGCGATCGGGGCCGCGGTGCGATGCGATCTTTACCTGCTGACGGGTGATGAGATTCCGTTCGTGCAGGACGGTCTGCGCGACGGGGAGCACATCCGGCATGAGATGCATCGCTGGTTCGAGGAGGCTCTCGCGGCGCAACCTGTGCCGTGGCACCTCCTGCGCGGTTCGCCCGAGGCTCGGCTGGAGATGGCGGTGGCGCGGGTCGGGGAGCTCTTCCAGTCCTCAACTTGGCGGCCGGAGCGAACGGCACGCTGAAGAATCCCGCGTGTAGGCCTTTGCATCCGGGCGGCTTTGGGCTTCATACACAGCGCATGTCACCTGGGATCGTCGGTCAGCGCTGCATGAGTGAACGGGAGCCCGAGCTCGGGCTCGGCGTCGTGGCGCGCGTGGATGCGGCCGCGAAGCGAATCGCGATCGAGTTTCCCGCGACGGCGGAGAAGCGGCTGTATGCGCTGGGCACGCCGGTGTTGAAACGGGTGCAGTTCCGGGTGGGCGAGAGCATCACGGCGCGCGATGGCGTGACGTTCGCCATCGAGGCGGTCGAGGAGGACGGCGGCGTGCTCACCTACGCTGGCGCCGGGCGGCGCGTGCGCGAGGACGCGCTTTCGGATGTGACCAACGCCGACTCGCCGGCGCAGCGCCTGCTGGCGGCGCAGGTCGAGCCGGGCGAGGTGTTCGATCTGCGTTTCCAGGCGCTGCGGGCGCAGGCGCGCTTCCGGCAGTCGGAGGTGCGCGGGTTCCTCGGCGGGCGCGTCGACCTGATCCCGCACCAGTTCTTCATCCTGCACGAGGTGGCGGCGCGGCAGATTCCGCGCGTGCTGCTCGCGGACGAGGTCGGCCTCGGCAAGACGATCGAGGCCTGCCTGATCGTGCAGCGGCTGCTGGCGGTGGGGCGCGCGCGCCGCGTGCTGATCCTCGTGCCCGAGTCGCTCACGCACCAGTGGTTCGTGGAGCTGCTGCGCCGGTTCAACCTCTGGTTCAGCATCTACGACGAGGCCCGCTGCGTCGCCTGCGAGCAGAGTGATCCGGGTCAGAATCCGTTTCTCACCGCGCAACTGGCGCTGGGCAGCGTGAGCTTTCTCGCCGCGAACCCCGCGCGGCGCGATCAGGCGGTCGCGGCCGCCGATCAGGCGTTCATCGGCGGCCTCAACGAGATCCTGCTGATCGGCGCCGCGATCGCGATCGCCGGCAGCATCGCGAGCTGGCTGCTCATCCGATCCGGCGACATGGTCGGCCAGCCGGCACCGGCGCCGGAGGCGCAGGCCGACGGGCACCCGGCCGAGCCGGTCGCAGCGAGCTAGCCGCGGGCGGACCGGATCGCGTCG
>CAZENI010000350.1:0-9022 GCA_964513055.1 uncultured Opitutus sp.
GCCGTCCAGCCGTCCTCCACGCCGACCTTTCCTCCGACGGACGCCGGCGCTACCAATCGGTGCAACGTCGCCGGCGGGCCGAACGGCGCCGCCATGAACACCGCGTCGCCCACCAGCACCGGCGACATCGCCAGCACGGCATACGACGTCGGCCGCGGCCGCGTCCACTGCAGCGTTCCCGAGTCCGCCTCGATGCAATAAAGATGCCGCGCCGAGGCGCCGATGATCAGCCGCCGGCCGGCGAAGCGCACCAGGATCGGCGCCGCATAGCCCGCGGTCTCGGCGGCCTCGGCTGGACCTTTCTCAAACAGCGGCTCGCTCCGCCACAGCACCGCGCCGTTTTCGCGATCGAGCGCGACCACCAGCGCGTCGCGTCCACCGGCGCAGACATACACCGCCCGCTCATCGACCAGCAGGCACTCGCTCAGGCCCCACGTGATGTTCTCGCCGCGAAAACGCTCGAGCACGTTCAACGCCCAGATTTCCCGCCCGGTCGCCGCGTCCAGGCAGGTCACGCGCCCGTGCCCGTTCTCGTGATACACCTTCCCGCCGGCGTAGGTCACCGACGCCCGTGCGCCTTGATACTGGTTCAGCCACGCCGCGCCGTTTTTCGCCCGCCACAGCGGTTTCCCCTGCAGATCGAACGCGACCACGAACACGTCCTCGCCAAAATCGCCCGTGAGATAAATCCGCCCGCCCGCGACAATCGGCGACGAGAAGCCCTTCCCCGCGCCCGTCGCCGCCCACACCTCCTTCGGCCCGCCCTCCGGCCACGCCGGCAGCAGCCCGCGCTCATCGCTCACGCCATCGCGCCGCGGCCCCCGAAACTGCGGCCACCCCGGTTCCGCCGACGCGATCAGCTCCGCACCGGCCCGCGGCTCAGCGCACTCACCATGGATCGAAATCAGCGCCAAAAGCCCGAGCCCCACCCTCCACCATCCCGTCCGCTGGTATTTCAACTCGGCAATCGGCATTCGGCAATCGGCAATTCCCCTCCCCTCACTCCCCGATGCACCACAAATACTCCTGCCGCGCGTCGCCCTTCTTCGCGTGCCGCAGGTAGAGCCGGCCGCCGCAGATCACCGGTGACGCCACCGCCTCGTCGCCGAGCTGGTTCTGCGCCACGAGCTTGAAGGCGGCCGGCGTCGCGTCGAACACCGACGTCACGCCGCGCAGGCTCGTCGCATAGATGCGGCTGCCGAGCATCACGGGCGACGCGTAGAAATCCTTGTCGACCTTCTCGCGCCAGAGTTCGTCGCCCGTATCCGATTTCCAACACACGACCTGGCCCGAATCGAGCACGGCGAACACATGGCCGTCGCGCACCAGCATCGAGGGCACGTAGACGCGCGTGCCGTTCTGCCACGCGACCCGGCCGGACCCGTCCGCTTCGATGGCCACCATGTGATTCCTCGGATAGCCGCCGCCCACGAACACCCGCTTCCCGTCCGTCACCGCCGTCACCACCGTCTCCTCGGTCGAGCCCGCGACTTCCCACAACACCTTGCCGGTAGCGGGATCGAGGCTCGTGACGAGATTGCACCCGGGCGTCACCATCTGCGCGCGCCCGCCGATCGTGACCAGCGCGGGCGAGGCGTAGTTGGGAATCTTCGGGCGGTCATGCTGCCAAACCACCCTGCCCGTCTTGCGATCGAGCCCCGCAAACTTGCCGCCGCCCCGATGATCGGCCGTGACCAGCACGAGCGACTCGTGCACGACCGGCGACGAGCCGAAGCCCTGGTGCGCCACGAAATCCGCCACCCGCTGCTGCCAGAGGATCTTTCCGTCGGGACTCAGCGCCGTGGTGTGAATCGCCTTGTCGTTGAGAAAATTGATAAACAGCCGCTCGCCGTCCCACGCGACCGACGCCGACGCCTGCGACGCCTGGCGGTGCCCGCCCTTCTCGAGATTCCCACGATGCACGAGCGTCTCCCACACCGGCTTGCCCGTCGCGCGATCGAAGCAGAGCACCCACTGCTCCTCCGCCGCCGTGTCCGCCGTCGCGAGGTAGATCCGGTTGCCGACGACCGTCGGCGAGCCGTGGCCGCGGCCGCGCACCGGCGTGCGCCAGATCACGTTCTCGGTCTCGCTCCATTTCACCGGCACGGTCTGGCCCGCCGCCGCGTGCCCATCGCGCGTCGGCCCGCGCCAGGCCGGCCAGTCGCCGGAGTCGGCGGCACACACGAGCCACGGGGTCACGATCAGAAAGCAGAAAAACACACGCACGGATTTCAATTTCATGGGGCGGGAGGAAAGACGCAGCGGACGCTCCGTGGATTCGCGCCCGCCCGCAAGCGCAACGCGTCGCGCTCTTCTCCTGCTTTCCCGCTTTCCACATCCATCCTCTCCGACTTTCTCCATCCAGAACTTCCTCAACGCGCCTTGACCGCGAAACACCCCGACGCTGTGCTCCTCCGCTCGTGACGGCCGTCTCCCCCGGCTCCCATCGCCCATGAAAAATCTCCCGCGCCGCGCGTTGTTCACCCTGCTCTGGATCGCGCTCGCCGCGGGCGACGCCGCCGCCCAGGAATGGACGCGCTTCCGCGGCCCCAACGGCAGCGGCCTCAGCCCGGCCAAGGGCATCCCGACCGTCTGGACCGAGCAGGATTTCCGCTGGCGCGTGCCCGTGGCCGGCGACAGCCATTCGCAGCCGGTGATCTGGGGCGAGCGCATTTTCCTGCTGACCGCCCTGCAGGCCGGCAAGGAGCGCGCGCTCGTCTGCCTGCGGAAAGGCGACGGCCACGAACTCTGGCGCCGCAGCTACACGCTCCCCACACATCGCCCGGGCAACCGGAATTCCGGCTACGCCAACGCCTCGGCCGTCGTCGATGCGCGCCGCGTGATCGCGTGCTTCGTCTCCAGCGAACATTTCTGGGTGCGCGCCTTCGACCACGACGGCCAGGAACTGTGGAGCCGCGACCTCGGGACGTTCACCTCGCAGCACGGCCACGGCGCGTCGCCCATGATTTTCGAGGAGACCGTGATCGTGACCAACGACCAGGACGCCGAGAGCTTCATCATCGCCCTCGACCTCGCCACCGGCAAACCCGTGTGGAAGGCCCCGCGCCGCGCCGAACGCGGCGGCACCGCCTATGCGACACCCATCCTGCACACGACGGCAGCCGGCACGCTCGAGCTCCTGCTGACCGGCCAGGCGCACGGCCTTTCCAGCATCGATCCGCGCACCGGCGCCCCCAACTGGGAGGCGCCGCTCTTCGACAAACGCATGGTGGCCTCCGCCGTCGTCGCCGGCGATCTCGTGATCGGGAGCTGCGGCCAGGGCGGCGGCATGGGCAACTACCTCACCGCCGTGAAACTCGGCGGCAAGGGCGACGTGAGTAAGACTCACGCCGCCTACACGCTGCGCACCGGCACGCCCTACGTGCCGACTCCTCTCTATCTCGACGGCCGCCTCTATCTCATCAGCGACGCCGGCATCGCCAGCGCGCTCGAGGCGGCGACCGGCCGCGTGATCTGGACGGAGCGACTGCGCGCGGAGTTCTTCGGTTCGCCCGTCCTGATCGACGGCCGGATCTTCGTGCCGAGCACCAAGGGCGAGATGATCGTCCTCGCCACCGGCGACGAGTTCAAGCCGCTCGCCCGCAATCCCCTCGCCGAAGGCACGCACAGCACGCCCTGCGTCGACGGCGGCCGCCTCTACGTGAAAACCTTCACCCACCTCGTCTGCATCGGCGGCAAATGAGCCGAAACCACTCTGCCATGCCCGCGCTGCCCGCTCGCCGTCCCGCTTTCAGGCGGAATCCGAATCACCTTCCGTCTGAAACCGGAACTACGAACGTGGAAAACGGCGCCCGCCTGCTGCGCCACCTCGCCGTCGCCGCGCTCGCCCTCACGACCGCCGCCGCCCCCGCCGCCGACTGGCCCATGCTCGGCGGCCGCCCCGACCGCAACATGGTCTCCACCGAGCGCGGCCTGCCCGTCGAGTGGGACGCCGGCGGCAAGAAGCCGAAGAAGAACATCAAGTGGACCGCGCCGCTCGGCCGCGTGACCTTCGGCAATCCCGTGATCAGCGGCGGCCGCGTGTTCATCGGCACCGATCACCCCGCGCCCAATCCCACCGAGCAGCGCGGCGTGCTGAAGTGCTTTTCCGAGAAGGACGGCAGCCTCCTTTGGCAGGCCACGCATGAGAAGCTGCGCAATCCCGGCGAGGACGACGGCACCATCGGCATCTGCTCCACGCCGTGCGTCGCCGGCGATCGCGTTTACTACGTCAGCAATCGCGGCGAACTCGTCGCGCGCGCCGTCGCCGACGGCAAGGAGGCGTGGCTCCTCGATCTGCGCGCGACGCTCGGCGTCTCGCCCAACCAGGCCTCTGCGTCGTCCCCGCTCGTCGTGGACAACCTCGTGTTCGTCGTCACCGGCAACGGCACCGACTACAAGACCGGCAAGATCAAGAACCCCGGCGCGCCCAGCTTCATCGCCGTCGACCGCCATACCGGCAAGGTCGTCTGGCAGGACAGCTCCCCCGGCAACAAAATCATCAGCGGTCAGTGGGGCTCGCCCGGATACGGCGTCGTCGCCGGCCAGCCGCAGGTCGCGTTTCCCGGCGGCGACGGCTGGCTCTACAGCTTCGCGCCGGCCACGGGCAAGCTGCTCTGGAAATTCAACGCCAAGGCCCACGAGAAGCCGTCCCCGACCGGCGAGCCCGAGACGATCTTCAACCTGCTCGGCGCCCCCGTGTTCGTCGGCGAACGCGTCTACTTCGCCATCGGTGAACCCGAAGCCAGCGCCGGTCCCGGCGCGCTGCGCTGCATCGACGCGACGCAGCGCGGCGACGTCACCGCGACCGCCGAACTCTGGCGCCTCGGCGGCGAGGACTACAGCGACAGCATCTCCACCGTCGCCGTGCACGACGGCCTCGTCTACGCCGTCGATACGCCGGGCTTCGTGAGCTGCATCGACGCCGCCACCGGCAAGCGCCTCTGGTTCGACGATCTCAAGTCCAACACCTGGGGCTCGCCCCTCGTCGCCGACGGCAAGGTCTACGTCCAGACGGCCGAGGGCATGGTCGCCGTCTTCGCCGCCGGCCGGGAGAAGAAGCTCCTCGCGAAAAACGAAACGCTTCCGGATCTCGCGCACGGCACGCCTACCGCCGCCAACGGGGTGCTCTACCTCACCGGCCAGAAGCAGCTCTTCGCGATCGCCGTGGAGCAATGAACGCCCCCCGCTCCCGTAGCCCCGAGCGCCAGCGAGTGGACTGCCCACCACTCGCGGGCGCTCGCGCCTCCCCCTCCGCCCGCATCCTCTGCGCGCTGTTCGCCCTCGCACTCTCCTCGCTCGCGGCCAGGGCCGCTGCCGCCGAGCCGCCCCACTCCAGCCTCGTCATCGTCATCGACGGCCTGCGCCCCGACTACATCACGCGCGAGTTGATGCCCAACCTCCTCGCGCTGGGCGAAGCCGGCGCGATCGGCGAAGCGCACCATGCCGTCTTTCCCACCGTCACGCGCGTCAACTCCGCGTCCATCGCGACCGGCACCTATCCGCGCGCGCACGGGTTGCTGAACAACACGATCTACCTGCCCGTCGCGTCACCAGCCGCGATCGACACCGGCGACGCCGCCGCGCTCCTCGCCGCCGACACCGCGACCGGTGGCCAGCTTCTCACCGCCCCGACGCTCTCCGCCCTCTTCGCGCGCGCCGGCAAGAAGGTCTTCGTCACCGGCTCCGGCACCACCGGCTCCGCGCTGCTGCTCAATCACCAGCCCACGGCGACTTCACCCGTCTTCAGCAGCCGCAATTTCGTGCGGCCCGAATCCCTGCACGCGCGCGCCGACGCCGTGCTCGGTCCTCCGCCAGCTTCCGCGAATCCCAACCGCGCCGCCAATCGCTGGGCGATCGACGCCTACCTCGAGATCGCGCTGAAGGAATTCCAGCCCGACGTCACGCTGATGTGGCTCACCGATCCTGACGGCACCGCGCACAAGCACGGCATCGGCGCTCCGCCGACCCTCGAAGCGCTGCGCCACATCGACGAGGAACTCGGCCGCCTGCTCGCCACGCTCGCGCAACGCGGACTGCGCGAGCGCGTGAACCTTCTCATCACCGCGGACCACGGTTTTTCGACGCATGGCGGCCCCTTCAATCTCACCGCGCTCCTCACCGCGCGCGGACTCATCGACGGCGTGAAGATCATCGGCGGCAACCAGCTCTACGTGCAGAAGGGCGGCGACGAGAAGATCCGCCGCATCGTGCGCGCGCTGCAGGAAGTCGACTGGGTCGGCGCGCTCTTCACCCGCGCCGCCACGCCCGGCGGCACGGACGGTTTTGTGCCCGGCACGTTGTCGTTCGACGCGATCCACTCTCAACACGCGCGCACCGCCGACATCCTCGTCGATGCGAACTGGTCCGACGCCGCCAACGCCCACGGCTACGCAGGCCACACCACTTCCGGCGGCGTCGCGGGCCACGGCACGTCGAGCCCGTTCGACATCACCCTCCGCCTCACCGCGTCGGGCCCGGCCTTCAAGCGCGCCACCCGCAGCCGCGTGCCCACGGGCAACATCGATCTCGCCGTCACGCTCTGCCACCTGCACGGCGTCGCGCGCGCGCCGGCGATGCTGGGCCGCGTCATGACTGAACTGTTACGCGACGGCCCCACGCCCGACACCGTCCGCGTCGAGCGCACGGTCGAGCGCGTGCAGGCCGCCACCGCCCAGGGTCGCTACGCGCTCGAGCTGCACCGCTCGCGCGTCGGCACGACCGATTACCTCGATTTCACCCAGACCAAACGCTGAACCCAACCTGGCGATTGTAGCGGAACGCGTGAGCGTTTCGTTCGCCTCCGAAAAGCTCACGCTTTCCGCTACCAAAACACCCCCGCCCCCATGACCCTCGACGAAGTGATGTCCGAGCTCGCCGCCAAAGGCAGCGAATCCTACCGGCGAACCATGTTCCGCCACGGCGCCAAGGAGCCGCTTTTCGGCGTGAAGATCAGCGACATGAAACTGATCCTCAAAAAGATCAAAGGCGACCAGAAGCTCGCGCTCGCGCTCTACGCCACCGGCAACGGCGACGCCCAATATCTCGCCGGCATGGTCGCCGACGGAAAAGTCATGACCGTGGCCCAGATTCAAAAATGGCTGGAGACGGCCGCCTGGAGCATGATCTCCGGCAACACCGTGCCGTGGGTGACCGTCGAGCACCCGGAGGGTCTGGCCCTCGCGCTCAAGTGGATTGACTCACCGAAGCCGGCCATCGCCGATGCCGGGTGGAAAACCCTCTGCGGGTTCGTCGCCACGCTGCCGGACGAGAAGCTCCCCGTGAAACAGCTCTCCGCCCTGCTCGATCGCGTGGCCAAGACCATGCCGACCGCCGACAACGACGTGCGCTACGCCATGAACAGCTTCGTGATTTCCTGCGGCACCTACGTCGCCGCGCTCGGCGACAAGGCGATCGCGACCGCCCGCAAGCTCGGCAAGGTCGAAGTCGACATGGGCGACACGGACTGCAAGGTCCCCGACGCCGAGAGCTACATTCTCAAGAGCCGTCGCGACGCCGCCGTCGCCCCGAAGCGCAAGACGATGCGCTGCTAGGCGGCGCGTCCCACGCCCACGCCTTTCCCATGCCGCGCCGTCCCGCCGCCCTCCTCCTCGCCGCCCTCGCGCTCACCGCCACGCTCGCTGCCGCCGCGCCCGCCGCGCCGCGCTTCAACGTTCTCTTCCTCATCTCCGACGACCTCACCGCCACGGCGCTGTCGTGCTACGGCAACCCCGTCGTGAAGACGCCGAACATCGACGCGCTCGCCGCCCGCGGCACGCGTTTCACCCGCGCGTATTGCCAGGGCACCTACTGCGGCCCGTCCCGCGCGTCGTTCCTGTCCGGCTACTATCCCCATGCCACCGGCGTGCTCGGCTACACCAGCCCGCGCCCGCAGCTCGGCGATCGCCCCACGTGGCCGCAGCATTTCCAGCGCGCCGGCTACTACACCGCGCGGGTCAGCAAGATTTTCCACATGGGCGTGCCCGGCGGCATCGAGGAGGGCGGCGACGGCGCCGACGATCCCGCCTCGTGGACGGAGCGCTTCAACAGCCCGGGCCCCGAGTGGAGGGCGCCAGGCACGGGCGAGATCCTCGAGGGAAATCCCGACGGCGCCAAGCCCGTGGTCGGCGGCAACACTTTCGTCGTCGTCGAGGCCGACGGCGACGACCTCGCCCACTCCGACGGCCGCACCGCCGTCAAGGCCGCCAGTCTCATCGCCGCGCACAAGGACCAGCCGTTCTTCCTCGCCGTGGGATTCGTGCGCCCGCACGTGCCGTTTGTCGCGCCCCGGAAATATTTCGAGCCATTCCTCCCCTACGAGAAGCTCGCGCTGCCGGAGAAGGTTCCCGGCGACTGGGACGACACGCCGAAGGCCGGCATCAACTACAAGACCAGCGTGAACATGAAGATGGATGTGCGCCGCCAGCAGAAGGCGCTCGGCGGCTACTACGCCAGCGTCGCCTACATGGACGCCCAGGTCGGCAAGGTCATGGCCGCGCTGCGGGAAGCCCGGCTCGAGGAGAAGACCATCGTCATCTTCACCAGCGACCACGGGTATCATCTCGGCGAGCACGACTTCTGGGCCAAGGTCAGCCTCCGCGAGGAATCCGCCACCGTGCCGTTGATCATCAGCGTGCCCGGGAAGAAGCCAGCCGTCTGCCGTTCGCTCACCGAGCTCCTCGACCTTTACCCGACGGTCGCGAGCCTGTGCGGCCTGGAGATTCCGCGCGGGATCCAGGGCAAGGACATCTCGAGGCTGCTCGACGACCCGCACCACACCGTGCGCGACACCGCCTTCAGCGTCGCGCCTTCGAGCCAGGGCTTCCTGCTCCGCGAGGACCAGTGGGCGTTCATGCAGTATCGCGAAGATGGCTCGGGCGGCCACGAGCTCTTCGACATGGTGAAGGACCCGAAGCAATACACCAACCTCGCCGCCCTGCCCGAGCACCGCGCCACCCTCGAGGCCTTCAAGGCGAAGCTCGCCGCCATCCTTGCCGACCAGCCGCGCACCGGGCCGCTGTTC